>JBARBE010000386.1:0-1852 GCA_049792735.1 Candidatus Acidiferrum sp.
GACGACATGGATACGGCCGTCGCCTACCTGCGCGCGAAGGGGGTCCGGCTGCTGGCCGGCCCGGTCGCCAGCCGCAACGCGTCGGCCGGGCAGCGCTGGCAGAACTGCCTCAGCCCGTGGGGCATGCAGTTCGAGCTGGTGAGCTACCCCGGCGGCAAGGCCTAAGAGCAGGACGCCGCGGTCAGGCTCTGGCATCCCGGGCACCCGGCCCAATGATGAGCACCGACACCGGCTACCGCGAGAACGTGGCCAGCCACCGGATCGCGGACAGCCTGCGCACCGCGATCCTGGGCGGCAGCTACCTGCCCGGCACGCGGATCAGGCAGGAGGACGTGGCGGCGCGCTCCGGGGCGAGCCGCATCCCCGTCCGCGAGGCACTGCGGATGCTCGACTCCGAGGGGCTCGTTACCCTGGTCGCCAACTCGGGCGCCTGGGTCACCAAGCTGACCCTCAGCGAGTGCGTCGAGACCTACCTCATCCGCGAGCGGCTGGAACCCCTCCTGCTCCGCACCAGCCTGCCGAACCTGGACGCCGCCGCACTGGACCGGCTCGGCCAGCTCGCCAGCGAGATGGAGGGCGGGACCGGGCTCGACGGCTTCATGCGGGCCGACCGGGAGTTCCACCTGTCCAGCTACGCGGGGGCGGCGGCGACCGAGATGGGCCAGATCATCCACCGGATGTGGAACACGACCCAGCACTACCGGCGCGAGTTCACCAGGCTGGCCATGGCCGACGGCCTGAGCGCCACGCACCTGGAGCACCGCCTGCTGCTGGACTGCCTGCGCAGGCGGGACCCGGACGACGCCGAGCGGGTACTGGTCATGCATCTGCGCCGCACCCGGCTGGAGCTGCAGAAGCATCCCGAGATATTCGGGTAAAGTCGCAAACGATTGCGCCCACCGATCAGGCGGAGTCGATCAGGAGGAAGCCTCATGACCCCAGCGGAGCGTCCGGCCGGTGTGCGGCCCCTCGGTGCCCCCGGCCACATGGGAGTCGACTACGAGGAGCGCGTCGACTTCGGCCGTCTGCGCACGTACCGGATGGCCCGGGCCCGGGCGGCGCTGGAGGCCAGTGAGTGCGGCGCGTTCCTGCTCTTCGACTTCTACAACATCCGCTACACGACGCAGACCTGGATCGGCGGCGCGCTCGGCGACAAGATGATCCGCTACGCCCTGGTGTTCCGGGACCGGGACTCCATCCTGTGGGACTTCGGCTCGGCGGTGCGGCATCACAAGCTGTACTCGACGTGGCTGCCGGACGAGAACTGGCGGCCCGGGTTCCTCGGCTTCCGCGGCGCGGTCGCGCCCGAGGCCGGCCTGATGCGCGACGCGGTGACCGAGATCAAGTCCCTGCTCACCGAGGCCGGGGTCGCGGACGCCCCGCTGGGCCTCGACATCGTCGAGCCCCCGTTCCTGTTCGAGCTTCAGCGGCAGGGGATCACGGTCCGCGACGCCCAGCAGTCCATGCTCGACGCCCGCGTCATCAAGTCGCCGGACGAGATCATGCTGCTCAACCAGGCGGCGGCCATGGTCGACGGCGTCTACCAGGACATCGTCGACGTGCTCAAGCCGGGCGTGCGCGAGAACGAGATCGTCGCGCTGGCCAACAAGCGGCTCTACGAGCTGGGCAGTGACCAGGTCGAGGCGGTCAACTCGATCTCGGGCGAGCGGTGCAACCCGCATCCGCACAACTTCACCGACCGCATCATCCGGCCCGGCGACCAGGCCTTCTTCGACATCATCCACTCCTTCAACGGCTACCGGACCTGCTACTACCGCACTTTCGGGGTGGGCAGCGCGACCGAGAGCCAGCGCGACGCCTACCAGCAGGCGCGGGAATGGATGGACGCGGC
>JBARBE010000387.1:0-3495 GCA_049792735.1 Candidatus Acidiferrum sp.
GTACGGCGTCGCCCAGGCCATTCGCGCCAACTCAGGCGAGCTGCTGCAAGTCGATGCTGGATCGCTGTATCCAGCGCTGCACCGTCTCGAAAAGAAAAAATGGATCGGCGCGGAATGGAAAGTTTCGGAAAACAAGCAGGACGTGAAAGTTTACAAACTCACCGCGGCGGGCAGAAAGCGCCTAACGCAAGAACGCACGCGGTGGGAGCAAATCACGGACGCAATCGCGGGAGTGCTGAATCCGGCGAAGAAGGAGAACCACCCATGAAGCATTGGTGGAACTGGGGCAAGCGAAGCGATGAATTGGAAAAAGAAATCCAGCACCATTTGCAAATGGCGGAAACGGAACGCATCGAAAGAGGAGTGTCGCAGAACGAAGCGCAGGCCGGAGCGCGGAAGGAATTCGGGAATGTTGGATTGGTGAAGGAGCTGGCCCGGGATACCTGGGGCTGGCGCTGGCTGGAAGATTTGTATGAAGACTTGCGCTTCAGTCTGCGTACGCTGTGGAAGAGCCCCGGATTTACGGCCACCGCGATTCTGACGCTGGCACTCGGCATAGGCGCAAACACGGTGATTTTCAGCTTTATCAGCGCCGCGCTGCTGCGAGCCATTCCAGTCAGGGACGCCCAACACCTCGTGTTACTGCGATGGAAGGCGCGAACGCAGCCAAACGCCGGCTTCGGCCAATTTGGAGATTGCGAATCGAATTTCGATAAAGCGATTACGTCATTCGAGCCAGCCATGACGTCGGATTGTTCGTTTTCAGTTCCGTTCTTTCGAGAGATTCAGAAGAAGGCGGATGCTTTCGCTAGTTCTGCTGCGTTTGCAGGCACGTCTCCGCTCGTTTTGAGCGGCGGTGGGGCGGCAAGCACTGTGCGTGGGCCGAAATATGTGACAGGAGAATATTTTCAAACGCTGGAGATAAAACCCGTACTGGGAAGATTGATCAGCAGCGCAGATGAAACTGCCTCCGCTCCGGCGACCGCAGTTCTCAGTTTCAACTACTGGCGGACCGAGTTTGGTGGCGCGGCAGACGTTGTGGGAAAGACGATTCTGTTGAACCGCGTGCCATTTACGATTATAGGAGTGACGGAGAAGCAGTTCGATTCACTCACGCCGGGCAGGCCGATCGATCTGTGGATTCCTCTTGCCATGGCGCCGCGAATCGAGGAGTTCTGGAGCAACCAAAATCTTGATGCTTCTTACTGGTGGCTTGTGGTCGTCGGCAGGCTGAAATCAGGCGAGACACGGGAATTAGCGGCCGCGAAGCTAAGTACACTCTTCCAGAATGAAACTGACCACGGCGCATACGGCGATTCTGGGCGGCCGATGCTCAAGCCGGAAGACCGGGGGACCATCGAGCTAGAGCCGCTCGGGCAAGGGCTAACAGGATCGAGAACTGATCTGTCCAGGCCGTTGTACATGATGATGTTGGCCGTGGGGATCGTGCTGCTAATCGCTTGCGCAAATGTGGCAGGGCTGATGCTTGCACGCGGAGCATTCCGGCAGAAGGAGATCGCGCTGCGGTTTGCCCTCGGCGCTTCGAAGGGAAGAATTCTGCGGCAACTCTTGACGGAGAGCCTGATGCTCTCTTGCGTCGGCGGTGCAGTAGGCGCGCTGTTCGCGGTCTGGCGGTTGCCATCAATCGTGGGGTTTCTCTGGGCGAGCCAGCACCGCGACCTGCCGTTTACCCCGGGGATCGATGCGCGGGTGCTGCTTTTCACGGGTGCAGTTACCATCATCGTTGGAATTCTGTTTGGCCTGACGCCCGCTCTCCGCGGCTTGCGCGTCGATTTGACACCCGCACTCAAGGAAGGGACGGGCGGTAGCACACCAGCGTGGAGAGCGAAGAGAGGACGGTTCAGCGCGGCAAATTCGTTGGTTGTGGTGCAGTTGGCGTTGAGCATTGTGGCTCTGGCGGGCGCGGGACTGCTCGTGCGGACGCTTGAGAATCTGAAAAATGTGAACACAGGGTTTGATCCCAAAAATGTGCTGACCTTCAGCCTCGACACCACTCCGCTAGGGTACACGCGGGCCGGTTCGGACAATTTGTTCCACGAGCTGCAGGAGCGGCTAGAAAAGATGCCGGGAGTGACGGCAGTGAGCTATTCCTGGATGCCGCTGCTTGCCGGCGGAATGAACAAGCTGGGATATCCAGTTCCAGGCAAACCGAAGAACGAGCCAGCGGTTGTGGACGTAATGCCCGTGGGGCCGGAGTTCTTCCACACCATGCGGATCCCCTTGCTGGAGGGAAGAGATTTCGACGCGGTGGATTTTGCGACGGCAGAGAAGATTTCGACGGAGCAAGTAGTGCAGCGAAGCAGAGTGGCAGCGGCTTTGAAATCGGGGGCGGACGTCGCGGCAATCGCCAAATCGGCCGAAGAACTTCCGCCAACTCCAGCGATCGTGAACCAAGCAATGGTGCGGCGGTATTTGCAGCTGGGCAATCCCGTGGGCCAGATGTTTGGCGCGCACGAGGGAGATCCCGCTGCGGGATTCGCGAAAAGTTCGGGATTTCAAGTCACCGGTGTTGTGGCCGACTCGAAATACGCGCAGTTGCGTGACGCGGTCGAGCCGACTGTTTATGTTCCGATCACGGGCGGCGGCGCGTCGTTTTCGGTGCGCACGGAAGCAGACCCAATGAAATTAGTTCCGAGGTTGCGCGCGATCGTAACCCAGATGGACAGCGACCTGCCGGTGACCCGCATCTTGACCGAAACGGACCAGATTGACCGGTTGATTTTCAACGAACGGCTGGTAGCGCGTGTTTCAGGTGTGTTCGGCGCTCTGGCGCTGCTGCTGGCGTGCATCGGATTGTACGGGCTGATTTCGTACGAGGTGGTTAGGCGCACGCAAGAGATCGGAATCCGGACCGCGCTTGGTGCCGAGCGGCGCGACGTGTTGCGGCTTGTGCTGGCCCAAGGAATGCGGCTCGTGCTGGTGGGTGGGGCGATAGGAGTCGTTTTCGCGTTGGGGCTAACGCGCTACGCGACAGATATGCTGTTCGGCGTGAAGGCAGCGGACCCGCTGACCTTCGCCGGAGTGATCGTGTTGCTGCTGGCGGTGACGTTGCTGGCGTGCTTCGTGCCGGCGCGGCGGGCGATGCGGGTCGATCCGGTCGTGGCGCTGAGATACGAGTGAGAACAAAGGAAAATACAGAAGTAACGATGTGTCGAGGACGCAGTTTGGTTGGTTCAAGCCGCGCTCGGGTGAGCGGCCGATGAGCCAAGGCTTGGCTGTTCCCATCGAAGGCAACATACCCCCAGAAACGGCCGCGCATAGTCGTGATATTGCAGCACTTACAGCGAGACTATAGAGTAGTCGCAGGTGTGTCGTTCGCTGTTCCCGCACTGACCTAACCGCAAGGGCCTTTTCCTGTCTAATGATTCGGATGAGCGAAAGCGCCGGCAGCATGCAAGACCGCGAAGCAGCCCAGAACGCGGCCCGAGAGAGCGATGCCATCGCTGTCGAGCGCACGCTTGCGGGCGAACGCGA
>JBARBE010000388.1:0-2597 GCA_049792735.1 Candidatus Acidiferrum sp.
CTTCGACCCAGCGGTCGCCGATGTCGGTGCGGTAGTACATGTTGGCGATCATGATGTTTTTGATGCGGGAGTAGGCTTGGGCTTTGGCTTGGAGCATGGTTTGGCCGGTTCCGCAGACGATGAGGACTACGCCGCTGGTGCCGGCGATTAGCCACTGGCCTTTGACTTCTTTTACGTCTTCGATGTGGACGCCGTCGTAGTTGGGCTTTTTGAAGACGATGGCGCCGTTTTTGGAGAAGGATTCGAAGGTGGGCTCGTCGTCGAAGGGGAATGGCGGGACGACGATGCGGACGCCGAGTTGGAAGCCGCTGCGGGTGCGCCATTTGGGCTCGGCGCCGGTGGCGAGCTCCCAGAAGAGGTCGCTCATGGGAGTGAGCATGCCTTCCTGCTGGATGCTGATGGTGGGATAGCCGAAACGGCTGGTGAATTCGAGCGGATAGATGCCGTTGTTGTTGACGATGCAATTGAGATCGATGTAGCCGACGTAGCCTTCTTCGGCGAGCTTGGGCTCCATTTTGAGGAGCGTTTGGTTGAAGAGCCGATTGGGCTCGGCCCAAAACATGGAGGTGCCCATCTCACCGGTGGGCGGACCGATGTTGCCGGGGAAGAGTTTTTTGTGCTCGAAATTGATGTTGACGGGGAAGATGAATTTTTTGCCGTTGAAGAAGGCGCCGACGGCGACTTCGACGCCGGTGACGCGGCGCTGGAGCTGGAAGACCTTGATTTCGTCGGAGAAGGCGCGCTTGTAGGCTTCGAGCATCCGAACGACATCGTCGCCGTCTTCTTCTTCGCCTACGAAGAGGCGGCGCTTGACGTTTTGAGCTTCGCCGCTGGGCTTGATGACGTAGCGGTCGGGATTTTTCATGACGAATTCGATGGCGGGATCGAAGGATTCGAAATCCTGATAGGGGATGATGTTGACGCCGGCTTTTTTCAGCTCTTCCTGGCCGAAGGAGCGATCGTCTTCGAGGCGATCGGTGTATTCGGAGCCGCCGATGACGGGCTTGCCGGCGTCGCGGAGAGCTTTAGCTTTGGCGCCTTGGCCGAGGGTGTCGTCGAAAACGACGATGTCAGCCCACTTGGTGTCGCGTTCCCAGTCTTTCGATTTGGGGACAAAGCCGTCGGCGATGTCGCGCTCTTTTTCGGCCTCGATGTAGTAGCGGACGTCGTGGCCTTCTTTTAGGACTTGCCAAGCAATGTCACCGATGAGGCCGGAAAGAGAGACGAAGAGAAATTTGCGTTTGTCCATTTAGGTGAGTGGGCGGCGGGCCGCGGCTCCTCGGGAGCGTGAAGGTATAGTAGCCATGGAGGGCTGGGACATTGTTACATTTCGTTGAAAAATAATGAAGGGCGGGAGGGCGGACGGGCAACCCGGACGAGCGAGAGGGTGCATCACAGGGGGATGAGGATGGCGGAGCCGGTGAGCGGGGGACCTGTCCTGAGGGGCAAAGTTCTTGCTGCTCCTGGCCTTTGGTTCAGGTTATACTTGGGCGTTCTCGCCGGTCGACGAGCTGGAACGTTTGGGTGTGAAGCGGGCCAGTGGCTAGCGGGTGTGTACGGAAATTGCGGCGAGGAACCAGAAATTCGCGAGAGAGGTGACGTTTGGGCCGAACTGTGAGAAGTGCGACCTCAAGATTTAATGCGAAACTGAGCGGAGTGGCGTGCTGCGCGTTGGGCGCGGCTTTTTTGCTAGGAGCCGCGACTTGCAACGCCCAATTGATCTTCCACAAAAAGAAAAAGCTCGATAAATCGACGACTGCCGACAACAACGCGCAGCCGGACAAGATTTTGTACGACCGAGCGGTCGACGATATCAAGCACGGCCGGCACGAGATCGGGCGTCTGAACATGCAGACGCTGATCAATACGTACCCGGATAGCGAGTATTTGGCGAAGGCGAAGCTGGCGATCGCGGATTCATATTACAAAGAGGGCGGGACTTCGAATCTGACGCTGGCGGTTTCTGGATATAAAGATTTCATCGTGTTCTTCCCTTTCCTACCCGAGGCGACGTACGCGCAGATGCAGGTGGCGATGGCGCACTTCCGGCAGATGGAAAAGCCGGACCGCGACAGGACGCAAGCGCTGGATGCGGAGGAAGAGTTCCAGACGTTTTTGGAGAAATATCCGAATGATCCGCTGGCGCCGCAAGCGAAGCAGGACCTGAGAGAAGTGCAGGAAGTGCTGGCGGAGGGCGACTACCGGATTGGCTACTACTACTACATCAAGGGAGACAAGAGAGCGGCGGCGGGAAGGTTGATGACGGTGACGACGCGGTATCCGCTGTATAGCAAGTCGGACAGCGCGCTGTGGATGATGGGAGATATTTTCGCGAAGAGCGAACACAAAGATGTCGCGGCAAGGTACTACACGAGGATCGTGAGGGATTATCCGCTGTCGGACCTGGTGCCGGACGCGAAGCAGAAGCTGAAGGAACTTGGAGCGCCGATACCGCAGCCTGATCCGACGGCTTTGGCGTGGATGAAAGCAGATGAAAATGCGCCCAGGCCGCATACAAGCCTGGTCAAAAAGCCGCTGGCATTGGTGAAGAGCGGGCCGGGAACCGAGTTGACCGCAGCGGCGAGGGTCGGGAATCC
>JBARBE010000389.1:0-1999 GCA_049792735.1 Candidatus Acidiferrum sp.
TGACCATTGCGGCCATCGCCTGCTTGGGCGTGTCGGCTTGCGGCGGCATCCAAGAATTGCCGCTCGCGCCCAACATAGTGCGTTTGGACGTCAGTCCGTCAGGCGCGCCTTTCATTGGCGAGGCCACGCTGCAACGCGCAGCGGAACTGACCCTCCAAAACGGCTACAGCGCGTTCCGGCTCACGCCGATCTATGTGCAGTCGTTCGACCACTTCGGCGTGACAGTTGTCATGTTTCACGCCGGCGATCCCGCCGCATGGGAAGCATTCAAAGCAGCGGAAGTCCTCGAAAATACTCGCAGTAAGAGAAGCCAATGAGCATGGACCGCGCCTTCCGATCGAGCGCATGCAACTCGGGATTTCATACGCGGCGCCGCGCGGAAAAGAGAGGCGGCCGAAGAGGCGTCGCCTGATGCAGGCTTGCCGTTGAGCGTCGCAGGGATCGTCTTGCAGAACTCCTTCATCAAGGTCGTCCCGAAATTGGAGCGGCCTTTGCGACGACCGCTCGGATTGCCTGATTGGCCAGGCTTAAAGCGGCTGTGCAGCGGGGGCTTCTTGTTCCCGACCTTGTAGGCGGCGTCGGGGGCCAGATCGCTTCCCCGACGCTTTTTGTCATCATCCGATTTCGACATAGCATTTTCTCCATCGGCGCCTGGTTTCAGATCGACGACCCGCGCCTGGGGCCGTTCGAACCGGTCGACCTCGGCCAAATCCGGGCGCAAAGCCGCAATCACGGGCGTCGCAATGCGGCGCGCGCCGTGCTACGGTGCATCCAGTTCTGGTGAGAACGACCGCCAAAGACGCAAAGGGGGACGCCCCCCGCATCACACGGTCTCGGACGCGAGCGCGCCCGAGCTCTCAATCGACCCAAAGAATATTCTCGCAAGCGGCGCGAATCGTCAAAGGCAAAAAACGAGGCTGGTCCTAAATCCAATCCACGGCCAGTTGTGCTATTCGAATAGATCGATGATCTATTCTGAACCTAGCACACTAAGTTCGTGGTTTCGAGCGGGGCCGATGGTGGTTTGACAGAGCCGCCGCGCTTCCAATTGACGACGAGCGTTGCGACGAGCCGATCCACGTATGCTGCGGCGACCTCGGGGGATGGCTTCGATCCTGCCACCAGAATAGTCTCGGCGACGATTCCCTCGCGCAATTCCGTCAAATTCGGAAACTCCGTCGGCGGTAGAGAAGCAATCGTCTCGTTCAGTTGCGCTGAGGCTTCCTCCTGTTCTGCGGAGCTCGATCGCGAGGACTCTGACAAGATCATTTCCAGAAGGACGCCCATCGTCCGCTGGAACATTTTCGGGCGCTCTTGGGTCGCCACTCCGAGTTCGGCTAAAGCCAAGAGCAGTCGCTCGGCAAGCAGCGGATCAAGAACGGGATTTGAAGAGAGCTGAAGAACGACAAGCGTCGCGACTGTCGGCCGGCCATGCAGCGTCTTCAAGATGCTGAACAACACCTCGCGCAGGTAATCATCGGGCTCTTGCTTGGGTTTGAAGGGTGGCGCGAGACCCGAAAGGGCGGCCGCCGCGATCGCCTTGGAAATCTCGTTGACCCCGCCCCTGAAATGGGCGTGGATTGTAGTCGGCCCAACGCCCAGCTCTTTGGCGAGTTCGCGGAAGCTGAACTTGCTCATGCCGCCGGTTTCGATCAGCTTGACGGCGGCTGCGGCGATCGCCGCCTTGGTCAGGCCGGCCCGCGTCCCCGCCTCTCGCTTCATCGGAGTTTTCAGATCGGAACTCTCCTTCTTTTGGGGGCAATAAGACAAGCCAAGTTGACGCACGAGTTCGGAACGGACGGGCCCTGCAGCGGACGAATCAAATGATCGTTACACGATTATAATAGATCAACATTCTATTCAAAAAGTCCAAATGAGACCGCGCGGAACCCCTCGCGGCTAAAGTCGCAACTCCTGCTTGCCGCCCGGTCACCTCCCTGTATTCGCGGTCCCCCTCCCTGCTCGATGCCTATCTTCTCCCTGTTCCTTTGAGCAGGGA
>JBARBE010000390.1:0-7106 GCA_049792735.1 Candidatus Acidiferrum sp.
GGATCCATTCGCGGAATGGCTGAAAAAGAAAGGCGGCGATGACAATGGCGATGATGCCACCGACGGGACCGTTCGCCGGCGCGTGAAAGATCTGCGGAATAAGCGCCACAAAGAAAAAGTAAATTGCAGCGACGGCAGCAGTCGCCGCGGTGTATGCCAAGCCGCGCTTGAAAATGATGTCTACATCCATCAGGCGGTAGCGAATGATGGCGTAGCCGAAGCACAGCGGGATGAAGACCAGGCTTACCGTCGTGAATTTCATCCACGGTTTGGTGGCTGAATCGAACGCGTAGGGCACAATGTACAGAACGGCAAAGGGGACGGTGCCGATGAAGGTACCGGCGGTCAGCCATTTCAACTGCTGCCGCAATACACCGGCGGCGGCCGCCCGGTAATTCCGATAGAAAACAATTCCTGCCGCCAGCAAACACGCGCCGAGATAACTATATGCAATTTTGTCGAGTAGGACGCGCGAGCCGAGCCAGGGAACGAAACCGAGCGCGCCCAGAGCCGTGCTGATGTGGACAAACAGAATCGCCAGCGGCGGCAGATAAACAAGACTGAGCCTGGAAATTGAGCGGGTGGTTCCCTCTGTGTGTTCCGGGAAGACGAGCGCAAAATGGAGCAACAAAGCGGGCATGAGGAGCTGCGCCACGATTTTGATCCAATAAACTTCGTAGTCAAAGGTGTCCAGCTTCCCGCTGTAGTGGAACGAATAGAAGATGAAGGACACCAGGCAAAAAATATAGAAGTGCACGGCGCGAGGCGCGTTCCAGCGCCGCGCAAAAATGAAAAGCCCAATGAAGAGATAAATGACGCCGACGACACGTTCGTAATTCTCAATGGAAGTGGGCTTCTCGGCGGGCGCAGTCACTAGAAGAGTCTCAAACTCCTCTCCGTTGCGCGAAAGCCTGTAACGCACCTGACTCCAGAGGCCCGCATGCCACAGCCGCTTGGTGACCTGCACCTGCCGGGTGACGGAGCTGCTATTGATGGCCAGCAGATGATCACCCGCGCGGACGCCGGCGCGGGCGGCAGGGGAACTTGGCGCTACCTCCTGCGCTTGCACTCCCTGCGTCGTATCCAGCCAAACGACGCCATCATCAGGAGACTCGAATTCGCTTCTTTGGACGAAGTTCAGCCAGGCAAAAATCAAAGCCGCCAGCGTTGCAAGCGCTAGTACGACGGCCCCGAGGCTGACTCTCAGATTTTGCTTCATGACAGGCCCAAGCGCGGCCACACCCTGCCGCCAAATCTCAGGTGCAAGCGAATGTCCATTCTTTGGAAGCCGGACCGGGCCAGAACGCCATTATATTTCAACGACTTACATAAGACAAGGAATGGAGAGTCGATGACTATCCATTTTCTGGGAGGATGCATACAGCTTTCTAAAGTCCAATTTGCGACTAAAACTGCAAGCTTAAGCCACCCCGGAAAGTGCGGAAAGCGGGCATCAGCGTCAAACGACCGTCCTGGGTGTTGAGAGTGAGATAGCCTTGTGCAAAGAGGTTGTCGCATTCCGCGTTGGCTTCCCAACGGCCTGGGCCAAACTTGGGAAGGAGTTGATGCACTCCAAGATGGAAATACGGCTCCATATCGAAGAGGGTATCGCCGAAGCTGTCCACTCGAGTAATCGTCGTACCGCTGATCCACTGGTAGCCCACGGTTACCCTAGTGCCCACGCGAGGAACCCTTTCGGAAACTTTGACACCCGCAGCCTGACGTCCCGCAGTATGAAGAAGCTCCCGCAGCGGTCCAGCAGCCGCGCTCGAAGGCGTCAGGGCGCCAGCAAAGGCATAGAGCGCAGTGAGTTCAATATCGTCGTTCAACTTTTCCTTGTATACCGCGCGCGTACCCCAACTGCTTGAAGAGCCTCCATCGTAAGAAAACCCATTTGAATACACGTCCTGGAAATAATCAGCGATGGGGAGATTGTTGCCTCGACCAAAAACGGCAACGTGACTGTTGTCGTCGTGAAACGCCGCTACTTGCAACTTGCCGCGGGTTCCCAACTTGCGTTCCGCCGCGAGTTCTTCGTGGAAACCGCTTTCGAGCACGGGGCGTCCGTTTCGCCACATGAGTACGGGGAATGCATCCATCTCGTTCAATGCAGCTGTCAATGGGCTTACAGCCTCGCCGTCGACCGCTTCCAGCGGTTCCGGACCGGTCGGCATGGAAGCAAAAATCAAGGATGCTTGCCAGTCTTCCGAGATCCGCGCATCGAGCCGCATGCGCGGGCGCAAGGAGGAGGCTGGCCGACCGAGACCAACCAAGACGTATTCGCCGCCATATTCGAGCACCGCGCGATTTCCGAAAGACATCGAGCCGCCCTGGTCAATGCGAACCCCTCGGAACATCGGTCCCGCGTCTCCTAGTTTCGATTCGCGCAATACCAATGCGGTGTGCGGACCGGACCCGAGCGAGCCAGTTGGCAGCCAAATGGTGGCGATCCCGCCGGCGGGCGATTGCGTGTCGTAGCTCATTAGTCCCGCGACGAGGAGCCGGCTGGTTCCACCAAGCTGCTGATCGAAAGCAAATGCGGTGGCAGGACTCGCAGGGAGATTCGAAACCGATCCCGGCCTGCGGGCGCCATCGGTAAATTCCAAGCGTCCCCGCGTTGGCTCTGCAGGAACCGAGTCCGAGCCCACATTGACAGCGTTTAGCGGGTCTTCCTCAACCCACTGAAGCACTGGGCGGACCGAGCTAGCCGTGCGCAGGACCCACTTCCAATCATCGGCTTCGCTTGCTGCTGAGGAAGGAGCGCGCCGCAACTGGTCTAGGGAAGCAAACAACGATTCCAGCTGAATGCGAACAAGCGTGGTCAAGTTGGCGCTGACGCGGATATGCTTCTCGAGAGTAGGGAGAAACCCCGCAAGGGTTACGCGCACGGTATACAGCCCGGGTGCGAGCCGTTCGCCGCGGAAAAATCCCTGTGTGTTCGTGAAAAAATCGATGGGAAGCGGGTATGCAGCGGATTCCGGGATCAACTCCACACTGGCTCCCATTTGAGGGGTGCCAGCAGTGTCGCGAACCACGCCCGACAGAACCCCCTGAACAGACTTCAACTGCGCCAACGCCGGATTCGCTCCCAAGGACGCGAACGCCGCGGCCAGGACGAGTGCCCCCAGAACTCGGACCTGTCCTCTAATCACTACTTACTACCTCCCCGGAACCGTATTGGCTGCCGCTTTGGTCGGTTCTGGCGTACCTTTTACCGTAAAATCTGCCGATTTGGAAATGGATTGATTGGAAATTCCATCCGTGGCATTAATTTCTAGCGTGTATTTGCCCGGCGAAAGGGTAGACAGTGGCAACCAGCGCTCAATGGTCACCTGATCGCCAGTCTGCTTCATCTCTGCTGAAGTTTCCTTGAACTGCATCACCTGCTCTGAACCCTTCTTTACCGTGTAGACAAAGGTGGCGTTGGACTTGTGCGTCTTCTCGTCGGGCTTGAGGTTATAAACCTGTAGATAGATGCCCAGGCGGCTGTCCGAATTAAAATCGCTTTCCAGGCGCGGGCGGACTTTGGTCGAGCCCAAAACGAATTGTCCCGCGCCAATCTGATTTGCGGGAACATGTTGGAGTTCATCAGCCAGAATCAGTGTGCTGGCATCGAGCTTATCGTCTGCATAGCGCGGCACAGCAAGCCTGGTGTTCACGACGCCTACGTTCCCGCTCTGAACATCCTTAATAACGAGATCCAAACGATACAGCCCCGGACGGAGCGGCACGGTTTGCTGATAAATCGATTGCAGCTTAAGCGATTGCTGGAAAAGCGAGTCAGGAAAGTCCTTCGTGATGGGAGTTTCAAAGGTCTGAACGACGCGCCCGGTCAAGGTGCTGACGCGCCCAAACACATTCATCGTCGCCGTATGGATGCCATCTTTCGCCTGGAAACTTAGCTGGCCGTTCGGCACCTGGATCGTGATCGGAACCAACACGGTGTCGTTGGTTACCTTCATGAAGTCGGTGCGCCACATGAAATGGAGCTGATCTCGAACGATGCGCGCGGTCACGATCGCTTCCAGGTCCTTGAACTTGACGTCTGGCGGTCTTTGTACTTTGGCGTACAGATCCAGGCGATTGAATTCATCCATGCTTGCGGGAGTGCCGCCCATTGCAGTTGGAAGATTGGTGCCATCGGAGCGGGTAAACCTGTCCGTCTTGGAGGCCAACCCCATCGACTCGAGCAAGCTTAAGCCGGCGCCGGGCACATGCAGCAGCGCATCCTTTTCCGAGGGATCCATAGTGAGGTGGAATTCGCCCGAGCCCGTTGTATCTACAAATTCCAGTTCGATGTTCTCGCCTATTCCCGGCAGATAGCGCCAGCGCCAGGTCTCCCATGGATAGGTCGTCGTCGAACCTCCGCCCTGTTCCATGGGCCGGTCGTACGTTCCACCCATGGGGTGCGAATCAATCTCGTCCGGTGGGCCCCACATGATGTACATGCGACCGCGGTCGGTTTTCCAGCCGGGGATACCAGAGGCGAAATGCTCGTTTGCGTAAGCGATACGCCGGTAATGCTCTTCCTTAAAATCGTTCTCGGGAAGGTCGGGATTGCTGCTACGGCGCAGCCAGAACTGCTCAATAAATTGCTCGCGTTCTTCGTTGGTATCGAGTTGAAGGAAGGCATTCCGCTCTTCCGGCGAAATGATGTAAACGACGTCCTCATTCAGCCATTGCTTGTACTGGTCGTCGAGTTCCTTAAGAGTTTTGCGCGCTTTCTGCTTCTGTTGCTTCTTCTGCTCTTTGCTGAGCGTCTGGGGAGGCGCAGGATTATTGGGATCCTGGGCGTCTTGAGCCAATAGTGCGGGAACAAAAACGGCAAACGAGAATGCAGTAGCAATCAGGGCACGAATTACCCGTGGCATAGACACACCTCAACTTCCAGGACTCTGGATTCTACGCTTCGACAAGCCGTCCGTCAATCGCGGAATCCCCTTCATTTTGAGAGACTTGCCCCCGATTCTCGTTAGAATCCAAGGATCCCCGAAGAGTTGCCTGACAACTTTTGACCTGAACATATGTACAGGGTTATGCAACGAGGATGACATCAGCTGCTGACAGCGCAAAGCATTTATGCTTGGACGGGGTGGGGCGGCGTAACTTGCGGAATATTTACTGCACTCTTTGGATGTGCACGTCGGAACCAACCAGAGTATCGAAAATCGCCAAGACGTGCCTGCGATATTCCACCATGCGTGTGAAGATATCGCGCAGTTCCGGTTCGCGTTCTGCCTCTCGGTGCCACTTCGCAAGGACCAGCGCAGGCACCTCGATGTCTCTGCGCAACTTCTCCGCGGAATGGCCGCGCAGGAAGAGGCCGTAGAAAAACGCCGCTTCGCGCTGCGGGAAGTCGAAGTCGTGAACGACTTCGGAGGGAACGATTTGTGGCAAGGTGGCCATAGAGAAAAAGGCAGTTTACCCAAAAGATTTTCCGCGTCAAGTAGTACGGTGGGTTTCCTGCGCTATTTGTGCAACCTTCCAGCTGGGGGCGCAACCAGGGACGACAACCTGTCCATCAGGGGGGTTGCCAGCGGATTCTATCCGCCGTAGGATGCTTAAAGGCATGGCAGGGTTACATAACTCGGTTGCCGGGCGAACGTTTGGGCGCTTTGCGCGCTTCGGACTGCTGCGTGGTCTCCGCTCGATCGAGATCGACCCGGAGGAGTTCCGGCGGCAACTCAAGAAAAAACATGGGCTTGAGGTGGCAAATTTCCGCTACATGCACCATGTGCCGCTTGCTCGCCTGGATGCGATCGCCAAGATATTGATTCGGGACACCGAGCGTCTCGCTCTTCTCGAAGGGGCCGGCTTCGGCCTCGGCGGCATGATTACGATCATTCCGGACGCCGGGCTGCTTACCTTTCTGACTTTGCGGCTCATCCAGCGGCTTTGCCTCCTCTACGGATTCGAGCAGAGCGGCCAAAACGATCGGATTGCCTTGTGGATGGCTGCTGCCACGGCGACCGGGGTCGATTACGGCAAAGACCTCGCCGAAAAACAAATCCTCGAGAAATTGGCTCCGCGTATCGCCGAACGGCTGGCCGTCAAGCTCGGCCAAGAAACCGCGGAGAGATGGGTCGGGCGGCTGATTCCTTTGGCCAGCTCGGCAATAGCAGGCGGATTGAACTTCGCTTTTGTGCGCGCCTGGGGTCGCTGCGTTCAGCGTAATCTGCGCGTGAGGCATGTCGCCGCCCGGTCCGCTCCCGCGCCGTCGCCCCGTCCGGCGTATGTTTCCCCACGCGCTGTGCTTGTCTAGACTTCGCAGCCGTCTAGAACCGCGGCGCTCGCCTTCTCATGCTCGAAAATTCTTATCATCCGCCGTTAAGACCGGCTGTCCAAATTCGCGCGCGGGCCAATGCCAAGGCTTTCCGTTGCCTCCGAGTTTCAAAGTATCTACCGCTTGTTGTCCTGCTGGCCGTTATACTCTCGCCGCAGAGCGCCCGATCTCAGGAGCAGGAAGAGATTAAGGGCATGCCTGCCGAGCCAGTGGACGCGCAACAAATCCGCGACCAGATCGCGGCCGTCCAGAAACTGCAGCCCACGCTTCCGGACCGCGGAGCACCGCTTTATTTTCTCGCTGTGGCCAAAGAGCGTTTGAGAGACACTCTCGGAGCGCTGGCACTGTTAAAGGAATGTATCGCGTTGCACGAGGGGTTCGATCCTTCCGGCGATCCGGCCTTTCTCGAACTAAAGGATTCGGCCGATTTTACTGCGCTGATCGAATCGGTCCACACCGAGTTCCCTGCGGTGCTTCAGGCGCGTGAGTCTTTTCGGACAACGGAAAAAGATTTGATCCCTGATGGGCTGGCCTATGACAAGCGGCGTAATGTTTTTTATCTGAGCAGCCTCAATCGGCGCAAGATTGTCGAAATCGGCCGCGACGGCAATAAATCCGATTTCGTGCCAGAAGGCCGCTTTGCCCTTTTGCCGGTGCGCGGAATCACAGCGGATTCAAGCGACGATTCAGTCTGGGCCGATTCTTTTTCGGAGGACGGGCGAACCGAGCTGTTGCATTTTGACGGCACGGGAAAACTCTTGGGACGCTTCAAGCCGCCGAACGGAACGAAACACGGCTTCAATAATTTGGTCATTCGCAGAAA
>JBARBE010000391.1:0-2852 GCA_049792735.1 Candidatus Acidiferrum sp.
GGCCAGGTGCGGGGCGAACCCGGTCAGCCGAGGCCCGTCAGGCGTCCAGATCACCGCGTCGCCGTCGTGCCGGCCGGCCAGGACGATCGTCGGGGCCGTTGGCTGGCCGGCTGCCGCCTGCCCGCCCGGACGCGTGCCGTGAGTCACGGCCACATCAGTCGCTGGCGGGGAGGGGCTTGGCTTCCTTCAGCACCAGCGGCTCCCCGCCCAGGGCCAGGGTGCCCTGGCCAGGCTTGGTGACCAGCAGTTCCAGCGTCCCGCTCGCGTCCGTGTAGCGCTTGCCCAGGGCGTTTCCCGTGTCTGCGCCTTCCTTGAGCGACAGGCCGGCGGCCGGGGTCTCCTTGAGGTCAATGACCGGGTGACCGCCGCAGGTGAGATCGGCCTCGCCGGGCAACGGGCGGACGACGATGATCTCGGTCTGGCAGACCTGGCTGCGGTACCTGGCACCAATCTTGAGCTGCATACGCTCGGTCACATCCTTTCTATGGCTGAGACAGCCGCGGGGGAAGACAGGGCAGCCACGAGCTCCCGCCGTAGCAGCTTCCCCGTGGGCGAGTAGGGCAGCGAGTCCCGGAGAATAACGTCGTCCGGGGTGCGCGAGCCGCGCAGCCTGGCCCGGACGAAGGAACGGATCTCGTCTGCGTCGGCCGCGGCGTCCTCGTACGGGACGACCGCCGCGACGATCCGTTCGCCCCACTCCTCATCCGGCACCCCGACCACGGCGGCGTCCCTGAGAGCGGGATGCCGGATCAGCACGTCCTCGATCTCGGCCGGGGCGATGTTCTCCCCGCCGCGGATGATCGTGTCGTCGGCGCGTCCCTCGATGAACAGGTAGCCGCCGGAGTCGACGCGCGCGCGATCGCGGGTCGGGAACCAGCCGTCGGCGTCAAGGACGGAGCCGATGCCTTCGTAGACGCCCGACACTTGCGGTCCGCGCACCCACAGCTCTCCCGCCTCGTCGCCGGCGACCGGTCGGCCGTCGTCACCGCGGACCTCGACCTCGATGCCGGGAACTGGGCGTCCGGCCGATGCCAGCCGCGCCCGCACGTCCGGATCGTCGCTGCCGAGCGCCTCGCGGTGGTCGTCGGGGGTCAGCACCGCGATTGTCGAGCTCGTCTCGGTCAGGCCGTACGCGTTGACGAAGCCCGCTGCGGGAAACAGCCGCAGCGCCCGTTCGAGCACGGTCACCGGCATCCGCGCCCCGCCATAGGCGATCGAGCGCAGCGCGGGGGCCTCCGCCGGCGTCTCCCCGAGCTCGTCGACGATGCGGGCCAGCATCGTCGGGACCACCATCGCGCCCGTGACCTGCTCCCGCGCGACGACGTCCAGCCACGCGGCGGGGTCGAAATTCGGCAGGTACACCATTCGGCGGCCCGCGTACAGGTTCGTCAGCGCGCTGCCGATCGCGGCGACATGGTAGGGCGGCACGCTGACGAGCACCGCCTCGTCCGGGTCCGCCGAGGCGAACTCGACCGTGCCGATCACGTAGCTGACCAGGTTCTCGTGGCGGAGCACGACGCCCTTCGGGCGCCCGGTCGTGCCGCTGGTGAACAGCAGCACCGCGCAGTCCTCGTCGGCCACGTCAGCCGCCGGTGTCTCCTGCGCCGCGCGGGCGGCGGACAGCCACGCCTCGACGGTCATTACCTGACCGTGCTGGCGTACCGCGTCCTCGAACGCTTCGTCCACGACGACCAGCGGGCGGTCCAGCCTGGCCAGCAGCTCGGCCAGGCCGTCCTTGCTCAGCCGGTAGTTCAGCGGGCTGAACGGCACACCTGCGACCGCGGAGGCCATGAGCAGCGAGGGGAACGCCGGTCCGTTCAGACCGATAAAAGCGACGCTGCCAGCGGCACTCGCGCGGATCAGCCCAGCCCCGCCTGCCACCGTGCGCCGCAACGACTCGTAGCTGATGCCATCGGACTCGTGCCCGAGCGCGGTGCGGTTGTCATACGCCGAGGCGGCCATGTCGAGCAGCATGGCGATGCTCATCAGGATCACGGCGTAGAGATCTCGGCCTTCAGGCCGGGGCAGAAACGCCGCTTCCTCCCTCCGGATGGTGATACAATCGAACATGTCTGCGATAGCGAAGCAGGCAAATGCACTACCTGGCACGGAACCGCGGCGGGGCATGCCGTGGCTGCGCGGGGAGGCGACGGGGCTGCCCGGCCTGTGAACCGCGAACCAACAGCGCGGCGCCAGCCGCGGCTGGAATCCCCAGCCTTTAGGCGGGTGGAGGATGTCAAGCGAATTCACCCTTCTCGCGGGAGCCCGTCAGGTTAAGCCCCGGGACGAATCGGCGCTGGCAGGCCTGGTTCCTATGATGCCGTCCTGCCCCAGCTGAGCGATCTCCTCGGCGGTCATGCCGAGCAGCCCGGACAGAATGTCCTCGTTGTGCTCGCCGAGCATCGGAGAGTGCGTCCGGTTGTGCACCGCGGGCGCGGCGGCCAGCCGTGCCGGGTAGTCCTGGGCGGTGTAGCGGCCCAGGACAGGGTGGCTGACGTCCTCCCAGAACCGGCGCGCGGTCAGCTGCGGAATGTCGGCCTGTTCGCCCTGGCACAGCCCGCCCAGCGGCCACTCCATCAGATCACCTCCGTATAGTAAAATAAACTAACCAATAATGTGCCCGGTCGCAACTGGCCAGCCGACAACGTGATGGCTAAATTAGTTGCATGATTATCGGCAGAGAGATCGCCGGCGACAACGGGGAGATCTGGCTCGCCACCAGGCAGCGCGTTCGCGACCTGCTCGCGGGGCGCACCCCGGCCGAGATGGACAAGCCCGTGCCGGCCATGCCGGGCCTGACCGTGCGCGACGTGCTTGGCGGGCTCGTCGCTACCGGGGTCGCTGCCCTCGAC
>JBARBE010000392.1:0-12970 GCA_049792735.1 Candidatus Acidiferrum sp.
TGCTTGGGGTCGTAATAGTCTGCAAAGGAAAACGTGAAATAGGTATCGAGCCAGCCGTGGTTGAAATGGCCGCGGTCTTGGCTTTTGCGGATGTCGATCATGGTCTACCTCCTGGGATTGACACTAGCATAATACTCGTTATAACGACTATTGTCAAGAGGCACAGTCTGAGGCTTCGTCGCAGGTTGACGGACTGGGCCTCCGCGCGATGCAAAGCAAACATCTGATTACACTTACGGCGTCGCAAGTCCCATTCCCGGCGGCCTCTCTTTGGTGTAGAGTGGTGAAGTAAAGCGCATCTGCGATGCTTGCTGCTAAGGATTGTTCAATGGATTCCGCGCCGACTGCCACGCAAACGAAAAAGACCGATGGAGCTTCCGCATCTCGCGAGTCCCTCACCGTCACGGACAACCGCACGGGAAAAAGCTACGAAATCCCTATCAAGAACGGCGCGATCCGCGCTATGGACCTGCGGCAGATCAAGGTGGACCCGGCTGAATTTGGGATGCTGAGTTACGATCCGGCATTCAATAATACGGCGTCGTGCGTGAGCAAGATTACGTTTATCGACGGGGATGCGGGCATTCTGCGCTACCGAGGCTATCCGATCGAAGACCTCGCTGAAAAAAGCACTTATCTCGAAACGGCTTATCTGCTGCTACATGGAGAGCTGCCAACCGCAACGCAGCTAAAGGACTGGACGTACAACGTTACACATCACACGTTCATTCACGAGAGCATCAAGAAGTTTCTCGACGGGTTTCATTACGACGCGCATCCAATGGGGATGATGATCTCGACGATCGCGGCGCTATCGACTTTTTATCACGACGCTAAGGACATTTTTAACGCGGAGTCGCGGCGCAAGCAGACCTACCGATTGGTCGGAAAAATGCCGACGATTGCGGCGTTTTCTTACCGGCACACTTTGGGGATGCCGTACGTCTATCCGGACAACGAACTGAGCTATCCCGGCAATTTTCTGAACATGCTTTTCCGGACCACCGAAGCGAAGTACCGCCCCAATCCCACGCTTGAGCATGCTCTCGATGTGCTCTTCATTTTGCATGCGGACCACGAGCAGAATTGTTCGGCCAATACGATTCGTGGAGTGGGAAGCTCGCACGTCGATCCGTATTCGGCGACGGCGGCGGCTATTGCGGCGCTTTATGGCCCGTTGCACGGCGGCGCGAATGAAGAAGTGCTGCACATGCTGCTGGAAATCGGCTCGGTGCAGAAAGTGCCGGAGTTTATCAAGCGCGTGAAGGCCGGCGAAGTAAAGCTCATGGGCTTTGGCCACCGCGTCTATAAGCATTACGATCCGCGCGCGCGGATTATCAAGGATGTGGCCTACCAGGTTTTCGAATTGATGGGCAAGAACCCGCTGCTGGAAATTGCGCTGGAGTGCGAGCGCATTGCTCTCGAAGACGAATACTTCATCAAGCGCAAACTCTACCCGAACGTGGATTTCTATACGGGGCTGATTTATCAGTCCATGGGCTTTCCGATTTCCATGTTCCCGGTGCTATTTGCGATTCCGCGGACTTCCGGCTGGGTGGCGCAGTGGGAAGAGATGCTCTTGGACCCTGAGCAGAAAATTGCGCGGCCCCGGCAAATTTACCTTGGTCACGACACGCGGCACTATGTTCCCATGGATCAAAGAGGCTAACCGCGGACTTCCGTCTAAGACCTAAATGGGCCCCCAATATAAACATATTGCGCTGTCACGATTAAGTACCTATTGCTGTGTTACCGCTCGACACTGCAATTTGACCCGGTATAGTTAACGCTGAGAGGTGCGATGGCACAAGCTCATACAGGTCCCCGAGGTCCCGTGGTGCGCCGCCGAAGCCAGCGGGTGCTGATGCAAGTGGCGGTGCGTGTTCGCGGCGAGGACACACAGGGCAAGGAGTTCGTTGAAGAAACCGAAACGCTGGCGATCAACGCACATGGAGCGTTGATTCTGTTGAGCGCTCGCCTGACGAGCGGCAGCAAGGTTTTCATGCAGCATAATCGCACGCAGGAAGAGCAGGAGTCCCACGTTGTGTATCTTGGCCCGGTGCGCGCGGGCAAGGCTGAAATTGGCTTGGAGTTTTCCGAGCCGCGGCCGGCATTTTGGCGAGTGGCGTTTCCACCGGAAGACTGGAGTTCGAGACACCCGGAAGCCCGAACCGGCTCTAAAGGGCCTGAGCACAAGTAGCTGAGTTTCCTCCATAATTTCCGCCGATTTTCTTGTCTTCTGAATTGCTCCAGGAATGTATTTATCTAGACAATTTGTCGAAGGCTTGTTAGAGACAGAGCGTGATGATAAGCGTTCTGCAAAAAGCCGCAAGCTCGCTTCTGCTGATTGTGATTGTTGGCGTGGCAACGCGGGTGGGCTTCGCTTGCTATCAGGAACGGCAATTCTCCGCGAAAGTTCTGAGTATCGTCCCATTCCAGACGGAAGCCGGACACATCGCTTATTCGATTGCCAGCGGGAAGGGGTACTCATCCCCGTTCCAGAGGGACAGTGGCCCCACGGCCTGGCTCGCGCCTGTTTATCCCTGGATTCTTGCGGGAATTTTCAAGCTTTTTGGTATCTATACGCTCCGCTCTTTTGTGGCCGCACTGTCTTTGAACATCCTATTCTCCAGCGTGACGTGCGTGCCGATTTTCTACACCGGCAAGCGCGGTGCCGGTCTGGGCGTGGGCAGCGGCGCAGCGTGGCTTTGGGCTCTTTTTCCCAATGCCATCATAATTCCCTTTGAATGGATTTGGGACACTTGCTTGTCGGCGCTCTTGGTCGCCGTTTTGCTTTGGGCCACGCTTGCTTTGGCGGAATCGCACCGTCTTCGCGACTGGAGTCTTTACGGGCTGCTATGGGGCGTTGCTCTTCTCACCAACCCCGCCGTCGCTTTGCTTTTTCCGGTGTTCTTGCTGTGGGCCGCTTATCGGGCGCGCCATTTCGAAGGCAAATCAAGATGGTTCGTGGGGCCTGCTCTGGCCGCCGCAATCGCTGTTCTGTGCTGCGTGCCCTGGACCGTCCGCAACTACGTTCAGTTTCACAAACTCATTCCGCTGCGTTCGAATTTTGCTTTTGAGCTGTACGTCGGCAATAACGAAAACTATGAAGACCAGTACAAGTTTCGACCCGGCCCAGTCACACAAGACCGCGAGATTCTCCGCTATCTCCGCATGGGCGAGATGCCCTTCATGGAAGAAGAGAAAAAGAAAGCGCTCGCTTTTATCGAGACGCATCCGCGCATCGAGTTATGGCTCATTTCGCAGCGGTTTGTGGATTTCTGGACGGGGACGGCAACTCCTTTGACAACATTTCGTCGCGCGGATTCGCTATGGCTCCGCCTGATATTGTTGAGCAATGATGCTGCACTGCTCTGTGCCATTGCCGGCATCGTCGTACTTCTAGCCCGCAGAAATCCGTATGCACTTCCGATTGCCGCTATTCCCGCGGTCTTTCCATTGCTTTATTACGTAACGCATACTTCGCTGCGCTATCGCCATCCGATCGATCCCGTTGTGCTTCTTCTTGTGGCGATCGGTCTCCGGGGCTTGTGGGACTGGTTCGCGTCCGCGAGATCCAGCACGGTGACGGCGCACGCCCCGCTGACCTAATACAGGTGAAAATAACCGTCCTGCTGAACTAGGCGGACGGGTACTCCGAATAGGGATGAAAGCCGCTCTGCTGTCAGAATCTTTTGTTTCGGGCCGTCGGCAAGAATGCGGCCCTCCCGCAGCAACACGACGCGTTCCATTTCTGGAATGATTTCCGAGACGTGATGCGTGACGAGCAGAATGCCGAGGCCGCTCCGTGCGAGTTGGCGCATGGTATCGCGAAGCTGGAATTGCGCGGCGATATCTAGCGCGTTGCTGGGCTCGTCGAACAACAGAGTTTGCGGATCGTGCACCAACGCGCGCGCGATCAGCGTCCGCTTTGCTTCTCCCGAAGACATCTGAGAGACCGCACGATCCGCGAGATGCGCGATTCCCAGACGCTCGAGTGTGGCTTCCGTGCGCGCCAGATGACCGGGATCAGGATGGTGGTGGGGAAAGATGCGCGTGCTGCTGAAAAAACCGGAAAGGACCACGTCGCGGCCGGTTGCGTCTGTTGTGCAAGACGCCAAAAGGTCCGGCGACACGATGCCAAGCAAGGACCGAAGCTCGAAGATGTTCCAGCGTTCGCGGCCCAGGATAGAGATCGAAGACCCTTCCCGCGCCAAGGGATAGCACTCGCGAGTAATGGTTTTGATCAGAGTGGATTTGCCGCAGCCGTTCGGCCCGAGGATGCAAACGTGTTCACCCGCGTCGATTTGAAGCGAGATGCCATCGAGCGCGGGCCGTTCTGTGGACTCTCCGCGCACCACGGTGACGTCGCGCAGCGCTAACAAGGGCGGAGGGCTGGTTGTCTCGGATTCGGGCAAGATGGGAACTATCTTAACCGAGAGTTATGTACAGGCAAGAATGGAAGCAACTTGAGAGAACGAAACGAAAAAGCAAAGTCAAACCCACGAAGAGAAAAGGTGCAAGGAGATTTTACGAAAATAAAAGGAGGTGAAAACCGCGGGGTTCTCACCTCCCGGGGTGGGGTGGGGTGTTACAGGACAAGACCTTCGGCGGCCATGCAGCCTGCCCTGCCAGGCAGGTCTGCGGCCTCACTCGCTGAATGGATTGCGGTAAGAGACTCACCACCAAAGAGCTTGTCGTTGGGGTTTTGTAGCACTGCGATGCGCAGGTGTCAACGGAAAATCCAGCCGCCCTTCATAAATCGCGCTGCCCAGTAGTTAAACTGTGTTTCTCGTGGCTTTCACCTGATCCAGGAGCACGCGGACCATAGGGCTGAGGCTAGTGGGACTATACGGTTTTTGCAAAAATCGCCCGGCAGTTTCCGCACCTCTCGTGCGAGCAGCGGAAGCGCTACTGCCAGCCGGGACATGGGTTCGAGTTAATTCGCCGGCGCGGGTCATTTTGATTTGACCGGGAGGACGCCAGGTGCTGGATTGAAGATGTCCTCGACTTTTTCGGCGAGCACGAAGTCGTAATCGCTTATTCCCTTGACGCTGTGGGTGGTGAGGTCGATCACCACTTTGTTCCAGACGTTACACCATTCGGGATGATGGTTCATCGATTCGGCAACCAGCGCGACGCGGGTCATGTTGCCGAAGGCAGTCACGAAATCCTTGCAGACGTATTCCTGGTGTAGCTTCCCGTTCACGATTTTCCAGCCAGCCAATTTGGGAAGGAGAGCTTGCACTTCAGTATCGGACAATTTCTTCGCGGGCATGGACGTGGCGCTCCCTGGTCAGAAGTCAGTGACGCCCAATTATGAGCCCTCTTGTAGGAGGCAGCAAGGATTCGGCTGGCTGGCGAAAGGCGCACAGGCAAGAGTGCCTGTGCTACCGGAAATTTGAGCAAAAGCTGTCCTCCGCCGAGCAAATTTCGCTACCGGCCTCTGCGCGGGCGACCCACCTACGGCCATCCGATGGACTTCCGCGGCATCCGGCACGAGCCGGTCAACGAACAAGGAGTCGTACTTCTCTTCGGCATGGTCGCCAAAGAATTGGGCTATATCGTCGAAGCGGTGCGATCGGGCTTTCCCGACTGCGAAGCCAAGCGGCAGATCGCTCCGCAACGCTGGCAGCGGGTGCACCTCGAATTTGAATTCGAGAGCCGCAATTTCCGCGACCACGGCCACCCCATCGCGGGCTGCGACGTGATCGTCTGCTGGCGCCACAATTGGCTCGACCACCCCCCGCACCTCGAAATCCTCGAACTCTCCTCCCTAATCCAATCCCTCCCGGCCTCCAGTGCCTAAGATCCTCTTTCCTCTTAAATGTCATTCCGAGCGAAGCGAGGAATCTGCTTTTTCTGCGCAGCCCTGTAGCCGCCCTCTTCAGAGGGCGGGCCGCTGTAGTGGCGGGTCTTCAGACCCGTCCTTGGAGTGCGGGAGCCCTGCTCCCGCTTTTCCCTTCTAGCAGCGTTCTACACCAGGGTCATCCTTCTACTTGCCCGCGTACGCAGGAGCATGCCCGCTCGCCTGCGATTTCGCGCTCCCCAGCCAAGCGTCTCCGCTGTTCGTAGCGAAGCCCTTCAGGGCGTCTTCTTCCGCCTTGCCAGTAGCCATAAAGCAAGGCATAATCAAAATGTAAGGAATTGTGCAACCGGTAAGGATTCCACGATGCAACATTCGACAGTAACAAGCAAAGGGCAGACGACCATTCCCGGAAAGGTTCGCAAGGCGTTGCGCATCAAGCCCGGCGATAGGCTCGAATACGCGGTGGAAGGCGATCTTGCTACCATCCGCGTGCACCCAGGCACCCGTTCGCTCAAGGGCTCGCTTTCCAGCGACAAGGGCAAAGGGATGACCTTCGCTCAAATCCGCGAGGCGGCGGCCAAATCTGCTCGCAAGCGTGAGGGCGGTCGGTGAGTAAACGGAGGCTCATCGACACCAACCTGATCGTCCGTTATCTGGTCCAGGACCATGAGAAACACGCCAAAGCCGCGGAAAAGCTCTTCGATGCCTGCGACCGCGGCGAACTCGTCATTGTCGTTTTGCCGGCGGTTCTGGCGGAGTGCGTGTTCGTCTTGGATTCCTTCTATCGCCGCCCGCGCGCGGATATCTCCTCGGCGCTGGCCACGCTAATCTCCAGCCCTGGCGTTGAGGTCAGCGATGCCGCAGTTCATTTGGACGCATTGAAGCTCTATCGACAAACCAAATTCCATTTCGTCGAGTGCCTCATCGCCGCAACCGCCGCGGCCCAAAACACTCCCGTGGCCACCTTTGATCAGGACTTCCGAAAGCTCGCCGACATACGCGTAGAAAACCACTAGTCCGCGTTCAGCCAGCGCCCTCCCACGCCCAAACCCTATCCCTCCCTTTACCTGTCATTCCGAGCGAAGCGAGGAATCTGCTTTTCGGGTTTTGTCGTAGCGACGTCCTTCAGGGCGTCATCTTCCGGCTTGATACATGCCGCTCCTAGCCCACGCCGGTCATTTCGAACGGAGCAGGCGGACGCTTTTTCTTTTCGCTTTGCTCCTGCAAAGCGGTCGGCCTGCGCAGAGAGAAATCTCTCTGCCGCCTTTTGGCCCTGAGGGATCCGCTTTCTTCCGTTTTTCCCGCCGCCCGCAGCGCCGTCATTTCCGAGCGGGCTGATAACCGCTTCAGCAAGGATGGGACGACGCTCGGGGCAAAATTCCCTCCGACTTTCGCCCGTCACGCACGGGGATTTTCCACGCTCACCTTGCCCCGTGGCAAAACAGATGACCGGTCTCCCCCACGCCAAGGATAAAACCAGGCTAAACCCCGCCCCAACCTCAACGCGTTGCCACTGAGAGCCAGCTGCGACGCTTCGCTGGACGCTCGCCAATACCGCTAATGCCGCTCAGGGCCTGTGCGAAAGCAACGTCCCACGCGAAATCGGCGTAACGCTCCAAATCGAAACTCGATCCGTCTTTTAGGTGAACTCGCGCAACGCACAGCATTGGAGCGTACGCGGAAACTTCTAACCGAAAGCATTCCTCACGATTTCTTTTCACAACGGTACCCCGGAAGAATTTCGGACCAAGGGAGTACTCGACGCGATCCACCTGCCCGGCTTTAAGCGGCCCATCTCCGTGTTGCTGCAAAACGAGCACGATATCCGCCGCCTGACCCCGCTGCCGCGATGGTCGCCACGAGTGAACCAGAAAAACTCCCTGATACTTCTTGTACCTCCCTACGCGAACCTGTTCGATGTTCTCAACTCCTGGAAATTTCGGATTTGTCGAGAGAGAGAGTGGCACCTCAAGCGACGGAGTGGTCTGTCCGCCCTGCAAATTCTCAGGCGTAAAGTCCTCGAATAGTTTCGTCTGGCGCGCAAGCCATACAGAGTAATAAACATCCTCTTGAAGTTGCGGCCTGAACTTTGTCTGCAACAAAAACAAAAGCCCTAAGAACAGCGGCACCAGCGACACAGCCGAAATCGCTAGGACCGGTGGGAGCCAATACGGCTCGGTAAGCAGTCGCGCTCCCGCGAGGAACGAACCAACAAGAATTATCAAACCGGCCATCCAGACCGCCAGCAGCTGAATCGGCTTCGTTATCCGATGAGGTTGAATCTGAGGTTCACCCACCTGTGCCTCCGCGAGCCCTGAGCCTACCACCTCAACTCACTTTCGTCAGCCTCCTGGACACCTAACCGCAGAGTAAGTACAGTCAACACAAAGGAGCCCGCCGGTGCATCACCTGTGGTGCTGGATAACTGGCGGGTGGTACACCCTAAATTCTCCGAAACGATTTTGAATTCGTCTTTTCTATTTTGGGTGGTCCACCCTTTCGTTTCTGGCTTTTGAAAGGGTGGGTCTTTCCTTCCATTTTTTTTCTGGCGGGTGGCCGCGCCTTAAACTCTTCGGAAGTCGAGCGTTGAATTCGCGGTGTGCTACGGGCGTTTGATGGGGTGGCGGGTGGCCCAGAGGCGTGTTGGGCGCCGATTTTCCTCCGGCTTTGCCAGGTTTCTATGGTATAACTGTTATACCTCATGCGATTCCACTTCGATGAGCGAAAAAGCCGCAGCCTTCGCCGCAATCCAAGACGTGGAATCGGGTTCGAGGAGGTGCAGGAGATATTTTTTCATCCCTACTACGCCGATCAGCGGTCCGATTTCCCCGCTCAACACCGCGCCATCGGTTGGGTAGGCAGTCGCCTGTATTCGGTCATCTTCGAAATTCGTGAAGACGGCGAAGGGGAGTTCTATCATCTCGTGACTCTCTGGAAAGCCACTCCGGCAGAACGGAAACTCTATGAAGAAAACGCATCCTAGGCAAAAACCTCTCACCGCCGAAGCCATCGCCCGCATGGCTGATCGCGGCAAGGACATTTCGCGCTTCTTCTCGAACTCCGGCAAAATGATGAAGCCCATCCAGCGCGTCAACGTCGATTTCACCGCCGCCATGCTCGAAGAACTGGAGAACGCCGCCAAAGAACTCAACGTCAGCCGCCAGGCCGTTATCAAAACTCTGATTCGCCAAGCCCTCGACCAGCGCCACCTCGCCCGCTCTTCTCGCCGTCGCTAGACTCTCGCCACCGCCCACACCTGCTCGCCGCTGCCTCTGCCCCACTCCCACTTCCAATCCGCAAATTGTTCCCTCAGCGCAATCTTCTTGAACTTCCCCACCGAAGTCCGCGGCAGCGCCTCCACAAAGACGAACGCGTCCGGAAGCTGCCACTTGGCGAATGTCTGCCCCAAAAATGGCGGGTGGCCGCGCCTTAAACTCTTCGGAAGTCGAGCGTTGAATTCGCGGTGTGCTCCGGGCGTTTGAAGGGGTGCCGCATCCCTGCGGTTTTCAGGGTGCGGGTTTTGACTTCAACTCCAAGTTCTTGAACCCTCCGATCCGCAACCCTCGAACGGCTTCCCGCCGCCGAGAACCGAAATGACCCACCGGCGCTCGTTACGTCCACGCCATTCACTACTGAAATCGCGATGTTCATAATTCTTCTATTTATGTTCATTGCATGTTAGTCTGTCTGCGAGGGTAAACGATGCGCGCAGCGAGACAAGGCATTTCGCACAAGCACTTCAAGCTCGACTCCCGGAAGATTCGCCGCGCCCAGAAAGTTCTGCGGGCGAAAACCGAGACGGAGACCATCGAACGTGCGCTCGATGCCATTCTTGCGGAACACAAACGCAATCAACTCGTCGCGGAAGCGAATGAGCGTTTTGTGGCCAGCGGGATCACCGTCAAGGATGTCTTCGGCAAGCTGGCAAAATAGATGGGCCCCGTTTTTTTCGATACGTCGTTTTACATTGAGGCGTTGCGAGCGGGTGATGCCGCGGTGGTCCAGCTTCGGAGGTTTTCTCCGACAGCTCCGGTTTGGCTCAGTTCTATCGTCCTCGAGGAGCTTTATGCCGGAGTAAAGCCTCGCGATGCTCGTATTGTCGAGCGGTTGGAACGCGATTTCGAAAGAGCGCAGCGGATTCTCGTACCCAACCTTCGCGATTGGGCGCACACCGGTAAACTGCTCTCCCGGCTCGCTCTAAAGTATGGGTACGAGCAGATTGGCCAATCCCGCCTCTGCAATGATGCCCTGCTGGCGATGAGCGCTGCGCGCAACGGTATGACCATCATCACCGTGAACGAGCGCGATTTTGCGCGACTCGCCGAGTTCCGCCCCTTTCGCTGGCAGCTCTCCCTTCCTTAGCACGTCGGATCGAAAAACATTCGGCCCCGCGCCGCCCGGCGTGCGCTCACAAGAGACAGAACATCCGCATTCATCGCAGTCCAACTTGCTTTGAATGGTCGATAGGGGAAAACACCCGACGAACTTATTGATCCCAATTCCAGTTGGCGAATTGTTCCCTCAGCGCAATCTTCTTGAATTTTCCCACCGATGTCCTTGGCAGTGTCTCGACAAAAACAAACGCATCCGGAAGCTGCCACTTAGCGAACGTCTCCGCGAGGTAGGCCCTTAACTCTTCGGCAGTAGCTTGCGCACCCTCTTTCAACACGACCGCGGCCACCGGTCGCTCCTGCCACTTCGGGTGTGGCACGCCCACAACCGCCGCTTCCTTCACCGCCGGATGCCCCATTAATTTATTTTCCAAGTCCACCGAGCTGATCCATTCCCCGCCGGACTTCACCAAATCCTTCGCCCGGTCCACAATCTTGATGAATCCTTCCTCATCCATCGTCGCAATGTCGCCCGTCTTGAACCACCCGTCCTCCGTCCACCGGTGCGCCTGGTCCGGCGATTTGTAGTAGCTGCCCGCCACCCACGGCCCGCGCACTTCTAGTTCCCCCGGCGTTTCCCCGTCGCGCGGCGCTTCCACGGACTTGCCTTCCAATCCTTCCGGCCGCATCACTCGCAATTCGATAAACGGCGTCGGCCAGCCCTGCTTCGTACGCACTTCATACTGTTGATCGACCGTCCATTCCTTCATGTGCCGTTTCAGTTTCCCCACGGTGGCCAGAGGCGTTGTCTCCGTCATGCCCCAGAGGTGCAAAATGTGCAGCCCATGTTTATCGAGCGCGCGCATCAGCCGCTCTGGCGGAGCCGAGCCGCCAATCACAATCCGAACGGGCCCGGAAAATTTCCAGCGCCCTGGATTTTTCTCAAGAGCGGCCAGCACCCCGAGCCACACCGTCGGAACACCGCAGGCGATAGTGACATGCTCCTGGGCCATCAGGTCGAGCACGCTCTCCGGATCGACGTTCGGCCCCGGCAATATCAACCGTGCGCCTGCCATCGCGCAGGAATATGGCAAGCCCCAGGCATTGGCGTGAAACATAGGAGCAACGGGGAGAACCGTGTCGTGGTGCCCCACGGCAAACGAGTCCACCCCCAGCTCGGCAAACGTGTGTAGCACCAGCGCACGGTGCGAATAGACGACCCCTTTCGAGTTGCCCGTCGTCCCCGACGTAAAACACATCGCCGCCCCGTCATTTTCGTCGATCACTGGATAGCAAAAGTCATCGCTCGCGCCCGCAAGAAGCTCCTCGTAGTTCAAGCACTCCTCCGGGATGCTGCCCCCGCCGTAAGGCACAACAATCACCCGTTCGAACGACACATTTGCCCGGAATTGTTCGAACGTCGGCAACAGCACATCATCAATCAGCAGAAACCGATCCTCCGCGTGATTAACAATCGCTGCAAGTTCATGCGGATGCAGCCGCAGATTCAGTGTATGCAGGATTCCGCCCGCGCACGGCACGCCGAAGAACGCTTCCAAATGTCCCGTGTGGTTCCACATCATCGACGCGACTCGATCGCCCGGCCGCAAACCCATCTTGGTCAACGCGTCCGCAAGCCGTCGCGCTCGGCGATAAAAGTCCCCATACGTCGTTCGAACGACGGATCGGTCCGGCCTCCGAGACACAATCTCGACTCTCTGAAATAGCTTCCCCGCCCGCTCCAAGATCACAGGCAGCGTCAACGGAAAATCCATCATCGTTCCCCGCATTCAGTTATTCCTCTCGAACCTCTCGCCAGCCAATTTGGCGGCATCCTATCACCTTTCGACAACCCCGGGCTCAAGCCCAGCCCACCGCGCCTCCTATCGCTCGAAAGACCCCACCCAAGGCTGCTCATTCGCCCACAACCCGCCCAGTGACGCTAGACGCTTTCCCATTGCAAAAAGGGTTAATTTTCGAGAGTATGCCTCTGACCGCTGAAGTGCCGGTCTCGCGCCCGCGGTGCCTCGATTCTCCCGGCTCCCCGTGTACGGTCGCTGTCCTTCAGCGCGCTCCGCGACTCTTACTTGGGTTCCGGGCAGAAGGAGTGGGCAGGTGAAGAAGCTCTACATCGGCAATCTTCCGTTTTCCGCGACGGAAGAGCAGCTTCAGGAATGGTTCGCACAAGTTGGCGTTACTCCCTCGGGCGTCAATCTCATTCGTGACCGTTTCACGGGTCAATCGCGCGGCTTCGCCTTTGTCGAAGTGCAAGCTGACGAAGACGCAGACCGCGCCATTAACTCGCTCAACGGCCAAAATTTCGGCGGGCGGAACCTGGTCGTCAACGAAGCTCGGCCGCAAGCTGAGCGCGGCGGTGGTGGTGGTCGCGGCGGCGGCGGGGGGTATGGCGGTGGTCGGGGCGGTCATGGTGGTGGGGGTGGTGGGCGGGGCGGGCACGGCGGTGGGGGCGGACGCGGCGGGGGTGGAGATCGTGGCGACCGCGGAAACCGCTGGTAACGAGCCGCTTCTAAGCAAATCTTCCGTTCAGATGGCGGCACACCTTTCATGGAGTGCCGCTTGAAATCTCCCTAAAATTCTTCGGAGTTAGTGGTGTGCCCGTTTCCTATTTTATCTTCTGCAACATTCCGCTAGCAAATCCGTCTAGTAGAGTAGGGAGCGCCGCGTCATGCTCGCCGGCGGGAAACGCAAGCGTCAATTTCGTTCGAACGGGTTCAGCTGCGCAGCAGCCCTCGTAACGGCCCTGCCAGTCGAGCGCGACTTCCCGCTGGCGTAAGTTTGCCATTGCGTATAGTATCCCGCGCCTAACGGC
>JBARBE010000393.1:0-1615 GCA_049792735.1 Candidatus Acidiferrum sp.
CGAGTTCTGCGAAGGACGAGCCGTTGTCCTTCTGGACCGCCGCGCCGGGTATGTTGACCGTGAGGGTATGACAGCGGTCCAAATCTCCTTCTTGCGTGCGGGCCGATTCTCAGGCGGCTTGGCTGCGGTAGATACTGGCTCTGGAGAGGCTCATAAAACCATCGCCGCTGCTTGCGAGACTGGATTCATTGATCCAAACGGCCAGTTCGCCATTCCCCCACGATTCTTGTCCACGGGCACATTTCAAGACGGGTTATGCATCACGGAGAATGAGAAGTCTCTGTCGTATGTAGATCGTGACGGAGAAGTGGTCTGGAGTGCTGCTTGGGTTGAACATCTCAACTTCGATCCCTATCACATCCTGCCTCCCGCTCCCTGAGACAGGCATGATTCTAGGTTGCGAGTGGATTGTCGTCCACTCGGCAATTACTTCTGTTAAACAGAGTTGCCGCCGATGGTGTAGCACAAAACTAGCACAAATCCTTTAGCGTGATTCTCAAGGCGCTCATTTTATGGCACTTGGGGCGCATTGGCAACGTGGGGCACCCAGATTTGTGGTGATGCTTACTATCTGCCGACGACGATCACGGTGAAGGTGCCGGGAATCATCGCGGGGCGGGGGCGCTGGTTGGTGGGCGTGGGTTCGGGGCGCGGGCCGAAGTCGGCGGTGACAAGGTAGACGCGGTCGGTGGCGGGATCGTAGGCCATGGTGCGCGCGCCTTTCTGCGTGGGCAGGGTTTCAATGGTTTTGTAATCGGCGGAACTGGCGTCGACGACGGAGAGCACGCCTTCTCCGCAGGAGGCAAAGGCCAGGTTCTGTTTGGCGCTGTAGCGGGCGGCATCGGGGCCGCTGCCGATGGCGGGCGTGGCGAGGACCTTGCCGGTGGTGTAGTCGAGGACGGCCATCTTGTTGCCGTCGCAGACGGTGAAAAGGCGGTGGCCGGCGGTATCGATGGCAAGGCCGGAGGGCGAATCGCAACCGGCAGGCCAGGTGTCGGTGAGCTTCATGGTGTGGGCGTCGAGACGCACGATTTCGCTTTTGTCTTCAATGTTGTCGTAGACGATGCCGGTGCCGTCGGCCTGCGGGAACTCCGGCTTGCCGGGCAGGGCAATGGTGGCGACGACTTTAAGGGTGGCGGCGTCGATGACGGTGGCGTCGTGGCTGCGGCCATTGAAGGCCCACACGGTGTGAGTGGCGGGCTCGAAGGTGATGCCGTCGGGGTTGGTTCCGGCGGGGATGATGGCCACGATGGCGAGGGTGGCGCGGTCAAAGGCGACGACCGCGTTGCCGCCGCCGTCGGAGACGAAGCCGAGCTTGCCGGCGGTGTCAAATGCCACGCCGTGGGTGCCGTGGAGATTGCCGATGGTGCCGATGGATTTGCCGGTTGCGGCGTCGAGGACGTCGACGTGGTCGCCGCGGGTGATGTAGACGCGGTGCGCCGGGGAATCGACGGCGAGATAGTCCCACCAGCCAGTGTCGGCGAGCTTCCAGTGGTCGAGAACGTGGTACGGACCTTGCGCGTTGGCGGGGCACGTCGCGGCAAAAAGGCTGAGGGAGAGGGCTGCGGCGAAGAGGGCCTGGTGCAGAAGGCGAGAGCGGGGGCGGGTTTGCATG
>JBARBE010000394.1:0-36023 GCA_049792735.1 Candidatus Acidiferrum sp.
AATATTTCGCGCGATACGCATGGGCAAATCCGTACGGTTTTCGGCGAAGTGCTGTTCAAAACAAAAATTAGCAAGAATGTGCGGCTCGAGGAGAGCCCGGCTTACAAAGAGACAATCTTAACGTTTGCGCCGAAATCGCCCGGCGCCATCGAGTACAAGAAACTGGCTGCGGAGGTGATCCAACGTGTCGAAGAGAATCGGGCTACCCATCACGCTGAAGATGCGGCATGACGCGCACTACGTCGAATCGCTGACAAGCTATAGCGGTGCCGCGGTGGGACGAATGATCCCCGTCGATCAGATCCGGCCCAATCCGGACCAGCCACGCAAGGCGCTGGGAGATTTGCGCGAACTTTCGGAATCGATCCGGGAAAAGGGAGTGCTCGAGCCACTTCTGGTGCGCTTTGTTCCGCGCGAGGATTGCTATTACATCATTTCCGGCGAGCGGCGCTACCACGCTTCGCGTGCAGCGGGACTGCGCGAAGTTCCCTGCATTGAAAAGATGGCGGACGACGCGGAGACGTTGGAAATCGCGTTGATTGAGAATATTCAGCGGAAGGACTTGACGCCGTTCGAGGAAGCGGATGGCTTGCATCGTTTGGCGACGCAGTTTGAGTACACGCACGAAGATGTTGCCAAGAAGATTGGGCGCGCTCGTTCTTCGGTAACGGAAACGCTTTCGCTGCGAAATATTCCAGAATCGTTGCGGAAGAAGTGCGTCGAGCATGGGATCATTTCGAAATCGTTACTGCTCCAGATCGCTCGGCAGCCGACCGAAAAAAGAATGATCGAAATGCTGCACCGGATTATGCAAGGCGGCCTAACGCGCGACGAAGCGCGCCGCGAACGCCGCGATGAGCAGGGCGGGCCTCAGAGGCCACAGCCATTCATCTTCCATTTCGAGCCGGAGAATGAGAGCTTCAAATTTCGCATTCAGTTCAAGAAGAGCCATGTTTCGCGCGACGAATTGATTGTTACGCTGCGAGAAATTCTTTCGCAGCTTGAGGGGTCTTCGTCGGCAGCGGATTCTACGGCGGCTTGATCGTTTCTTGACATAACTTCACGGCTGACAGACTGAAGTCTGTCCCACCAAACGCATGCTCGAACTTACTCCAGTGCAGATGCAGACATTGGAACGGTTGTTTGAGGCCGGGTTTCGTCCGATAGCGATTCCTCCCTACGAGAGCGCTTTGTGCGTACGGCGCGGCGAATGTGCCGTGGTTCTATCGACCATACCTAACGGCGGACTGAAGCTGCTCGCGTCGCCGTCCTACCTGATCGATGGATATTTGAGTGTGAAGCTGAAGCGCAGTTCCGGCGACGTCTTCGTGTGGAAGAAAACCGAACTGGCTGCCACGCCAGAACGATTGCAGGAGCTCGAGTCTTTCCGGCGAGAACTCACGGAAACTCTGGAAATGTCGCAAGCGCAGTAATCACGATCGATTTGCAATTTTCCCAGTCTCCCGGCAAACTGAAATTCTCATGGCGACCTACGACATTATTTGCATTGGTGCAGGGCCTACCGGGCTGGCGTGCGCCATCGAAGCGAAGCGCGCTGGCATGAAGCCCCTGGTGATTGATAAAGGCTGCTTGTGCAACTCGATTTACCACTATCCGGTCAACATGGTGTTTTTCACCACGCCGGAGCTGCTCGAAATCGGCGATTTGCCTCTTGTAAGCGCGGCGGAGAAGCCGGTTCGCGTCGAGGCTTTGAAATATTATCGCAAGGCCGCCGAACACTTTGAGCTGGAGTTGCGCTTGTTCGAGCGGGTGCTACGAGTGGATGGGCACGACGGCAACTTTAGCGTGGTGACTGAGACAGAGAAGGGAATCGAAGAGCGATACACGTCAAAAAAGATCAGCGTCGCGACGGGCTACTACGATCTTCCAAATATCATGGCCATCCCCGGTGAGGAATTGCCACATGTCTCGCATTATTACTCCGAACCTTTCGAATTCTGGAATCAGGACGTCGTGGTTATCGGAGGCAAGAATTCCGCGGCCGAAGCTGCTTTGGATCTCTATCGCAATGGCGCGCGTGTCACACTCGTGCATCGGAACGCGGAACTAGGTCAAGGAATTAAGTATTGGGTGCGGCCTGACATCGAGAACAGGATTAAGGCAGGGCAGGTGAAGGCCCTTTTCGAGACACGCGTGAAACAGATCACCACTGATGAAGTTGTGGTGCAAAACGGCGCGGGCGAGAAGCGCTTGCCGGCGAAACAGGTGTTCGCCTTGACAGGATACCACCCTGATTTTGAGTTTATCGAGAGCCTCGGCGTGCAACTGGATCCGGAGACACGGAAGCCTGCGCTCGATCCCAACACGCTGGAGAGCAACGTGCCCGGAATCCATCTGGCCGGTGTGGTGATTGGTGGCCGGCACACGGGCGAGATATTCATCGAAAACGGACGTTTTCACGGCAAGCAAATTATCGAGTCTCTGAAGGTGTAAACGGTTTATTTTATTCCATGCGCCGCGGATAGATATTTGCCCGCGCATCAGCCCTTTGTTAGACTCCTAGCTTATGGCATCCATCCTACGAGAAGTCGGCGAGACGTTCACCACACTGATCCAGGGATTCAGCGTCACTTTCCGTAATATGTTTCGGAAAACAGTCACGGAGAATTATCCCTTCGAGCCGGTGCATTTTCAGCCTCGATACCGCGGCATCCACGTCTTGCACCGCGACGAATCCGGGCTCGAGAAATGCGTTGGATGCTTCCTGTGCGCCGCCGCCTGTCCGGCAAATTGCATTTACATCGAAGCCGCTGAAAACACGGATGCTAACCGAATCTCCGCCGGGGAGCGTTACGCCAGCGTTTACAACATTGATTATTCCCGCTGCATTTTCTGCGGCTATTGCGTTGAAGCCTGTCCCACAGATGCGATCACGCATGGGCACGGTTTTGAGCTCGCTACCTACGACATCAATTCGCTAGTTTATCGGAAAGAACAACTCCTCGAAAAAGAGCCGGCCTCCGCAGCTCCTGCGCGTTAAGTCCAACTCGTCGTCCTCGCTTTTATCTTCAGTAGTTCAATGCTGTTGCCTCGCCTGTTTCCGCGCGCGTGTTTTCAACCTGACTGTATACCCTCCCGCATAAGTGTCCTCTAATACATATAACGCAGCCATGACGTAAGTCTGCTTTTGGATTAGCAGGCGGGGTGGCGCGATGAAGGATTCAATGGGCGGGTGGACGCAGTGGTGGGAGGCTCCGGCGCGGCGGAATTCGGCGAGAGCGGACTTGGTGTTTGCCTGTGCTCCAACGAGCACACCTTCTGGCAGCGAGGCGAGGCGGAGAATCGGGGACGAATTCAGGGCCAGGGCTACGAACCAGCTTCAAAGAGCCTGCAAAACTTCAGGATGGGCCGCCATTTACGGACTGCAAGGCGGCTCGATCCGCAAGAAAATTATCGGACACGGAATGGGCTCCGTTCTTTGCGGATTCGGCGGCCGCAAGCATATCCGGCACGCGAGCGGAACGTTCGCGCTGCTCCATCAGCCAGCGTGCCAGCAATGCGGCTGCGTTTTCCTCCATCCACTGATCGATCAACGCGCTAATTTCCTTTCGGAGATTTGCGGCATGCGCGAGACGCGACAGCTCAAAACTCTGCAGGGAGTTCCGCGAAGCGGAAAGAAGGAACTCCCAGGGCGGCTGGGTCGAACGGGTGGTCATGGGGCCTCCGGGAATGGGACGCTGTGAATATTATATAAAGAGTAAGACATGTCAAGAATACTGAGAGGTAATGACCTGTGGAAATCTGTGGAAAACTTTTCTGGCGCCGTGGCCTCCCCCTCCGCGCACGGCAGGCCGGGACAGTTTACCAGATCGGAAGCGCCAGGTGCCGCTTTACCAGCGCTGCGCGCATGCAGCGCGTGCGCGGGCGATTACGAAGATCCTGACCGGACGGCTTGGACGCCGGATTCGGAGGACGTCGAGGAACAGCTCCAAGATGGCGCTTTGCAAAGAGCCGAAGAACACGACGAACCCGATGACGATTTTCCTGCACGAGAAAGATGAAGAGCAGGGAAGGAGGCGATGACGATGCGGAGGACGAAGCAAGAAGAGGCCAAGCCGGTGCAGCTGCGGAGGCAACGGGAGGTGATTCGCGACGTGATGCTCAGCGCGGGGCAGTGCGCGACGTGGCTGACGCTCGACGAGCTGACAAAGCTCACGCACTACCCGCCGGCGAGCATTTCGGCACAGTTGCGGCACATGAGGAAGCCGCGGTTCGGAGCGTACACCGTAGTGAAGCGCTGCAGAGCCGTGGATAAAACGATGCGGGCGGAAGGCTTTGGCGCGGTCTGGGAATACTCGGTGCTTCCGGAGCGACGCGCGCCGGTCCGGAGAAAGAAGCCGGCTCGAAGAAAGAAGATAGATCACCGGCGCAGAGAGTACCGAGCGCTGGCCGTGGCGAGCTGCTGAGGGCAGTAGCGGCTGAAGGGTTTGGCGATTCTCATCGGCTGATGGAACTCGGTGAACAGGGCGCAGCACGCGTGCGCCGCGGCGGAGGTGCCATGGGCGTAAAACCGGAGTTAGCGTTTGATGTGTGCTGGGAAGTCTATCGCGGTGCACGCGAAGTGCTGGAGTCGAAGCGTGGTGTGGGTGCCCTAAACTGGAAGGAAACTGGCAAGTATCTGTGGCGGCCGGACATTCGCCCGCGGCTCAACGAGTGGGTTGCGGATTTCGCACTGGCCGGGCAGAAGGCGCTCGAGGGACCGGACTGGGCTTCGCGCATGGTGCTCTTCCGGCTGTACTATCTCGGTCTCGCTCCCTACGAAAATGCGCGGCACTTTCTCGGACTGAGCGAGCGAAGCTGGGTGACCTGGACGGAAGAAGTGCGGAATCGATGCGGCAAAGAGCTCCTGCGCCGCGGCATGTTTCCCCCGAGAAGATATTTCGCTGGCGGGAATTGATTTCAGATCCGCACGCTTAATCAAGCAGATGCTCGCGCGCCAGCGCCTGGACGCGAGAGGAAACGATCCACTGAATTGAGTGCAGCAGAAGAAAAACAAAGAGGACATCGGTTCCAAATTCCGCAAGCGCGGCCACCTGGTTTAGGATTGTGGAGAAGACTGATAATCTCGATTCGTCAAGCGTGATGAACGCCAATGGAAGCTCCAACAGAAAGCAGACGCCGAACAGCAGAAGGGAAAAGAAAAGGAATTGGCGCAGACCGGCGAGGCGGGTTTGCATACCGGCTAGTGCGTGCCGGGTTGGTTTTTCAGAATTGTTCGCAAGAGGGAATCGCTTCAGCGAACGCAGCTTCAAGGCTGTTCGCGTCAAGGAAATCAAAATATATGCAGACGCCACACAAATGAAGAGAATATATACCCGGGCCAGCGTTGGGAGCATCGGCCACAATACCTTCAGGTTGAAGCTAACGAGGTGCGGCATGCCTAGCTATTGGACACCAAACGAGGGAAGATTGTGCCGGAAAAAATGGACGCTGCGTTTCAGGGCATGGCCGAGGATGAGGACTATCAGAGCGAGGCTCTGCAAATCGCAGAAGAATTCGCCGCGAGTGATCTGGAATCCCTAAAAATCACTGAACAAGACATGTCCCAACAAGGGCCGGCCTTCTCTGAGGGCTGATTTGCCGACCGGCTTCAGAACGTGAGCGGATCGCCGACGCGGAGGATCCTCCCAATTTCGGTGCTGGGGACGCGGGTGTTCGTGGCGAGGCGATAGAAATGGTCGAAGCGCTCGGCGGGAGCCCACGAGGGCAGCTGTGCGCGGCGGAGTTCGCTGAAGCGTTTCTGGAAGCCGTCGCTGAGGGCGCCAGTTCGTGAATCGCGAGAGGGAACTGGGCAGCGCGCGCAGGGGTTGCTGCCCTCGAAAGCGACATCTCCAATTCGGAAGCGCACGACGCTGCTTTCACTCTCGGCGAAGAGCTGATCCTCCCAGAACGCAGGCAGCTTTTCCGACGCAACCGCCGCGCCACCCACGCTAGGAGCATCGGCAGACACTGCGCCATCAATTTCGAGCGTGGTGCGGAAACGCCGCCGGGCTTCGTCAAGCGTCATGCCAGGAGACCATTCGCACACCGCCTCCAGAGATGACGTGGAAACGATGGTTGGGCCGGGGGCGAGTCCATCGTCAGGAAAGCCTTCGCGCGTGTAGCGCACCTGGATGGCTTGCTCGAAATACATGCTGAACCACTCGGCCGCGCCGTCCGCGTCGCCGGGGAACGCGAAGGTCATCGCAGGAATCTCGCGGCGATCGCCGGGAACAGTGAGCGTAACGGAGCTGACGTCCGGAGAATACGCGGCTCGAATGAGGTGCATCGCGGCAGTGCGTTTACCGTTGACCCAGCGGCCGTCGGCGGAATAGAGCGCCCAGACGCGGTCAAGTTCGAGGCCACCGGCAGGTCCGATGCGGGCCTCGCTCACCGAAACCGGGTCGAGCGCTTTAATCGGGTGCAGTCGAATATTGGCCAGGCGCGGAGCTGTTCTCTGCGAGTCCACGATCAGAGTTTAGCAGGCTGCTGAGGGCAAAAGCCGCAACGTTAACTCCCGGAGGTCGCAGCGGTGGCTGCTGCCGCCTGCTCAGAGTTAGCCGCCGCTGCCGCAGAATCAGCACTTTCCGCCGCGGGAGCGGCCGGCGCTTTATTTCGCTTGACCATCTGTTGAAGCGTGAATAACAGCAGAGAGCGATCCTGCGGCTCCATCTTGCTCAGCAAGTGCCGCAGCTTGCGCAGAAAGCGCAAGTCCTTGCCGGAGCTGCCCCAGTCATTCCGTCGGGATTGCTTCCAGGCGGCCGGAACATCCTGTTTGGGCGGCTGGTCGCCATCGTAGAGAAGCAGGTAAAGCGGCATATCCAGCGCGCGAGCCAGCTTTTCCAATGTTTCGATCGCAGGAACCGTATGGCCATTCTCCACGCGGGAAAGATAGCAGCGCAGCAGGCCGGTGCGTTTCTCGATGTCGCCTTGGGACAGGTTCTTTTCTTCGCGCAGGAAGCGCAAGCGTTCCCCGATGTTCATGGCGTGCTCCTCACAAGAACTGCTCCGCTTTTTATTCCTAGGTGGCTTCTGCAAAGCGGAATGACTGGAGTCTAAACTATCAAATAGATGAAAGTCGAGAAGATTACGTGGCGCACCTCGACGAAGGCCCCTGTACGGATCTAAACCCGTGCCAGGGAATCGGGGTGCCGCGAGGGCGTTGGACTTGTTGCCGGCCCCTGCCGCCATGCGATCAGGCGTTCGCTGCCGATCCAGTCCGGGCAATGACGGACCTGTATCCGCAAGTTCCGGCTTTGCGCATGGCCTCGATGGCCTGCGCGGCGGTCATCAGCGGCGTGGTCTGTATGTTGGCCACCGCGCCGCCGGCGGCGAAGGCAATGGCGATCGCCGCGGCCGAAATGTTATCGGGCATCTCGGTGATGGCAATGACGTCGAAAGGGCCAAAAGCGAAGAACGCTGAGTGCAGTTTTCCGCCCAGCTTTTCGATGGGGATACGGACAATATCCAGACGATCCTGAGGATCGGCCATTAAACGGGCCCAGGCTTCCTTCGTATAGCTGACTTGATGGCAATAATGCGGCATGTTGGACCTCCTTGACGTTCCGGTGGGCTAAATACCGAGGGAATAGGGCGACTATGCTCTTGAAAACAAAGGGAGGCAAGAAAAAGTAAAAATATTTAAAGATTTCTCTTGACAAAAAATAGAAATGTGGTACACTTTTCTTCGTAGAAAAGTGCGCCCCGATTCAATCGGGGCGTTTTGCTTTTTAGGGCGGAATTCGGCGCTCCCTCCGAGCGCCTTAGCCCCATCCGAAATTCGATCTCGATCCGACACGAACACCTTCGCGCTCTTCCGGACGCAGGCGTCGAAGTGTCTTTGCACGAACGAGTTCTCCAAGAGCTCTGAACACTTTCTAACGCGGTACCGCGCGAAAAAGTCGCGCACCCAAAGGAGCCAAGATGCCGAGCTACGAAAACGCCTTCCCTCCGAGCTCTCTGATGCCCGGTGACGTGGGCTTTAGCTTCAATAACGAGACTTTTCCCGGCAGCGCCCAGGCGGGCAGCCAGTTTGCCATCCCCAGCTACGCAGGCCAGCCGGATACCGGCACCGCGGTGCGCTGGCAAACCATTTTCGGAACAGCGCCGACCGCCGTAAGCATGGCCCTTCAAGGCGCCATGGCCGACGTCGATGCCGAGTATCAAACGCTCGACACCACCACGAACACCGCCGGCGAAGCGCGCACCGTAACCGGCGTGCAAGCGCGATTTTTGCGTATCAAGTTCACTTCTTCCACCGGCGGCAGCGGCCTCACGGCCAAGCTTCTGGTTTAGTCGATTCATCCAATCCGATTCGATCGCGGTGAACGCAGAATGCGATGCATTGCCTATCGCGCTTCCACAAATTGCATTCACGCGTGGAATCCGTGCAAGCGCCGAGCCGAGAAAAACTCCGTCTTTTGCCGCAGCCATCTCAAGGCCATCTGCGGCGTCTATCTTGGACTCTGTGTCCGAGGCTTCCCGGAGCGCATGAGCAGCCGCAACTCCTGCGAGAGGCCCGCAGCAAGCAATGCGAAAACGTCATGAACTCATCAACGATAATTCAGAAATCGCGGGAGGGCGGAAAGCGCGTCCCGCGATGCTCGACCCCGGTTCGCGGGGACAGATTCGCCGGACGCGCGACACAACTCCGGCAAATCGGAGGGAAACTCCGAACATGAAAAGCAACGGCCATGATACGAGCGCAGGAACAGTGAACGGTCATGGTCCGGCTCCCCCTTCCCGCACGGCGCAGGAAACGGAAGCGCCGCTGGACATGGGCAGGGCTGCGTCTGACGATGCACGCGATTTTCCCGCTGCGGCCGGCGCGTCCTCCGCCCCGGCCGGAAAGGAACGCGATGCGTGCGCTGAGGTGGCTCCGCCTTCCGAAGGGAAAGCCAAGCGCCAGCGTGGAACGCGCAGAAATCACGCCGGCTCCGGAACGTCGCGCGTCCCAAGCGAAGTCGTCGAAAAAACCGAGAAGGGCAACAAGAAAACCAAAGAGAAGGAAAATATGGTGAACATTCCCCCTGGTTCCGAGCGCTTGCCCGATACGGGCACCGGTTTTGTGGACACCATGCACGAACACGTGGACCTCTACATCGCATGCGCAAGACTCGTCAAATCGAAGGACGAAAAGATCGCTCAGCGCATGGCCGAGCGCTTGTTGGAAATGAAATATGGCAAGGGGCCCTCTGCAACTGCGGAGGAATCGCCGGAAATTGTGATCGATATTGACAGCGCGGTTGCCAGGCGCGCAGCAATGGGAGACAAACAATGACAGTAGCTACCGTTCCTCAGCAGTCTTTTCTCGGAAAACTCACAAACGCGATCTATCTCGATTATGTGCTGAAGGTCCTGGGCGTCGCCGGATTCGTCTGCGCGTTCCTCGCGTCCTGGCACACGCTCGGCCTGGGCGTAAAAGCCGGCATGCTCAGTTCTGTTGCTGCCTGGATCGTGGGCAGTCGATTCTCGAAGATTTATCGTTAAGTGGATTTCAGCGCCTACTACCGGCCTTTCGCGCGCCAACAACAGTTCCACGACAGTCCTGCAAAGTATCGGCTCTTCGGCGGGGCCGCGGGACCAGGCAAGACCAAGGCGTTGCTCTGGGAAGCGATCATGCAGGCCAACGTGTGGCCCGGCACAGACACGCTTCTGCTTCGGCGCACGTACCCCGAGCTGGAATCATCGCTGCTCGCGTACTTCCGCCGCGACGTCCCGCGGGATTTCTACAAGAAATACAACGAATCGAAGCACGTCGTTACCTGGCGGAATGGCTCGACGACGCGCTTCGGCTATTGCCGCAGCGAGAACGACGTCTATCAGTATCAGGGAGCCGAGTTTCTATTCATCGGCCTCGATGAGCTGACGCACTTCACCTTCAAGCAGTGGCAGTTTCTTACTTCGCGCAACCGTTGTCCCGTCCCGGGAAGCGTTTGCAGCATGGCCGGCGCAACGAACCCCGGCAATATCGGCCACGCCTGGGTGAAATCGCTGTGGGTCGATCACAAACCTCCGGCAGGTTTTGACCAAGCAGATTTCTACGATGCGAACGATTACGAATTCATTCGCGCGTGGCTAAGCGACAACCCGATCTACGCGAATGACGCGGACTATCGTCACACACTCCAGACGCTGCCCGAGCACCTGCGCAAAGCGTTTCTCGACGGCGACTGGAACGTTTTCGCCGGCCAGTATTTCGACATCTTCGATTACGGCCGGCATACCGCGCGCCCCGAAGAAATTCGGCTCGAGCCCTGGTGGCCACGTTGGGTTTCCGTCGACTGGGGCTTTCAACATCCCAGCGCCGTCTACTGGCATTGCGCCGTTCCAGAAGGCGACGTGACCCGTTCTCCGTGGCCCGTGTCCCGTGAAGAAACGATATCGCAAGTCTCGGGTTCCGCACGGAGTGATGTCCACGGATCACGGAACACGGGTCACGGATCGCGAATTGTCACCTACCGCGAATTCGTGCAAAACGGTCTTTCCCCGCGCATGCTCGCGCAAGGAATTGCCGAACGCAGCGGCCGCGAAAATATCAGCGAAGTGATTCTCTCGCCAGACGCCTTTGCGCATCGCACCGCGGAAGCATCGATCGCCGAGCAACTCGGCGATGTTTTGATCGCCAACGGTTTGCCGCGTCCCGCACCAGCCGATGACGACCGCATCGGTGGCTGGCAGTTCATGTATCAGCTTCTCGAATCGAACGCGTGGGTCATCACCGAAAATTGCGCGAAGCTGATCGAGTGCATGCCGACGCTGGTGCGCGACAACACGCGCCACGAAGACATTCGCAAAATGGACGGCGACGATCCCGCCGATTCCGCGCGTTATGGATTGGTCTCCGGCGGAAGAATCGCCGGTGTTGGGGCAGGCTTCTTGCGGCCCGGGGCGACTTACGGGTCGCCACACTTTGGGGTGAGGGACGTAGGGGCGCAGTGGCCTCCTGAGAGAGGGCACGCTGCGCCCCTACACGGGAATAGCACGCCGCGTTTCGCGACCGGCATGCCGCTCGCCGAACAAATTAGCCGTCAAATCACCGCGACGGATCCGACTTCTCGCGCGATTCATTCTCAGCGCCTAGAAGCCGAAGCGCGCAAACAGTTCCGGCCCAAGAAATTCCCGCGCCGCCGCAAGTAGTGGGTGGCACAGACTTCAGTCTGTGCGGTGTTGGCTGCGGCAAAAGCGAAAACCCACAGGCTGAAGCCTGTGCCACTGGTGCTTAATGCTCAATTGGCTCCGCAAGATACTGCAGTTGAAATACGTTGACCTGCTTGAGGCCGATGTAGCGCGGCTCCGCGCGGAGAATCGCGCGCTAATGAATTCGCTGCTTGGCACGGCGGGATTTCCCCCGGTGGAATTTCCTGAAGCGCCGAAGCCGCAGACGCTTCCACGATTGAGGAAGCGCTCGTGGCACCAGCTCCAAGCCTGGCGCGAAAACGGCGCAGCGCGCGATGCGTCGGTAGATTTTGGCGGCAGAAATGATGCGAGGACGAATGGACCTGTACCCCACAACTAAACTTTTCGCTGCCCCCCGCGGCGCAATCGCACCCGCCGACGGGAACTATGCGCCCGGGACATTGCAGAACCTCATTCCCGCGGATTCCCTCGAAGCAACCGGAACGATGGGCCTGAACGGAATGGTGGACGCAGCCGAAGAGAATCACCGTGAAGGCAACGCTCCGTCTGTAGGGGCACGGCACGCCGTGCCCCTCCCAGGCGCGGTGGTCGATCTAGGCCCAAACAACGAGCGCCTCGAAGACATCAAGCCAGAACTAGTCAACGCGCTGCGCGAACTGGTCCGCCAATATCGCCAGGAAGGAATCGTCGCGCGCCGCAACGAAATCCGCCGCATTCGCCAAGCGCGGCTTTTCTGGCAAGGCCTACAGTACGCCTGGTGGAATCCCACCGATATGAACTGGCATTTGCCCTACGAGAATCGCTCCAGCAATGACCGCGAACTCGAGGACATGCCGCGCTACCAGTTCGTCACGAATTTTTATCAGGGATTTGGCCTGTCGTTCATCGCCGTGCTTTCCCAGGACGTCCCAAGCGTGCGCTTCTACCCGCAATCCGCGCAGTCGCTCGAAGATATCGGCGCGGCGCGCGCCGCCAGCGATGTCGCCGATCTCATCGAACGCAACAACGAAGTCGAACAGCTTTTGACAACCATCGGATATTTTCTCTGGACCGATGGAAAACTCGGCGCCTATGTGCGCTACGTTGCCGACGGTCAGCGCTTCGGTTTCCACGAAGAGCAATTGCTTGCCGCGATCGAAATCCCTCTCGGCGAAGACAAGTATGTTTGTCCAAATTGCGGCACAGAAACGATAGTCACCCGTGAACCGTGGCCCGTGTCCCGTGAAAACAATTCCGAAACACCCTCGGAGTCAGACCACAGGAATGATGCCATTCGGTCCGCCTCGCCCGGTATTGGGGAAGGCGACCGTGCAACAGCCTACGGAGATTCTCCCTCTGACTCCTCCACGGGACACGGGACACGGGGCACGGATCACGTTGTTCCTGATGCGAATGGCAGCGCGACTTGTCCCGGTTGCGGCGCGGAAATGGCGCAAGAACATCTGCGCAAAGCCGAACGCGTCACTGTCCCCCGCGTCATCGGAACACGCCGCGTCCCCAACGGCCAGGAAGTCATCTCCATCGCCGGCGGCCTCGAACTGAACACGCCCGTCTGGGCCAACGAAATGCACGAATATCCGTACCTGCAATGGCAGGCGGAAGTGCACCGCGCGAAACTCAAAGCTGCGTATCCGCTGGCCGCCAACAAAATTGAAGCCGCGCCATCGCAAGGTCCCGACGACGTCTACGCCCGCGTTTCGCGCATCAGCGTCGAGCAAGGCTTGCCCACGATTCATCCCGGCGACGCGCTGATGAACTTGATCACCTTCGATCGCACCTGGCTGCGCCCGTGGGCCTTCTACTCGATCGAAGACGAAGCGGTGCGCAACGAGCTGCTGCTGATGTTCCCCGACGGCTGCTATTGCGGATTCGCCGGCGATGTCTATTGCGAATCGCGCAACGAATCGATGGACGATCACTGGCGCGTGCTGCACGCGCTCCCCGGCGATGGCCAGAACCGCCCTAGCGTCGGCGATTCGCTCGTGCAAGTGCAAGAGCGCTACAACGTGCTCTCCAACATGCAGGCGGAAACGTATGAGTACGGCATCCCGCCAATCTATGCCGATCCGCAAGTTCTCGATTTCGACGCGCTTGCCAATCAAACCGCGGAGCCTGCCGCGCATTTTCCGGCGCGCGCGCGCCCGGGCCAGCCGCTCGCTGCGGGATTTTTCCAGCCGGCGCCCGCGCAAGTTCCGCCGGACATGATTCGCCACCAACAGGACCTGATCGGCCCGGTGGCGCAATTTTTAACTGGCCTCTTTCCCGCGATTTTCGGCGGGAACATGGAGGACGTGAAGACGGCGAGCGGTTACGCGCTCGCACGCGACCAAGCCATGGGACGCCTCGGCCTCGTCTGGCGCCGCACAAAACAATTTTATGCCGACGTGCTTCTGCTCGCCGTCGATTGCTTCCGCAAGAATCGCCCGGAAAACGCAGAAGTTCCGCTGCTCGGCCCGGATGGCGTGCTCGATGCCCGTCTGATTCGCACCGCGGATTTGAAAGGCAACATCTGCGTCTACCCCGAAGCGGACGAAACGTTTCCCCGGCTGAAATCGCAGCAACGCGCCGTGTTACAGCAATTGTTTTCGCTGAACGATCCGCTCATCCAGGAAGCTTTGAGCGAGCCAGCAAACATCGGCTACATCAAAAATGTCCTTGGCCTTACTGAGCTGGTAGTCCCCGGCGAAGATTCCCGCAATAAACAGCTGCGCGAAATTCAACAGTTGCTAGCCAGCGCCCCGATTGTGATCTCGATGCATCCGTCGGGCGCCGCGCACGCCGGCCCGGACGACGTGACCCGTGATCCGCGATCCGTGTCCCGTGAAAACCCGAACGTCTCGAACGAAGCTGGCGCCTCTTCCACGGATCACGGGTCACGGGCCACGAATCACCCTTCGCAAACTCTCGTGCTGCCGTCCGTGCCGGTCGATCAACTCCTCGATGACCACGCCGTCGAATTCGAGGAATGCAAACGCTGGGCCAACTCCGAAGCCGGCCAAGCCGCGAAAATGACCAATCCCGCCGGCTTCGCCAACGTCCGCGCCCACGCCGAAGCGCACTTGCGCGCCATGAGCCTTGCCGCAAATGCAAACGCCAGCGCAGTCGCGAGCGGCGCGAACAGCGGTACGTCGTCTTCCGCGCCGAAAGCGAAGGGCAAATAATGCCAGCTGCAAACCAACAAAGCGCCCCGAGCGAAAGCTCCAGGGCGAACGGGCAAACGCACTTGCACGATTTGTTTGCACTCTCGGACGAGCAAATCCTCGAGATCGACCCGGTGCCGCAAGACGTTTCCGTAGCAGAAAATGTATCGCATGGCGACAGCCCAGCGGCGGTTACGACCGATGCAAACGGGAACGCATCGCGCGCAGCCGCTCAAGCGCAGGATCCAACGCAAAGCACACAGGCAGGAGTGCCTGTGCTACACGAGCCGCCCGCGTGGCTTGCCGAGACGATGAACGACCCGCAGCGGGGGGCTGAAGCGCGAGCGCTTTGGGAAGGCGCGCAACGCGCGGAGAGGGAAGCGGCGTCATATCGCGAAGTGTTTGCAAAACCAGAAGAAGCGCGGGCAGCCGCAGAACGCGCACGCGTGCTCGACGATATCGACCGCGCCTATTTTGTTGGCGACGCGGCGCAGCGAGCACAGCTCGCGGCCATGATGATGCGCGAGGATCCCGCGGCATTCCGCGAAATGGTCTTCGAGGGATTGCGCGCGCTGGAACAAGCCGGCACGCCGGTCAGAAACCGAAGCGTAGCCGACGCGCTCGGCCGGCCATCAACAATGACGGCAGCGAGCGCCGCCTCTCAGGAAAATCCAGGCCACTCAAGTCCTGCTCCTACGGCGCAAGCCAATCGCGGCACGGTGCAGGGCCACACCCAGAACGATTCGGCACAGCAGGCCCATGTCGCCGCATACGCTGCATTTGAAAAAGCCGCCAACGAGGATTTGGAACGCAGCGTGGGTACCTCCATCGAACGCACGCTCGAGCAGGCGCTGCCTGCGGCGAACAGACCGGATGGAGCAGCTCTAAAAGGGCGCATGGCCGCCGCGATCCGTCAGGACGTCGAGAAGGCGTTGCAAGGCGATCGTCAACTTGGCGAACAAATCGCACAGATTTTATCGGCGAAGCGGCTCGACAGCCAAACGCGAGAGCAAGTGGTGCGGCTAATCGGTGAGCGCGCGCAGCAGCTTGTTCCCACGGCAACAAGGCGCGCCCTAAACGACTGGACCCAGACAACTTTGGCCGCCCATCGCGGCAAAAACGCCCGTTCGGATGCTGCCTCCGCGGGGAGGGGAGTAACACCCGCGGCACCCGTCTCCCGCGATACGCAACTGCACAGCGCGCAACGCAAAGACGCCAGCCGTTCGGTCCGCGCCGAAAGCAAAGAGCCTTCAAAGGGGCCCATCAATTACCGCCGGCTAAGCGACGAACAGATTCTCGATCTTTAAGAAAAGCTTCTGCTTTATGAGATTGGCGTTAACGCAGCGGCGCGATAAACAGCATCACCGCGCCGAATAGCGCCAAAGTAATCAGCATCAGCGAAAGAATTCCGCCAATCCCATAAAGATACGGCGTGAGAGACTTCGACCTCCGCAGCATCATGAAACGCCCGGAGCAAAACCGAAGCAGGTAAATACCGCCGGCTATTACGCACAAAAGAAGCACCAGTTCAGGAATTTTCATTTGAAATGTGGGCCAGATTGATTCCGCAGCTTCCATTGAAGCGAACCACGCCCTGGGGCGCAACGCGGAGTTACGAAAAGCTCTTCAATCAGTACATGTACTGCAGTACAGGCAACCAATTTTCGGCGCCTTCTCAAGAGACGCCCGTGCGATTCCTGACGCGCTTGTTGTAGTGGCCAATCTTTAGATTGGCCATGCCAGCATGGTTATGCCGGTCTAAAGACCGGCCACTACACTCGCTCCGCCATTCGGAACTCAACAATTCTAAGGAGAACAACAGATGCCAGCACAAGCAAACGCGAACGTCGTCGCGTTGCAGCTCGAGAAGGTGCGCGACAAAGTGCCCCTGCTCTATGAACGGGACGACATTTTACTCACCATGATCCAGCAGCGCGGAGACGTGGAGAAAGTTTCCAGCCGGAACATGCGCCTTCCTTTGCAGCTCGTTCCGGGAGGCAAAGCCGGTTCGTACAACGCCGACGGCGGCGATCTGGGCCGTGGTTCCGGCACTTCGTACGACGTCGCGCAAGTCTCGCCGATTTTCTTCCGCTTCGCGATTGAAATTACCAAGCTCGTCGAATACGCGACCACCGGCCGCGAACGCGCCATCGAAAACGCAACGAAACGCGAAGTCGCCAACGGTATGAAACAATTCCGCGCGTTCCTCGACAAGCTCATGCAAACCGCCGGGAACGGTGTGCTCGGCACCATCAACTCCATCGCCAGCACAACCTTCACCATGGCGGTTCCCAGCGGCGCCGCGCTCGTCTATCCAGGCCAGACCATCCAGATTTACGACACCACGCTCACCACCAACCGCAACGTCGCCGCCGGCGTGACCACCACTGTGCTCAGCGCCGATCCCATCACCGCGCAGACGATCACCGTGGACAACGTGCCCACCGGCACGGTTGCTACCGACGTCATCGTTCACGATGGCCTCACCGGCGCTCAGCCCGTGTCGCTCTACGGCATCAAGTATCATCAGAACAACGCGACCACCGGCACGTGGCTCAACCTCAACCGCGCGACGTATCCGGTGCAATTGCAAACGCCGCGCGTCAACGCCGGCAACGCCGCGCTCACACCGTCCAACGTTCGCCTGGCCATCAACAAGGTCAGGAAATCTTTGGGCATCAATCACATTTCCAAGCTGATCGCCTACATGGCTGTCGAGCAGGAGCATGCCTGGGAAAATCTGGGCATCACCGTCAGCCAGATCATCAAGGAAGGCGGCGCCAGCGACGGCAACGATCTCGATCTGCTCTTCAGCGGGCGCAAAACGATGAGCGGCATCCCCATCAAGTCCAGCGTGAACGCCGACCAGACGCGCGTCGATTTTCTCGACCTCGCGCACTGGGGACGCGCCGTGCTCAAAGACATCGACTTCTATGAAGTCAATGGCAACACGGTGTTCCCGATTTACGGCGCCAGCGGCGGCATCGCCGCCAGCTACATCTTCTACTTCGACACCGCGTTTCAAGTATGGGATGACTCGCCGCGTACTGGCGCGTTCATCGATACACTCGCGCGGCCCAGCGGCTACTAGAAATCCGAGGTAAAGGAGGTTCAGGAAGTAGAGGAGGTAAAGGAAAAGAACCCAGCGTGTGCTTGTGTTGCACCTACCGGGGATTCCGAAACCTTTACTTCCTTTACTTCCTCTACTTCATTTACCTCCTCTACTTCAGCTTCATACATCCATCAATGATCCGCGTTATTCGCCAAACGCACGACACGCCAGAAAACGTTGCGAAGCGTCTCCGTAGTGCCGGTGGCATCAACCGCTTCGGTGAACCCAATTATCGAGCCGTGTGGGGATGGAACCGCCTCTCGTGGATCGGCGGAAAATTCGTCGAGCATGATCCCACAACAGGTTCGCTGCTACGCGAAGTCGTCGAATTGCGGCAGGAGCCGAAATATCCAGCGGTCAACCGGTGGCACATCGAACGGTGGGTGCCTCCGGAAGTTTACGGCTCGCCGCGCTTGTGGTACGCGCAAACCATCGAACGCGAAAACGGCGTCAGCATTCCCGCGCTCGGGCCGTATCCTTCGCGCGGAGAGTACGAACATTGTTTCACCCTTGAAGGGCCACGCGGCGAATTCATTCAATTAACGCCAACTGCGGCCGAGCATATCGCGCGCGCGATCGAATTCTCGCGCCGCTTTCCTCGTTCGATGACAAAACGCTCCCTCGACGATCGAGCGCAACACGAAGAGCGTGCTTACGAAACCTGGGCTTACGACCAGCTAGATGACGCCGTCCCAGCGTTCCACAAACAGCCTTTCGTCACCGTTGCATGAGAAAGCCGTCAGGACAAATAAAAAGGGCGACCTTACGGCCGCCCAAATTCGGTGCAGGTTGTGACGAGCGTTCCGGCTCTTCACAGCCCCCTGTCGTTGTCAGAATAAGATTCCATCAGGCAAGTGTCAAGACTTGTTGAGCGGCGGGCTTAGTGCGGGGGTTATCCCTGCGTTAGCCCCCGCCCCAAGAAGAACCGCGTGGACCCGACCGGACTCGAACCGGCGCCTGCACCGTGACAGGGAGCTGTGCTGCCATTTACACCACGGGCCCGCAGCTCCCATATACCATCAATGTAAATAAGTGTCCAGTTAAATGGCCGCCGCTTCTGAGGCACAAGATCGCAAGGACAATGAAGATTAGACGAATCGAGCTTTGGTTCAAGGGACTGCTTGCCGCGGCCATCAGCGGCGCCGCTGGGGGAGTGCTCACCGGGTTCGCGGCCGTAGGAATCGACCCACAACATTTCAATTTGCGGTCGGGAACTGGTGCGACGCTACGTATCGCCATCGCGGCCGCCCTCATCAATTCCGTCATCGGCGTCGCCGCGTATCTTCAGAAATCGCCGCTGCCCGATGAGACCAAGCTGAACAGGGCTGAGGACGATTAGGGTAGAACCACTGCGGAAACCGCCGCGTCAGGGAGCAGAATTGTCGCTCGGAGCTCCATCGCTGCAAAGAAAAAGGGCAGCCAAAACGGCTGCCCACAAAAATTCTTACGCGTACTGGACGCGCCTCTCAAGCACCAAAAGTGTACGACTATGCGAAAAGGCAAGTCAACGCATTTGTGTGATAACCATCAAGCGCGCTGAAGAGGAGCGGAGAACGTGGGACTCGAACCCAAAGGGCTGTGACCAGCCTTCAGCGCTTGAGAGGCGCGTCCAGTACCCTCACTGGTAGCGTTCTCCAAAACGCGCCCCACGCGTGTTGGTTTATACTATCCTGTTAACTAACAGTCAAGAGAACTAAGAGGATCGCTCACATGCCTGTTGTAGGATCATCCGCGTACAACTCAGCCGGACAGATCACCTCTCTGGTCCGTTCGTTACTCAACGACGCCCAGGGCAACCTGTTCACGGACACCATCCTTTTGCCGTACGCCAATTCGGCGTACCGCAAAGTCCAGCGCGCCCTCGGTAACGCGGGCGGCAGCGGCTTCATCCAGGACGATGTCCTCCTGGTCGTCACCGCGATAACGGAGACGGATTCCTCGTTGCAAGTCTCGATCACCGACGCGACAGCTCCGCCGAACCAGTTGCCAACCGATCTCTTAGTGCCGCTGAAAATCTGGGAACGCCCCAACGGCTCGACCGACGACTTTCTCGAAATGGTGGACGTCTCCCAACACGGCGGGCTTCCCTCGCGCGTCCAAGACGTAACGCTCAGCGTCTGGGAATGGCGCGCCGACGGCATCTATTTTCTCGGCGCTACCCAAGACACGCAAATCCGCTTGCGCTACGCCAAAGCCTATCCCGATTTTACGGACTCGACTTCGCCGGTCCTGATTCGCAACGCGCAAGAAGCCATCGCGTATGCCACAGCCGCGCTTGCCGGCTGGGCCCGCGGCAGCCCGCTCGCCGAAAAATGGGACGACGCCGCCGCCGACGCCATCGAAGATCTCGTCAGCGCCGCCGTCCGCCGCGAACAGCAATCCGCGCGCCGCCGCCGCCCATTTTCATCGCGCAACGGCGACGCGCCGTTCTGAAGAGGGAAGTAGAGGAAGTTCGGGGGGTAAAGGAAATAAAGGAGGGCAGCGGCCAGGCCGGCCTCTCAAATTCGCGAAATTCTTCCTTCCTCTCCTTTGCTCCCTATACGTCATCTACTTCCTTAACCTCGCGTTCGAGCCATGCAAATTCCAATTGGAGCTCATCATGCCAATCACCATCACGCTTCTGCCAAGCAACGAAGACGGCTCCGGCAGCAACTTGTTCTACGCCATCGGAACGCTCGCGTTCTCCGGCAGCTATCCCACGGGCGGCGACACGCTCGATTTCACCACCGTCGCCGACAAACTGCCGAGCGACCAAATCATCCAGGTTTTTGCCGACAGCCAGAACGGCAACTCCGGCTATTACGTACCGGTGCAGGGAAGCGCGCTCAACAACTGGAAGCTGAAGTGTTTCAACGGCGGCGGCACCGAACTCAGCTCCGGCGCCTACCCCGGCAGCGTCACTGGCGACGTCGTCCAAATCACCATCACCGCGCGCAAGCTGCAATAAAGCGACAACCCGATAGATAGCTTGGCTTTTGCAGCCCTGGCGAGCAGTAGGTTACGCATCGCACCTGATCCGGCGAAACTTTGGGGTCTCGTTTCGCACGACTCGGTGTGATGAAGGCCGTTAGACGCATCTTCAACTGGAGCCAGGTTGCCAATCACAGGGACGTAAGTCATTCAGGTATTCGCAGAAAGTGAAAACGGCAAGTCCGGCTATAACGCGAGCCTCGCCAGTTCAGCGCCCAATAATTGGGCGCTGAAGGCCTGCACGGGCGACGGCACGGAGCTTTGATCGGGCGCCTTCCCCTATAGTTTTGCGGGAAGGATCGGCCAAGTCAATAACACCCCCCGCAAGATGCAGTAGCATACAACTTAACGGATCACTTGCCCCGGGGGTGGTCTGGGGGGAAAGTGACCCAATTAGTTCTTCATCGGTTAATTAACGCGCTTAAGAAAGTAGTGTCCTTTTTCTCGGGAAAAGAGGTAAAGACTCCCTTGGCTGCGTTTGATCGGCAGAGCACGAAGATCGTAGCGCTGGGGACACTTGGGTTGTTACTGACTCCGCAGAATGAAAGACTTGGGATCCTGATCGGGCTCGGCGTCTTGCTATTCCTCCATGAAATGATCATAGCTGCATTCACGTGGTATAGACCGCAAAACTTGGTGTTTGGCGAATCAGGCTACCTGAAGCCACCGGGTAAACAAGCTATTTCAACATCCCCTAACGCGGATATCAGAAACAGGCCAGCCGCATAAGCGCTCTCAGCTTTGCTCGCAGGGCCAGGTTTTTTCAGTTCAAACTTCATTTTGCAAAGGCATTGCAAATGATACGATTACAAATGGCGTCGCGCAGCTTTCACCGAGCCGCCTTGGTCTACGTCCTAGATATGCGGGTTTTGTGGGCTTTTCTTGCCCTTGCGCTGCACGTCCTTCCTGGGCCCATACAGTCCCTCCACGCACAAGGCTCGCGCAAGGACGACATCGTCTTCAATTCCCGCGGCGTCCCGCTTGCCGGAGCTTCCGTCCGCGTCTGCGCCATGCCCGCATCCGGCCAGCCTTGCGCTCCGCTCGCGCAGATCTATTCCGACGTCGGCCTCACGCAAGCGCTCGCCAATCCCACAACGACCGACGGCCTCGGCAACTATTCCTTCTACGCGGCGCCCGGAAAATACGAACTCGAAATTTCCGGCTCGGGCATCACCGACAAGCAAATTCCCAATGTCATCCTGCCCAACGATCCGTCTTCGCCCACGTTCAGCGGCGCCGTCAGCGCGTTTTCGCTCAGCCTCGGCGGCAACCTCACCGTTTCCGGCAACACCACGGTGGTCGGCAGTCTGGCCAGCGGCACTCTCACCCTGAACAATCAGGGCACGCCGCCAGGGACGCCCGGCGCAGGCACGGTCGACCTCTACACCAAATCCACCGACAAGCGCCTCTACTACAAAGACGAAACCGGCACGGAAATCGGCCCTCTCGGCCCCGGCACCGGCGCACAAACGAACGTCGCCAACACCTTCACCGCGCCGCAAAGTATCGACGCGGACTTCCACACCAAAGGTCCCAACCCGTTCTTCGATCTTTCGCGCTATGGGGCCTACACCAGTGGCACCAACCCGCCGACGATTACTTGCAACACGACTGCCAGCAGCAATCAAATCGCCTGTTCCGGCGGCGTCAGCGATTTCATTGTCGGCCACGGAGTTGCCATTCCAACCGCCGGCGTCGCGCCGACCATCCTCGCTCCCGGCACCGCATTTCCTGTTTCAAGCATCAGCGTGGCGAGCAATGTCGCCACTGTGACTCTCTCGAACACGGCCAGCTTCGCCCCCGGCTCGAATGTGGTCATCGCCGGCTCCAGCGACTCCGCTTTCAACGGAACATTCGCTGAAGCGGGCTACTCGAATGCGCAAGTTTTTACGTTTAACGTGACGCACGCAAATTGTGCCCCCTGCACGATCGGCGGCAGCACCACGGTCATCGCGCAAACGCCCAGCGTGGTCACCCCGCAAGGCATCCTGAACGGCACAACAACGTGGAACTATGAAGTTGTAGCCGTCGGCTTCCACGGCGAACTGAGCCCGGCGAGCTCTGCGTTTACAACGACGGGCGGCGCCGCAGCCCTCGGCATCAACACCGCTACGATCGCCGCCAACGGCTGCTCTGAAAGCAACGGCGTCGTCACCTTCACAACGACCGCCGCGCACAATTTCCAGAGCGGCGTTCCCGTCAACATTCCGCGCGGCACAACCGGCACTGTCGGCGTCGAAGGATCCTGGACGATCGCCTCAACTCCAAATTCCACCACATTCACCATCGATATCGCCACGCTTCAGAACGGCACCTACTGCCCCGCCGGTGGCACCGCCCAAGTCGTCGCCAAGAATCTCGTGCGCTGGACGATGCAGCCCTATGCGGTCATGGGCTACTACATCTACCGCTCGCAGGGCGCCGGGGCCTACTCCTTCGTTGGCGTCAGCCAAGGAATGGACAGCGCCTTCATCGATTGGGGCTTGCCGACGCCCGCGCGGCCTTCTTACGTGCCGACAACCCCGCCGGCATCCGCCACCAATGGCATCCTGGCCACAACGATCACCAACATCGCCGGAAACACTGTCACGCTTGCAAGCAACGCCGTCGCGACAGTAACGGGCGCGACGGTGTTCCACGACAACACTCCAAACGTTTTATCCGTCTGCGCGTACAGCCCGATGAACGCTAGCGGCGGGACGATTTTTGTCCCGTCCTCCAACCCGCAGGGCGCGCTCTATGTTTTCAACTCTCCTCTGAATCTTGCGACCGGCTGCCCGCAAAACATCCGGCTCCAGCTTGGCGCCCAAATCCTTCTGAACTATCCAATCATCCCCGGCGCTTCCAATGTCGTCGAAGGCACTAGCCAGGGCGCTGGCGGCAACGGCGCAGGTCCATCCTTCGGCCGCTACGTGACCACTCGCATTCTCGGCAATGCCTACCCCATGTTCTTGCTCGAACCCGGCTCATCTAGCGACTCAACCTTCCAAAATCTCAACGCCGAATGCTTGCAGGTCTATCAGAGCTGTTTCGTTCAGGACCAGGACAACACGGGCAACAACGTCACCACGATCACTTACGACAACGTGTACATGACCGGCGGAAATTATGCGCAACCTTTCAAAATGGGTGGCGGCTTTAATTTCACTTTTCGCTATGGAGGAATTGGCACAGAGGCGCCCGGCTGGGGCATTCCGCCTTCTCTTTGGGACGTTGTAGACATGGGCTTGGGCGCTTTCACCCAACAGCTCGGCGGCATCCTCGATTTCTATTACACAAATATGGGCGGCGGCGAATGGCTTTTTGACACGGCCGGCGCAACCGGCCTTATCGCCGGTGTGGGCCACGCCACGTTCTACGAAGTCCTGAACGAAAGCAGCTATTACCCCTCGCTCCGTTTCAACACCGGCACCAACACCATCAACGCCGTCCGCATCGAACGCATGAGTTACGCAGACCCGGTGGGCGGCCTCTCGACTCCCATGGTCGATGTCACCAACGCGCTCAACATCAGCAACCTCCGCGTCATCGAGCCCTTTTGCGCCACCGGTTCGCAAGCCTTCTTCTCCGGAGCTCCCTCGGGCGGCATCGAGTTTCTGTCCGGTTTCAGCGGTTGCGGAACGGGGTTGCCTTCCACGAGTCAAGTTATAAGCACTGGCCTCAACGGTCCTAGCCCGGCGAGAACCTTCGCGAACGTAACTGTCGGAGTGACCGGCACGGGTCAGTTTTTCTCCCCGATGTCCGTTCCTTCCGCGCCGGCATCCGCGGTCGTTAGCTCGGGCGGTTCCGTTCCGGTCGGGACCCACGCGTATTCGGTTACAGCGGTAGACGCGAACGGAAAAGAGACGACGCTTGGCCCGGCGACCTCCGCGACGACCACGACCGGCAATCAAACCGTTACCTTGACGCCGCCCACGCTGCCCCCAGGATCCGTCGGTTACAAACCGTATCGCGACGGCTTGTTGGACACCGTCACGCCGTGCGCCAGCGCCTACATCAGCGGCACCACGCCCTACGTGGACACTTCTGCGGTCGGTTGCAATAATAATCCACCTGCGACGAACGCTGCGGTTACGTCGGCCCTCAACTCAAACGGAATCACTACCTACCAACTCAAGATGGCCAACAATTTCACGGACGTCGTTTCGCCTGCGCCGCTAACCGCCGCGCGCACGCAGACACTTCCCGATGCCACCGGCATCATTCCAGTCTCCAGTTACTTCAACAGCGCCTACGACAACGCCACGCGAGCCAACGGCGCGATTGGCTCCAATTGGACTGTTTCGCAAAACGGCCTCAATATTGCTTCCAACCAAATCCAGGGCACGGCGACCGGAGTGAACTCCGCGTTCTGGAGCGCGAACTCCTTCTCAACCGTGCAATTCGCCCAGGCCACCATCACGGCGCTCAACGGCGCGACCGATTTCCCCGGTGTCAGCGTCCTCGCCAACGGAACAGGCAGCAGCTCCGACTTTTACGGTTGTCTCGAAAACTCATCGAACATTTATATCCAGCGCGTCGTCAACGCAGCCGCTACCAACCTGACCGGCGCGGCCTCCGCAGGGTCCGTGGGTGACGTTTTGCGTCTGGAAGTGGCGCCCGGCGGCGTACTAACTTGCTACAAGAACGGCGCTGTCGCTCTCACCTTCACCGACACGCAAATCACCTCGGGCTCGCCCGGTCTGATCATCTCCGGCAGCCTAGCCACTCTGAAAAATTGGTCCGGCGGCAACTTGCATCCCCTCGCCCATCTGGACGCCGAGCAAGATTGGACCAAGCCCCAGCATTGGCTCGCAAACGGCGGCGTTTGTACCATGAGCTCGGGCACAAGCTGCACTTTGACACTAAGCGAGCAGCCGTCTACTCCGGCGCTCACGCACTGTCTCGCGCAAGTGCAAGGCGCAACCCCGATTGCCGCATCCTGCAGCATTTCGGGCGCGACGGTAACAGTAACCGCCGCCAGCTCGAACTCGGCCACCTGGGCAATCTTCGTCTTCTAACGAAGTACCGATGTGGAGTGCGGCAGCCTTGCTGCCGCTTTCCTCATCCACTCTCAAGTCTCAATACTTGAAAAAGCTCAATCGTAAGGCCCCACCAGTTCTTCAAATACATCTCATTTTGTAGAAAGGCATTTCCATGCCAACGGCAACAGCAACAGAAAGCACCACGGTCTCGCTCGTCAACATCTCGCCGGAAAAGTGGCCCCCGCGTCAGCGCACCTACTTCGGCTCGCTCGTGATTAGCTCGCCCGAAGCCGGCGAACCCTTCGCGATCACGCCGATTCGCGGCTGCAAAGGCTTAATCGACATCGGCGATAAACGTTTCATGGACTACCAGGTCACCGCTCGGGAAGTCGCCGAAGATATCGCCCGCGAACTGAACGGCGATTCCGGCGAAGGAAGTTTTCACGGCGTCTTCGTCGCCGCCGGCGAATCGCCCACCGATACCGAACTCGCCGATGCCCGCCGCCGTCTCGAGGAATTTCATCGCAAGCTCGTCGCTTCCGCCGACCTCGAATGGGAGCGCACCCGCAATCCCATGTTTATCACCGACCTCGAGCGCCGCGCCGCCCGCCAGCTCGGCCTCGAAAAACCATGGGTCTACGATTCCAAGCCGTTAGCCGAATGCCCCGCATGTGGCGAAAAAATCAAGCACGGCGTCGCCGTCTGTAAATCTTGCAACGCCATCCTAGACCGCGAAAAAGCCGCCCAATACGGCCTCGGCCTGCAAGAAAAATCCCGCCGAGACAGATCAGCGAGCCAGGACAGGGCAGGGAATCAGCCGCAAGAAGCAGGAAAGTAGCGCCGCAGTAGCACAGGCACTCCTGCCTGTACGTATTTCTTAGTTTTTCGTCGAATATAAGAATGAAAAATAAAATAGGCGGCGATTTCTCGCCGCCCCCTCTGCAGCCCCGTACTGGACACGCCTGAGACGCAAGAGAAGCCTAGCAGAAAAATAGTCTACGGCGACGAACCATAACGGCTCAAAAAGGTACTAATCTTTCGTGCCGTCAGCCCGCGGCTTTCTATCGATTCAGCAAATAAAAAGGCGGCTCCGAAGAGCCGCCCTTGGTGATCCCGATTTCTGAGCTCGTCCGAGAAACAAGCTAAGTGTATCACAGCTGATTCGCGATGAGGGTCAGAGCGGAGAGTGGGAGACTCGAACTCCCGGGGCTGCAAAGCAACCCTCATCGTTTCTCGGACGAGCCCAGTACCCCCACTGGGAGCACTCTCCGAAGCACGTCCGAGTACAGCGCTATATATCACAGAGATAGCTATAACTACAAGAAATGTCTATCATCGGATCATTGGACGCACCCATCGAAATCTTCGGCGGCCTGGTGACAGATATGTCTCCCGCCGATCTCCCCCACGGAGTCTCGCCCGATTGCCAGGACGTCGTCTTCGGCAACGGCGGCGTTCTCACGCGCCCCGGGTTGCAAGCCCTCTTCGGCCCGCTCGCTGGAAATCCCACCATCAACTACATCAAGACCTACGAAACTCTCAACGCCACCATCCGCACCATGGTCCTCGACTCCAACGGCGTCCTCTACAAAGAAACTACGCCCGGAACGCTCGCCAGCATCGCCACCGGCCTCGCGCCCAACTCCTACGGAAATTCCACAACCATCTTCGGCCGCGAGTATCTCGCCATCAGCGACGGCAAAATCGGCAACGACTTGCCCCGCCAGTACGACGACACAAATTTCGATCGCGTCAGCCAAAGCGGCCCCGGAGCCGGGCCAACCGTCGTCGACGAAAATGTAATCGCCACCGTGGCCGCGAGCCCGAGCGGCGCGACGCAGCCCACAGCAGTAACCATCGCCGCGAGCCCGACGGGTGCCACCGAAAACGGCTACCTCGTCACCATTACAACCACATCGGCCCACGGGCTTTCTGCAGGCCAATCGGTAACGATTGCCGGCGTGGGCGTCGCCGCGTATAACGGTACGTTTCCAATCGTCGCTGCTCCCAGCAGCACGCAATTCACCTATATTGCCGGCGCCAGCGGCCTCGCGGCTTCCGGCGGCGGCACGTCATCTTCCGCGACCGCCACGATCCAAACCACTGTCGCGCACGGCTTCGTGGTCGGCCAACTCGTCACAACAAGCGGCATCGCCGTGGCTGGCTACAACGGCACGTTTCCGATCACGTCGGTCCTCGATTCCACGCACTTCACCTTCAACGCACCGACTGGCGGCCTGGCCGCTTCCGGAAGTGGAACCGCCGCAGCCGCAGGCAGCGTCGACACAGGTGTGCACCAAGTCTGCGTAATTTTCCAAACGCGCCAGGGCTACCTAACCGCGCCCAGCCCCGCCACCGCCTGGACAGCCAGCGGCGGCCTTCGCGCCGTCGTCACCAACATCCCCACCGGCCCATCAAACGTCGTCGCGCGCATCCTCTGTTTCACCGGCGCAGGCGGCGCCAGCTTTTTCTATGTCGGCAGCGGCGCCTCTCTTTTCAGCGGAAGCATGGTCATCAACGACAACACGACCACATCCGTCACCGTCGATTTCTCCGACGCCATTCTTCTCGCCGGCACAAACGTCGACAATCTCTTCAATCTTATCGAACTCGGCGATTGCGCGGGCGTCACCGAATACTCCGAGCGCCTCTTCTGGTGGGGCGAGCGCAACAAAATGAACAACTGGCTGAACCTCGGCTTCGATGGCGGTTTCACCGGCCCGACGCTTCCGCATTATCCGCTCGGCTGGACCCCCGACGCCGTTTTCGCCCCCGGCGGCACCGATGAAGAAAACTTCGTCGTCTGGGGCGCGGCCTATTCGATCGTAGGCAACGGTTCAACGCCGACGCGCGGCCTAATGACGCAAAGCGCCGTCCAGGATTCCCTCGGCGCGCAGCGCATTCAAGTCAATACGGATTACACCGTTCGCGCCCATTGCGCCGCCAATTCCACGCTTACGCAAGGCACTCTGCACATCCATCTCTTCAGCCAAAGCGCCGGAATCAATACGACTGGCCTGCAGCTAACCGCCTCGCAGCTCACCACCAGCTACGTCGAATATTCCGCCGAGCTGACTGCGCCGCTCACCGCGATTCCCAGCGATCTCGTCCTGCGCGTCTACGCCGACGGCACTCCGAACACTGGCGGCCAGTTCTACATCGACAGCATAGAAATTTTCCCCACCTCGACTCCCGTGAACTCCTCCATCGTCCGCGCCAGCCGCGTCGAAGCCCCCGAAAGCTACGATGGCATCCAAGGTTTTATGAGCGTTGCCCAGAACAACGGCCAAGCCATTCGCGCCGCGTTCAAGCTGCGCGAGCGCCTCTATTTTGTGAAGGAACACTCGCTGCACGTCACGCAAGACGATGGCACTAACGAACCGTCGCTCTGGTCCATCGCGGAAGTATCGCGCCGCCTCGGCACGCCGTCCGTCCGCGGCGTTGGCATCGGCGAAGATTGGGTGGTCATCGCCCACCGCACCGGCTTGTACATCTTCAGCGGCGGCGAGCCCATCAAAATTTCCCAGGAAATTCAGCCCACCTGGAACGAAATCAACTGGCAATACGGCCACACGCTCTGGGTCACGGTGGACACAAAAGAGCGCCGTATCATGGTCGGCGCTCCGCTCGGCGCCGCCACGACTCCCAACACCATCCTGATGCTCGACTATCACGACCTCGACGATGCCGACGACATCGCCACGCGCCCGCCCGTCAATGTCACCTACACCGGCCGCAAAGCTGCCACCGACATGGCCCGCAAATGGTCGCCCTGGAGCATCGCCGCAAATTCCTGCGCGCTCATCGAGCGCGTCAACGGCACAGCCATCGTCGCCATGGGCGGCGGCCTGCCCGACGTAGGCGGCGCTGGCGCAACGGGCAAAGTCTATCAACTCAGCGACACGCAACTTTCCGACGACGGCACCGCGATCCCGAGCTACTACACCACACACTTTTTCCCCGAGCGCGCCGTAGAGCAATCGCTCGGCCTCGGCGCGCACCGCAAACTTTTCAGCTATCTAACGATGTTCGTAGAAGGGGCAGGGAACTTGTCGCTGACCAGCTTCATCGATTCCGAAAGCGCCTCGCAAGCCCAGCAACCACTCCCGCTCAGTTCACCGTCGCTCAAAGATCTCGAGCTTCCAATCAACGTCTTAGGTGAACGGGTAGCCTTCCAGGTAAGCACCAATCAACCCGGCGCCTGGTTCAAGCTCCAAAAATTCGCCCCGTCGGTGCGGATCGACCCCTGGGCCCCAGTCCGCGGTGTGAATTAGGAAAAAAGAATTCAGTGGGCGATGAATCTGGTGGGGGCGCCCTTGATCGTGCCGGGTTTGCCGGTAATGGAATAATGCTTCATCCAAAGTTGGCGGCCGTCGCTGAACAACGCGCGAATCAGCGTGTCGCCATCGTCGCTTTTGTCGATGCAATAAAGATCGGGCCCGTTTGCGCTGGGCACCGCTTGCACGATCTGGCTCCCCTTGAAACCCGGGACTTGCGGCGCCGACCAGAGAATCGTTCCCGGCTTAAACTGGCTGTCCGTGGTCACAGTGATCGTGGCTTCGGCAGTGCGCCCGCCAATTCGGGCGCGCAAGGTAACTGTGCCGTGGTCTTTGGCCATGATCGTCGGGCCATTGCCATTGGATAAATCCGCGACGTAGGAGTTGCTCAGGGACCATTCGGCCTCGCTCGTCACCGTGTTCCCGTCGATGTCGAACGCGCTGAACGAATGTATGTCGCCTACCATCATGTTGACGACGGCCGGCGTTACAAACAGCGACTGATCAGAGTCCGCCGCCGGCGCTTGTGAGGTTGATTGGCCCTCTTGCTCGAGCCGTTTTTCCTCTTCCTCGAAGCGCTTTTTGCGGGCAGCAGCCTTGGCTGCCGCATCCTGGCTGTCCGCTGCGGGCGGGTTCTGATCGGCCGGCGCGCTCTGCTGCGGCGCGAACTCATGCGGCGCGAAAAACATGGCCAATGTCAAAAACAGAGTAGGGCGCATCGCCAAGACCTGCTCATTCCAAGGCAACGTGAAACTTGCGATTGCCTATACTTACTAGAATCGCACGACCAGCGGCTATTATCGCAGCAGGCGCCTGCGCAGTGTCGCAAGGGTTACGCAAACAACTCGCTGGAGCTGACTTCCTATGCTTACCGTAGCCCAACTCGCACCCATCAAGGATCGCGACCCGTACCTCTACGAGACGCTCACGAAAATTGTCTCGTCCGTGAATGCCACAAGCCAGGCCGCCGGCGTCGACCCGGCCACACCCGCACCCGCGCCAACAGCGGTCGCCTCGATCAACGTGCAAGCCTCGAACGGCTGGTTCGATGTTTCCGTGACCGACCCGTCGAACTCGCGCCCAGGCCTTTTTTATTTCGCCGAGTCGGACACCACGCCCGCGTTCAATTCGCCGCGCGTCTACTTCATGGGCGCGTCACGCAACTTGTACTTGCAGCTCGGCAATCAAACGCTCTACTGGCGCGCCTACTCGCAATACGTCGGCTCGCTGCCATCCGCGCCCATCACATTCGGCTCGCCGCCGACTGCGGTCGCAGGCGGCGGCTCTTCCGGCCCCGCGCCGCTCCCTTCCAGCGGAAGCGGCGTGCTCCCCAACGGCCAGGTCCGCGGCGGAAACGGTTTCGGCATCAACCCCGGCTCGCGCATTACGCGCCAGACCGTTCTGTAGCCGCCCCGCTGTAGCCGCCCTCTTCAGCGGGCGGAGTGCCTCGATCCGGCTATCGTAGTCTCAACAATCAGGAAGCGCTGCTTAAAGTTGACTTGAAAAACCACGCGGTCTGAAGACAGCGGCTACAGCAATGCTCATTCGCGAATATCGTGAATCGGATCTCGCCGCCCTGCGCGCCATTCACGCCGCGCAAGGTTTCGACTATCCTCTCCCGGATTTGAGCAACCCTCTCTTCGTAACAAAGCTAGTTCTTTCGGAGCCCGCTTCAGAGGGTAGCGACGCAAAACGCGATTTACAGTCGCGACGAGACGAAAAAATCATCGGCGCCGCGCTCCTCCGTCTAACCGCCGAAGCGTATCTACTCCTCGATCCGAAAGCAGGCACACCCAGCGAGCGCTGGCAATGGCTTCTCGGCCTGCACGCCGCCACCGAACGCGACGCCTGGCGCCGCGGCCTGGAAGACGTCCACGCCTGGCTGCCTCCGCCCATCGCGCGCAAATTTGGCAAGCGCATAGCGCAACTCGGCTGGCGCCGCGACGACACCTGGACGCCCTACTGCAAAAGATTGGCTTGTCTACACGAAGTCACAAAAACAAATCCGGAGGCCCCATGAGTCGCGCGCAAACGCAAACTCTGCAGTTGACCGATCAGCAGCTCGCCAACATCTACGCGCAGAACCAGCAATTCCTGAATCAGCAGCAGCAACTCGGCAGCAACATCAGCTCGCAGTACCAAAGCATTCTGAACAATCCCGGCCTGAGCCCCGCGCAAAAAGCCGCTGTCACGGCGCAATCCCAGGGATCGATCGCCAGCGCTTTCGACTCTCTGCAGCAATCCGCGGCGAATCGCGTCGCGGCCACCAACAACTCCGCCGGCTTCAGCGAACTAACCGACGACCTCGCGCGCCAAAAAGCCATCGCGGAAGGGAATCAGGCCCAGCAAAATCAGCTCTCTTTCGCCAACACGGCCTATCAACAGCAAATGTCCGCCCTGCAAGGCCTCTCCGGACTCTATGGCGTGGACTCCAACCTCCTCGGCCGCACCCTCGGCATTCCCGCTCAGTTGCTGAACGTCAGCGCCAACGCCTCGCGCCCCAGCCCCGGTTTCTTCACCTCGCTCGGCTCCGGCCTCGGCTCAACGCTAGGCGCTCTGCCCAGCGCACTGTTCTAGCCGAATTGGTTTGTCTGTAGTCGTGCTCAGGCTGAGAAGGTAAAGGAAGTATAGGACGTAAAGGAGGTATAGGATGTAGAGGATTCGGAACTCCAGAGTAGCCTCTGCCGAGTTATCGCCACGTCATCAGCGGGGCTCTTCTCCTTTACCTCCTTTACCTCCTTTACTTCATTTACTTCCTCAACCTCCCGAGGTTCCACCATGCCCATTTCCGGGTACGTCATCTTAACCGCGCTCGTTCCCGTGGCCGTGCAGTTCGTTCTCTTTCTCCGCTGGCTGCACCGCCGCATGCGTAACGACGAAATTGTGCGCGCGTTCGTGCGCGACATCGCCACAAATCACCTGCCGCACATTTATTCCGCGCTCCATGCTATTGCGCGCAAGCAGGGAATTGACCCCCAAGAGCCGCCACTCGTGCGCTTCGTTGAATTCCAGGGTCACCGTCGCAACGACTGAGGCGTGCTCACCGTTCACGCAGCTGGATCACACAGAACCTCCGATGAATTCCCCGCCTCAACTCGTCGCCCTCGCACGCAAGGCTGCTTCGTCGCAATCGCTCGATCCCGCCCTCGTTTGCGCGGTAATCGAGCAAGAATCTTCCTGGAACACCTGGGCCATGCGCTACGAACCGGCTTTCTTCGCCAAATATGTCGCCGGTCTCTACACCAACAACAAGATCACCGCCTCCGAAGCCTACGCCCGCGGCTTTTCGTGGGGCCTAATGCAAGTGATGGGTCAAGTCGCAAGAGAAACGGGCTTCGACGGCACATTCCTGTCCGCACTCTGCGATCCCGAACAAAACTTGGCCGTCGGCTGCAAGCTCTTGCGAAAAAAACTAGACGCCATGGACGGCGACGTCACCCGCGGCCTCCTGGCCTGGAACGGTGGCGCAAATCCCGCCTACCCCGGCCAAGTCCTAGCCCGCCGATCCCATTATCTGTAATTACCTTGGAGTGCGGGAGCTCTGCTCCCGCTTTTGACCAACAATCCGCGTAACCCGAACGCACGCAAGATTAGGTCGCGCGCTCGCTACTCGCGCCGAACGAATTTTTAGGGGCACGATATATCGTGCCCGTCGATCCAGCACGCCAATCGTTGTATCGCAGAGACAAACAATCATGACCTCGCGAATCCTGCTAAAGCTCGCCGAAATCCTAGTCCCCGTAATCCTGGCCATCACTATCTACGTCTCCTGGCAAGCCGACCGCCGCGACCGCGCCCAGCTCGACACGCAACTAGCCGCCGCCCAGAAAACCATCACCGATGCCGCCGCCAGCCAACACCACCGCGACACCCTTCTTAATCAAACCCTCGCCCAGCTAGCCGCTCAAAAACAAGCGGTCGTGACCACAGCCCAACTCCTCAAAGATCTCCCCAACGCGCTCTCTCTCCCCGCGCCCATCACTCTCCAGCCGCAATCCGCTACCTCCGTTCCGCCTAATGTCGCCGCCAATCCCTCCTCCCAACCGTCATCAAAAAAGTCCGGAGCCCCCGCATCCGCGGACTCCGCCCCAACCAACCCATCCCTAAGACCGGCCAGCCCGCCGACGCAATCCTTCCCGCAGCCGACTTGAAGCCCCTCTACGACTTCGCGCTCGACTGCAGAGCCTGCCAGGCAAAACTAGCCGCCGCCCAGAGCGACCTAACCGACGAAAAGACCAAGACCGCCGCACTGACCAAAGAGCGAGACGCCGCCGTAACCGCCGCAAAAGGTGGAACCGTCCTGCACCGCATCCTCCGAGCCGCCAAGTGGTTCGCCATAGGCGCCGCCGCCGGAGCCGTCGCAGCCAAAGCCGCCCGCTGAAATATAGTCCCGCTGAACGTCCGTCGAAATCGTATATGGGAAAGGCTTGAACAATTGGCTCTGGGACAAACCGGTGCCGAACTGAACGTGCAGGACGGCGAACGCGCCGCGCATCCACTTGGTGTCACGCCTGCTCCGCTCACGAGCGGGCGAAATGCTCGTAAGCGATTCGTTTTCAATCCGCTACACCATCCGCACCACCGCCGCGCAGCACGCCGGCTGGCGCACCCCCCGCGCCAGCCGGACCTCCTCTCGAACTGAGCATTGCGCCAAAAGAGAATCAGTCCCTGGTAATCGTGGGAAACCCCAAAATAGTTAAAGATTTCTCTTGACATTGCGTCTGATAAGTAATATTATGTTAACTAGAAAATGGGGACGATTTCTGCCCCTGTCCTCGGCCTTCATCCGTTCCCACTTCCGCCTCTCCCCTCTCGGCGGTCCAGTCCCCTAATTGTTCTTGGCAGTCTTTTGCGCTTTGTGCTGATCCAGTTCGTAATTGATGTACTGCTGCAGAAGATGCGGATCGGCTCCAACGAGCCGTCGCCCATTCACGAAGATCGTCGGCGTGCTGCTCACCTCAAGCAGCAGACCGTTCGCCCGGCTGGCATCGATTGCAGCTCCAGCTTCCGGGCTCGCCATGCAAGCCTTGAACGTATCGAGGTTTAATCCAGCCCGGCTGGCAAAGTCCGTCATTTGGCCCCAGGCGTTCTCCGCCGAAATGACGTCCTGATTGTCATAAATGAAGTCATACATCTTCCAGAACGCCTTAGGGTCCTGCTGGTAGGCACAGCGCCCGGCCAGAGCTGCTGTGCGTGCCCACGGATGAATTTGGTCGAGTGGAAAATCCTTGAAGACCAAGCGGACCTGTGGGTAGTTCGGCAAGAGGCCGCGGACCGCATCGTGCAGCGCCCGGCAGACAGGGCACTCGAAATCCGAGAACTCTACCACGGTCACGGAAGCATCAGCCGGACCCATGGAAGGGCTATCCTTGGTCTGCAGCTGCGCGCGAGCCTCTGCATTAGGATCCTTGGAAAGCTCCGATAACTCCCCTCGGAACATATATTTGCCATCTTTGGTGACATAAACCTTGCCGGTCTGCTGGTTGTCTCCCATCTTCACCACGATATCGAGTTCCTGCAGCCCTTCGACGCCAATGTCCTTCGGAGGCTCAACCTGAACGGTAGTGTCAGACCCGAACGCGTACAGATTGCGCAGGTACATCTCCACCGTCTTCTGGATGGAAGATTGCGCCGCGCCGGAGTGCGAAGTTGAAGTTCCGCTTCGCTCCTGCGCGTCAATTGTCGCGGCCGTCAAACACAGGAAGAAAATAGCTGTCAATGTGAGTGCTGTCTTCACGCTAAACCTCATCTCTTATGGAATAAACTTCTGCGCGATCGGGAACGGCCTTCCAAATCCAAAAGCCCGCGAAGTGATCTTGAGTCCCGGCGGCGCCTGTTTGCGTTTGTATTCGTTTCGGTCCACCAGCAAAGCGATGTCTCGTACAAGTTTCAGATCAAACCCATAGTGATCGGCGATTTCTTCCGGGCTACGCAGATCCTCGATATACGCCATTAGGATGCGGTCCAGCACATCGTAGGGTGGCAGGCTATCCTCATCTTTTTGATTGGGCCGGAGCTCCGCGGAGGGCACCTTTTCAATACTTGAAACAGGGATGAGTTCCCTTTCCCGGTTGATCCAACTGGCCAGCTCGTACACCATGAGCTTCGGCACATCTGAAATCACCGCGAGCCCGCCAGCCATGTCGCCGTAAAGCGTGCAATATCCTACGGCCATCTCCGATTTGTTGCCCGTGCTCAATACCATCGACCCGAATTTATTGGAAAGCGCCATCAAGTAGTTTCCGCGAATCCGCGCCTGAATATTTTCTTCGGTCACGTCCATCGCTCGGTTACCAAACGCCGGCGCGAGCATCTTACGATAAGACTCGAATACATCCCCAATAGGCAGCGTGACGAATTCTATGCCCAGGTTCTTCGCCAGCGCGTTGGCGTCCGCCTTGCTCCCCTCGGAGGAATACGG
>JBARBE010000395.1:0-11036 GCA_049792735.1 Candidatus Acidiferrum sp.
GCGTCTCGCTCCGTGTCGACGGCGGCCTGAAGTTTTCGCGCGACATTATCGTTGGCGCTCTCTTCGGCGCCGACGAATTCGGCTTCGGTACTGCCTCGCTCCTCGCAATCGGCTGCGTCATGGCCCGGCAGTGCCATCTAAACACCTGCCCGGTCGGCATTGCCACGCAAGACGAAAAACTCCGCACCCGCTTCAATGGCAAACCGGAAATGGTGGCCGCCTATTTCCGTTCCCTTGCCGAAGAGATCCGCAATCGACTCGCGCAACTTGGCGCCCGCTCTCTCAGCGATCTCACCGGTTGGTACGACCGCCTAAGCGCCCGCTCCGGCATGGATCCGCTGCTGATCGTTCCGATTTCCGAAACCGGCCGAGTCGCTCCGCAACAATCTCCCGCGCTGCACGCCAGCGCTCGCGAAGACGCTCTGCACTTCAACGCCGCCTTCGAACTCCAAACGGAATCGCAGCCCATCCAAAATTCCGACCGCAGTGTGGGCGCAGGCATGAGCGGTGAATTGATGCGCCGTCGCCGTCCCGGCAGCCAGCTTGATGCGCTCACGGAGCATCTAACGAAGGATTTTCACGGCTGCGCGGGCCAAAGCTTTGGCGCGTTCCTGACCGATGGAATTACTCTCACGCTCTCGGGCGAAGCCAACGATTACGTCGGCAAGGGGCTCTCGGGTGGAACCATCGCCATCTCTGCCAGTTCCGCCGCCTCCCGCCGCGGCGACGTCCTGGCCGGAAACACCGTCCTTTATGGCGCCACCTCCGGCCGGCTTTTCGTCGCAGGCCGCGCGGGTGAACGTTTTGCCGTCCGCAATAGCGGCGCGCTCGCCGTTGTCGAAGGCGTCGGCCAGCACGGCTGCGAATATATGACCGGCGGCGTCGTCCTCGTCCTCGGCCCTCTCGGTCTGAATTTCGGCTCCGGCATGACCGGAGGCCTCTCCTACGTTCTTCGCGGCGAAGCCGACGAAGTGATTCACCGGGATTTCGTCGCCCTGGCCGAAATCGACGAGCGCGAAGAAGCCTGGCTGCGCAGCGTCCTCGAAGAGCACCTGCGATTCACTGCCAGCCCGCGCGCTTCTCGTCTACTCTCGCGCCGCGGCCCGCTCCCGTTCCTTCGCGTTCAACCCCTGCACTTCCAAGGCACCCTCGAGGCTACTTGGGAGCCAGTGCTTGCCAGTTTGAAGCATCGCGAAATCGTTTTCAGTCCGGCGCAGAGTGCCGCGCTTTCTCAGGCGCCTCTGCCAGCTTGAAAGGAGCAGGATTCTGCGCTAACTTAGCGGTAATAATCCGCTATAATCTTTGCCGAGCCACCCACCTATGGACTTTGATCAACTCGCTACTTTCGTCTATGTTGCCAAGCTGAAGAGCTTCTCGCGCGCTGGGCAAAAAGTGTTTCGTTCGCAATCCGCCGTCAGCGCCCAGATCCGCCAGCTCGAACAAGCCTATCGCGCCCGACTTCTCGACCGCTCCGCCAAATCCGTCGAGCTCACCCCGGCCGGCGAGGTCCTCTTCGATTACGCCGAGCGCCTTCTCCGCCTCCGCGACGAATCCATTCAAGTCGTCGCCGACCGCGGCGATGTCGTGCAGGGCCCGCTCGTTTTCGGCGCCAACGAAGCCACCTGCCTCTATCTTCTCCCCGATATTTTCGCCGAGTTTCAACGCCGATACCCGCAAGTCCACATCAGCATCTACCGCAATTTCAGCCACAAGATTCTCCAGCGCGTCGAAGACGGCTCCGTCGACGTCGGCATCGTCACGCTTCCGATCAAATCGCCCACCCTTAAAGTTCATCACATTTCGCGCGACCGTTTGCGCTTTATGGTCAGCAGCCGCAATCCGCTCGCTCATCGCTCCAAGATCACTCTCGAGGAAGTAGCCACGCAACCCCTGATTTTCCCGCGCACTGGCTTCACCCGCCAGGTTCTGGACAAGCTTTTCCGTCCCTATCGTGCCCGCATCCGCGTCGCCATGGAGCTTCCCAGCATCGGCATGATCAAGCGCTTCGTCGCCGCCGACGCCGGAGTCTCCTTTATCAGCGAAAGCTTCGCCCGCGATCAAGTCAAAGCCGGCGAAGTAAAGCTCCTCAACGTCGAAGGCGTCGACCTCTGGCGCGAACTTGGCCTCGTCTACCGCCGCGACCGCAGCCTCCCTCGCTCCGCCCAAGCCCTAATCGCCGTAATCCGCGAACACAAAAAATTCCCCGACCTGGCTGCCGCCGCTTCCGACTAGCCCAATCCCCGCCATGATTCGATCTCGTGGGGGCACGGCACGCCGTGCCCGCTCTTGACTCTGTCCGCACGCGCCACGTTTCTAAGCAAAAAGATCGCGCCCCCAGGTTCCTGTAATCCTAAGTCTCTGGAGCGTCTCCAAGTTCCCATTGAGCGTAGCTCCGAACCTCTGCAGGGAAGAAGCGCTGGCCGGCAGGTAGCCTATAATAAGTTGACGGTGAATAATAATAAGTGTAGCATGAAAGAGAAGTTCTAGATAAGTTCGTCCCCCCAGGAGTCATCCATGCGAAATCCGAGAGAGTTGACAAGAGCCGAGGTCCTCGCAACCGCCACCAAGTTCCGCTGGTTCCGGAAGATGCCCAAATGGACCGTCATTATCGGAGGCCGGGAACTCCCTGCCCGCCCGCTCGTCCTCGAAGCTGCCGGTGTGCCTCCCAACGACACCACAAACTCCCATCAAGCCATTGCAATCCTAGAGCACTTGGGCTTCGAGACTCGTTACGCCGCCGAAGCCAAAAAACCTGATCAGACTATGCCACCCGAGGTGCCCGCCGACGTCCCAACGGATCTTCGCTCCTTCCTCGATAGAATCGCCGAAGCCGTAAAGGATGTTCCTGAAGATGAGTGGAAGCGACTTCCTACCGACCTGTCCAAAAATGTTGACCACTATCTCTACGGGACGAAGAAGGAAGAGGAATGATGACGGTTTTCGCGGATACCAGCTATTGGATCGGTCTTTTGTACCCGCAAGACCACCTGCACCCAAAAGTGACCGCCATGTACCGCGAGATCGCAGCGATGCGGGTAGTGACAAGCGAAATGATCCTCGCCGAGCTCTTAAACACGTTCAGTAACGGCAGCCCCAGGATGCGGTCGATTGTAGTTGGCGCTGTCGAAGATGCTCGCAAAGGCAATTCTGTTATCGTGTTTCCACAGACGTCTGAACAATTCACAAAAGCGCTTGAGCGCTACAAACGGAGCGCCGACAAAAACTGGAGCCTTACCGACTGCGCCAGCTTTCAAATCATGGAAACCGAGCGCATCTCCGCCGCCCTTACCCACGATCACCACTTTGTCCAAGCCGGGTTTGAAGCTCTCCTCCGGTAAGCCAAACATTTAAGGTTTAACGCCTGACCTACGCCCATCGTTCAGCTTGCTGATTTCCGTTTTCTGTGATGACCGCAATTTGCATCCAATTTGTCCCTTGAATTCATCCTAATAGCGGTTATTATTTGAGCCAGGACAAGTTCCATTCAGCGGCGGAGACCCGCCGCTTTTCTTTTTTGAAGTGAGGTGTGCCTTTCCGGGCGGGCCCCGCTCGATTTAGCCAATCCGGAGCCACCCAATCCGCGCAATTCCGCTCCAATGCAAGTTGCATAGAATCAACATTTGCAGAGCTGTGTCAAAACAAAGGACTTTATCTATCTTAGAATGAGTATTTACACAAAACCCTAGGGGGTGGGGTGGTTATTGTTAACTAGGCCGCGAGACTACCGACCTAACGCTATAAGCCCACGCCTGCGGCATCGGACTACTCACTATCCACTACCCGCTACTTAATGAACGTTGAAGTCCAGGCTCGCAATCGCTCTCGAAATCACGTTTTCCTGGATTTGGATGAGGTCGTCGTCGGCGTACGTCATGCCCAGCACCGTGAAGATCTCCGGCCCTCGCTCGATCACCGCCACCGTGCCGGACCAATCGTGTCCGTCTGCTTCTCCCCGGTAGTTATACTCGACCGCCGGCAGCCCGCCCACCGTCGTCTTTCGCTGCGAGATTTTCCTGTAGTTGTCGTAGATGTCGCTTAGCCGTTTTTCGACCGTGGCCGCTGCCGGATCCAGCGGTTCTTTGGTTTTTTCTTGCCCTATGACCAGCAGGGTGGACTCGTTCTGAGTGCCCATTGCCACGATGGCATTCGGCAGCGCCTGACGCGCATCTTCAAGCAAGTCCCAGCTCGGCGCTTTGTACATCTTGAAGCCGTGCGTGTAGTTCGTGTACAGATTGCCCTGAATATTTTCGCGCATTGCCGGAGGTTCCGGCGCTTTTGGCGCCGCTGGCTGTGCCGCGGATACCGTCAATGTGGAAGCCGGAGCGCTGGCAGACGCCGCGATGTTTGGGGCCACCGCTTTGGTCGTCGTATTCGCCGGGGCCGAGGGTTTCACCGCGGCGTTCGTGATTTTAGGAGATGTTTTTTCGCGCTTTCCAGTAGCCGATTCGACGGATTTCGCGCTTGCATTTGTTGCTTCGCTCGTCCCGTCGGCGGACGACGCCACAGCCTCTTCGGCTTTCGGCTGCGCCTCCGTAGCCGGTTCTTTTTTCGCCGCTGGTGTTTTTTCGGTTTTCGGCGTCGCGCTCGCCGGTGTCGTTGGAATAATCGATGCGATCTTGTCTTTTTCCACGAGAACATATCCAAAGTCCGTCTTCACTTTGAACATGTTGTCTTCGTACGCCACGATCACGCCGTAAAGCTTCTTGCCGTCTTTCAGCCGAATTTCATCCGCTCGCGCCGCCGCAGCCGTTGCGCATAGCGCCACAACCAACGCCGCAACGCAAAGCCAGCCACGTTTTTTCAGGAGGGCCAAAACTGCAACACACTTAGAACGGCGCGTTTTGGCCTGGGTCAACGCCGTAATGGACTGGGAGCCGCGCATTTTGGGGACAGCCATATTTTCAGTATGCGGTCGCCGCCAACGCCCCGCAACGATTACGCGCGCGGTGGTGTCCGCCGTGTTACCTCGGCCAGCAGCGCCCCAATCCGCCGCGCCAGCCGCTCCACCTCTTCAATCGACTGGCTCAACCGCGCCCGCAGCGGCTCCGGCAAGTTCGCGTGGGTCTGCTGCATCGCCAGCGCCTCCGCGATCACGCGCAGCTCTTTTTTATGCCGCGGATTCAGCCGCTCCCACAGCCGCCGCTTCGCGCTCCGGTTGCGCCCCAGCCACTCCTCGCCCGTCCCCGCCGGCCGCCCCACTTCCGGCTCCGCCGAGGTCGTCGCCGTCATATTCGGTTTTCTTATCCGAAATAGCATTCTCACCGACTCCGTATCTTTATGTTCGCGCCGTTCCAGCTCTTCTCTGTGTCCACGGTGTCCTCTGCGTCCTCTGTATAAATGTTTTCACGGGCCACGGATCACGGGTCGCGAAGCATGTATCGCCAGTCACGAGTCGCCAGTCACGAGTCACCTCTTCAGCGCTTCCATTTTTTCCCCGTTTATCTGCCCGCCCGCTTCCACGCGCCCCGTCACGCGCATCGCCCGCGTCTCAAACACCAGCCCGCCATAACGGTCGTACGCATCCGGAAAAAGCACCACCTCATACAGCCCGCGCTGATCCTCCAGCGTCACGAACATCATGTTCCGGTAATTTTTTGTCCCCACATGCCGGTAAGTCACCACCCATCCGCACAGGGTCACCCGCCTCCCGCGCAATCCATCCAACTCGTCGCTCCACACTTCGCCATTCCGAGGCAAAAAATCCAGCGGGTGCCCGCTCACGCACACTTCGAGAATCTCCCGTTCGTACCGCAATTTTTGCTCCAGCGTGTACTCCGTCGCCGGCATCCCCGCCAGCGCCGCTCCAATCGCATCTTCGCTTTTCGCATCAGCAAACAGCATCTCCGGCGCAGTGGGTGGCACAGCCAATCCTGGCTGTGCGCTTTTGCTTTGAAGGCGTTGTGCATCTTTGCCTCGAAGCACCTGTGCGTTTTTGCAGCTTGCCTGCAAAAAATTCCATCGCCACAACATTTCTGGTCGCGAAATTCCGCACGCGTCTTCACCCGCTTGATGGCCGATTTCATCAAACGCCCCGCACTTGATCAACGCCTCGATCTCATCCCGCTCCACAAGCACACGCCGCAAAAAATCCTCGAGCGACCGGAACGCCCCGCCTTCTTCCCGCGCGCGCACAATCGCCGTAATCGTTTCCACGCGCAGCCCTTTCACTTGCATCAGCCCGATGCGCAGCGCGCGCTTGCCGGCCCCAAACGATTCCGCTGTATATTCCATGCGCGAATGATTCACAGAAGGCAGCCGCACCTCGATCCCCCAGCGCTTCGCCTCTTCCACGTACGCCGACACGTGATAAAACCCGGCCCCTGCGCTGCACATCGCCGCCAGAAACTCCGCCGGATGATGCGTCTTCAAATAAGCCATGCGGTACGAAATGTCCGCATACGTCGCCGCGTGCGCTTTGCAAAATCCGAAGCCCGCGAATTTTTCCACCATCAACCACGTTTCTTGACGTTGTTGCGGGGTCAATCCCATCATTCCCGCGGCCAGCAGAAACTTGCTCCGTAACCGCTCGAGGTCGCGCTGGCCGGAGAATTTCGCGGACGAGCGCCGCATGATATCGGCCTCCGCCAGCGACATTTCCCCGGCCGCCTGCGCGATCTGCATCACCTGTTCCTGAAAAATGCATACGCCCAGCGTGCTTCCTAGAATTCCTTCCAGTGCCGGATGCGGATATTCGATCTTTTCCTCTCCGCGCAGCCGCTTTATGAACAACTCTTTCGAGCCGTATTCCGATGCTCCTGGCCGGATCAGCGCCAACGCTTGCGCGATTTCCTCAAGCGTCCGCGCCTTCATCATGTGCAACAACCCGCGCATGGCCGGCGATTCGATCTGAAAAACGCCCATCGTTCTTCCCGCGGCAATCACGTCGCACGTCGCCGGGTCGTTTTCCGGTATCGCGTCAAAATCAATCTCGCGGGCTTTTGGTCTTGGAGTTACGCCATCTGGCGCAACTTGTTCCGCATCGCCATTCTGAAGAGCACCAGCGCGTGGACTCGGCGAGAAATTGTTTTTCTCCTTTACCTCCTTTACCTCCTTTGCTTCCTCTACCTCTTCAACTTCCTTTTCGATATTATCCAGCGCCAGCGACATCGTCGTGAATCCACGCTGCCCGAGCAGGTCCATCTTGATCAATCCAAGCGCTTCGATGACGTTCATGTCCAGCTGCGTGACGACGATTCCTTTCGTCGCGCGCTCGAGCGGCGTCAGCCGCGTCAACGGCTGCGCGGAAATCACCGTTCCGCACGGATGAATGCCCATGTGCCGCGGCGCGTCGTCGAGCCGCAGGGCTACCTGCAGAATCGTTTTCCAGGGCTCGTCGCCCACCGGCAAAGTGCGGCACTCCGGCAGATCGCGAATCGCCTGTAAAATTTCGCGCACCGGGCGGTGCGGCAGCCGTTTCGTGAAATGGTTCACTTCGCCCGGCGGTACGCCAAACACTTTCGCGATTTCGCGGATGGCCAGCCGCGCGTGCATGGTCACAAAGCTTCCGATCATGGCCACGTGCTCTTCGCCCCAGCGCTCGTAGACGTAGTCGAGCAGCTCATCGCGCCGCGCGCCGCAAATGTCGATGTCGATATCCGGGCAATCGCCGCGCTGCTCGTTCAAAAAGCGCTCGAAGTACAATCCCCAGCGCAGCGGACACACGCAAGAAATTCCCAGGCAATACGTCACCATCGAACTGGCCGCCGAGCCGCGCGCCACCGCCGGAATCCCGCGCCGCTTGGCTTCCTCGACGATCTCCCACACCAGCAAAAAATACGGCGCGAGATGCAGCTTCTCGATCACGCCTAATTCGTGCGTCAGCCGCGAGAGCACTTCGGGCCGCAGTGGGCGATAACGACGTTGTGCGCCCGCAAAGCACAACTTCCACAAATACGAAAACGCGGATTCGCCTTCCGGTACCGGAAATTCCGGGAAGATGGTCTTGTGCAGCGTGAGTTCGAGATTGCACCGCTCCGCAATGTCGAGCGTTGCGCGGAGCCATTCCGGATGATCGGGGAACAGCTTTTGCATTGCCGACGCCGGCTTGAACCATGCTTCGCCGGTGGTGATGTCGGGCGCCGCCACGGTCGTCAGCAACCCGCCCGTGCGGATCGCGTTCACCGCGCGGTGATGCAAATGTTCCTCTGGCCGCAAAAAATAAACCTTGTTCGCCGCCACCAGCGGCACGCCGAGTTCGCGCCCGATGCGCTCCGCTTCGCGCAGCGTGCGTCCGTCTCCCGGCGACAAGTGCTGCACTTCGATCCACAGCCGGTCGCCGAAAATGTCTTTCAATTGCGCTGTAGGGGCACGGCACGCCGTGCCCATCTTGTATGTCTCGTCCGTTCTGCATGTCGTGCCTGCATCGCTCGGCGTATCCATTCTCGGACGGGCACGGCGTGCCGTGCCCCTACGATCGCCTGCATCGTGCACGCGTGCTGGCAATGGACACAACGCGATCACGCCTCGCGAATGCTTCGCCAATTCCTCCAGCGTTACGGGCCATCCGTCGCATTCGTCCAAATCATTTTTCGCCAACTCTGTCGTTCCCAAATGGCGCAGCGTTACCAACTGGCATAGGTTGCTGTACCCCTCGATATCCGCCGCGAGCAGCACCATTGGTGCGCTTTGCGAATTTCGATTTTCGTTTCTGGTGTTTCGAGCTGTGGATTGCGAAGCGCAAAACTCGACGTCAATCACCGCTCCCACAATTGGCTTAATTCCGGCCGCTATCGCCGCCTGATAAAACGGCACCGCCGCATACAGCCCATTCGTATCGGTCAGCGCTACGGCGGGCATCTTTTGCTCCACCGCCGCGGCGATGATTTCTTCCGGCGACGCTACGGCCCGCAGGAACGAATAGTGGCTGTGGCAATGCAAATGTACGAACACGAGTGCTCTCGAACGGCTGTGTACTTCAGTGGTAGGGAGGCGGGAAGGGGTGAATCCGCTGCAGTTACGCTAAAACCGGCAAAGGCTTACCGATACCTATGACATGCTCGACTTCGCGATCCTTTTTCATTTCTACGTTCCGTTCTTTCACGATGGCGTCATTGCGGCCTAGCAAACAATGGCAGCCATCAAATTTCATCCCCAGCGCTTTCCAGAGAGCGCGATCTTCTTTGCAGAGTGCCGGCTTGATGCTGCTTTTCAGGCGGTCGACGGCAAACCGGAACATTTCCACCTGGGCATCAAAGGGAATCCTGTATTTGAAACCGGAGGGATCTCTTGTTTCCGTCAGATAATCGAAAATTGTTTCATCGCGCCCATTCGCTTTTGCGGCATTCCGCAAGCCGTTATACGAAGTGGCACGTAGCGCTCCAAGCGTGACCATTTCCGGCGAGAGCGCGTTGATTTTCTTGATGGCTTCAGCATAGCCGCGCTTCCAATCAGGGTAGGGAACCATCGGATCCAAACGGAAACGAACAGGCCAACCAGCTTTTTTCATCTTTTCTGCCGCAGCAAAACGTTCCGAGGGCAGCGGCGTGCCATGCTCCCATTTCGCGCCAATCTCTTCGGCATTGACCGACCAGGAAAAAACGACTTGCAGCGTGGGCGCAAGCTCCAAAGCATGCTGAATCTGGGTAGATTTAGTCAGGAAAATGAGGCGGTGCTTCTTCTGTGCCGCGAAAAGAGGAATCACGCGATGCGTCAGAGGCTCGCCGCTCGTTTTTTTGTAAGCAGAATCAAAAACAAGCCCGTCCTGCAGTTCTCCCACGATCATCATCTTGGGAATGGGATCGTCGAGCCATTCTTTGATTTCCGCAACCATTTCCTCCACGTTCGTGTAGACCAAACCATAAAGCTCATCCGGACGAAAGCGGAACCACGGCACCGTCTGCAAAAAACAATACGCGCACCGGTACGGGCACCCGCCCGCCACCACAAGCTGCCAAAACTTGAAGCAGACAATTTGCGAGTCCTCGCCAGGACCCCCAAATTGGCGAATAAAGTTCGAGCCTCTGGGTTTTGTGATCATGTAAATAGCTTGCGCTGCCCTTTTGGATCTATCAATCCAATCTTTTTCCAGAACTCATTGCCCTTGGGGTTCTTGCTCGCAAAAATTAAGTAATATAACAGGCTATTTCCGGTTGTTCTTACGGGTATCTGGCTGTCGTCCAGCACTTGATAGCCGAGGGAACGAAGGTTTTCTAGATACTCATTCGCGATTTGACGACAAGCTTGAGGAAACGAGGTCGGGATCTGATGGAATCGCTGCTTCCAATTGCTTGTGCCCATAAAAACATCTAACGCACTTTCCTCACTTTCAGTGTATTGATGAAGATTCATGCGAATTCCCATTCCCTCTGGAAAGTTGATGATGAGGTCCATCTTTCGTTCACTAGTTAACGTGCGAATGGTGTCAAAAGCAATCTGAGAAATTCCTGTCGGGTCTATGAAGACAATGCCTAAGCTGGGCGCGGATGGTGGTCGCACCTCTTGGATGTGCTCGTTGCAATTCCCATGTATCAAGGAAATATGTTTTAGTTTCTCAGGGGCTCTAGTTTCAATTCTTTTACTTAGGGCCTCGTAACAGCTGGGGTCAGCCTCAAAAAAGAAATACTTTGTAAAATTAAATTTCAGGGCAATGAGAGGAGAACCGTCTATTTCTTCTCCAGTTTCACGGATATGACATTTGCCCGGCCCAGAGAACAAATCGACATAATACAGTTTCCCGGGCCATTTTTTGTGCATGCCAACGGAAAAGATATTTAAATAATGTTTCAGGTAATAGAGCTTTTCCTCTGCCCAGATGCCACTAGAACGAATGGAAAGCCCATCGCTGCCAGTGAGCGCGTTCTCCATATGATTGGCACGCTCTCTTTCTCAAGAAGTTGAATTGTGATGTTATACCATAGTAGTTACTCATTGTGCTGTCTTTGCAGGTGGGATGGGTTTAAGTCACCGCGACAAGCAGGGCGTGGAGAGGACGAGGCCGCCGGGCTTGGTGGCGTAATGTTCGCGGAGTTCGAGGCCGTTGCCGTAGAAGACGGCGTTCCAGCCGTAGCGGCCGCGGACGGAATCGAGGCCGCGATTTA
>JBARBE010000396.1:0-13347 GCA_049792735.1 Candidatus Acidiferrum sp.
TGATAGCGGACGATTCCCGTTTTCGCGACCAAGCGTTCCTGAATATATTTCGAGAAGCTGGCGGGGTGATTCATCGGGAGTCCGATATATTCGTCCAGTTGGAACAACTCCACTTTTTGCCATTCGAGGCCAGGCGATTTTGTAAGCGAGTCCAGGAATTCGAATTGAGAGGCGCCGGTGGCAGCGACGATGCGCGCCCCTCCGCGAAGTGCGATTGCATCACGGATGATCGCAGCCGCCTGTGCGGCCGCTGCTTTGCCCAGAGCCTGCTTGTCTTCAAACACCTGTAAGAGCAAGCGTGAGTCTCCTTAGCGGCGGCCATCGGAACCGGTTCTGCCCGGCGTAAACTGCGCAGCCCGAATCAGAAAGTTTACATCAGCATAACGGCCAGCGAAATTGGATTTGGAGGGGAGTGATTCAGCTGAGGGACGGAGTCGGGTGCGCTGTCATTCCCTGGCACCGGCCCGATAGAATCCTCGCGCGACTTCGTTCTTTTCCCTCCGCTCCTTTTTGATATAGTCCCTGCCACAATGCCCATCGAATCTTCGAATGGCCCCGTTCCTCTCGCCGTTCCACTCACCACAAATCAAATTCGCGGGTTTTGGGCCGCTTGGGGCGGGTGGACTCTCGACGGCATGGATTCTTTCATCTACGCGCTCGTTCTGCTGCCGTCACTGCGCGATCTGCTCCCGCGTTCAGGCATCGCTCCAACGAAAGGCAATCTTGGCTTCTACGGCGGCTTGCTTTTTGCCCTATTCTTACTCGGATGGGGGCTCGCTTTTCTTTGGGGCCCTGTCGGAGACAAGTTCGGCCGCGTACGCACTTTGATGCTCACCATCGTTTGGTATTCGGTCTTCACGTTTCTCAGCGCGCTTGTGACCGGTGTGTGGCAGTTGGCGATTCTAAGGTTTCTTGCGGGAATTGGAATTGGCGGCGAATGGGCCATGGGCGGAACATTCATCGCGGAGGAATGGCCAGAAAGCCGGCGGCGGGCTGGAGCGGGCTACATGCATACGGGCTACTACGTCGGCATTTTCCTTGCGGCCATCGCCAACTACACGATTGGCAGCCACTATGGCTGGCGCGCCATGTTTGCCGTCGGAGGGGTGCCTGCGTTGCTTCTGGCTTGGGTCCGTCATGGAGTGACCGAGCCTGCGCGATGGTCAAACAAATTAGAAATCGTTCGCTCTTGGCAAATCTATCGCCCCTTCGCAGCGCTTTTTTCGCCTGCGCTGCGCCGTCGCACGATCTTGAACTCGCTTTTCATGCTTGCCTCGGTGAGCGGGCTCTGGGCCGGAACCGTATACGTCCCCGCAGCGGTCACTTCGCTTGCGGAAGCTGCCGGTCGCGCCGGCCGCGAAGCGGAATAGTTGGCTTCACGCGCCACCATGCTTGTTGCGTTCGCCACGATTTTAGGGTGCCTGGCGATGCCGTGGCTTTCGGAGCGGCTGGGCCGGCGCGGCGCGTTGGGCTTTTTCTTTGCAGTAATGATGACGTTCATCGCTCTCACCTTCGGCAAAGTGTTCTATCTTGGTCCATCCGCGCTTCCGTGGTTTTTTGTCTGCCTGTTTTTTCTCGGTTTGGGCGGCGCAAATTTTGCGGTTTATACGCTTTGGCTTCCGGAGCAGTATCCCACCGAATGCCGCGCGAGCGCCTTCGCCTTCTCGACGTCCTTCGCGCGCTTCGGCGGAGCCGCCATCACTTTTCTTGTCGGAAACGGCGTTCAACGGTATGGCTCGTTGGGAGTTCCGGTTGCGACAACCGCTTTAGCGTTTGCCGTTGGTCTGCTCTTGATTCCGTTTGGAGTGGAAACGCGGGGGCGAGCGCTCCCGGCATAACGTGAAGCGAAGCAAACGTACAAGCGAGAGAGCCATGCGGACATTGGCTACAATGAAAGCGCGCCAGTGTTGGAGCCGCCAATGCCAGTCGTGTGCGGATAATGGAACAAACCATTAATTCCAAAGCGAATGCTCGTCACGCCGTTCTGGCCGGTTTTTTCGGCTGGACGCTCGACGCTTTTGATTTCTTCGTTGTCGTTTTCCTGATCGACACGCTCGCCCACCAATTCGGCGTTTCCAAGAGCGAAATTGTGCGCACGCTGGCCGCGACACTCGCGATGCGCCCGGTGGGAGCCCTGATCTTCGGATTGCTGGCCGATCGTTACGGACGCCGTATTCCCCTGATGGCCAACGTCATTTATTTTTCCATCATCGAGCTACTCTGCGGATTTTCGCCGAACTTCACTTTTTTCCTGGTGATGAGAGCGCTCTTCGGCATCGGAATGGGCGGCGAATGGGGCGTAGGAGCGTCGCTCGCGATGGAAGCTGCGCCGGTTCGCTGGCGCGGTATTCTCAGTGGAATTCTGCAATGTGGCTATTCGATCGGCTATCTGCTGGCCGCATTGGCAGCGCGGTTTCTCCTGCCGGTTTGGGGCTGGCGGCCCATGTTTTGGATTGGCGCCGTGCCCGCGCTGCTTGCGCTCTACATTCGCACCAAAGTTCCGGAATCAGAAGCCTGGAAGCAACACCGAGTTGCCAGCACCGCCCAAGTTTTACGCATCGCGGCAGCCGAGTGGAAGCGCTTCCTCTACCTCATTGTGCTGATGACCTTCATGATGTTCCTTTCGCACGGGACGCAGGATTTGTATCCGGATTTCTTGCAGGAAGTCCATCACGCTTCGGCGGCGATGCGCGCCAATATCGCGATCATTTACAACATCGGCGCCATCGTTGGTGCCATTCTTTTTGGGCATCTCTCGCAGACAGCTGGCCGGCGCAAAGGCATGATCGCGGCGTTGGGACTGTCGCTGGTCATGATTCCACTGTGGGCGTTTGGCGGGAATTTGGTTGTTCTGGTGATCGGCGCGTTCCTGATGCAGGCGGGCGTGCAAGGCGCGTGGGGCGTCATCCCAGTGCATCTCAATGAATTGTCTGCCGACGCCACGCGCGGATTGATGCCCGGGCTTACCTATCAATTGGGCATTCTTTTCGCCTCGCCCACGAATTCCATCGAGTATGCCTTGCGCGACCGCGTCGGCTACCAGTGGGCTATCGCCGGATTTGAGATTGTGACTATTCTTACGCTCACCGTTCTTCTTCTCGTCGGCTCCGAACGGCACAGCCGGAGTTTTGTACGCGAAGAGCCGCGTCTTGCAGGAAGCGCGACGGATTCCTGAACGGTACCTCGACCGGGGGATTGCGATATCTTCCGCGCACCACGAGAATGTCGGCCCAAGCGAATTGGCACTTGGCGTAAACAGCCGCATTTAGTATTTTCCAGGTGTGATTCCGAACTGGTCGATAGAGCCCGTAAAGCCAAAGAGCTAGAATAGTGACGGATGTCTTGTGACGTACCACCCAGAATTAGTAAGAGAGGAATTTAGCGCGCATGAGCGACCTAGTTCAACTCACCAAAGAAAATGGAATTGCCGTCATCTCCATCAACAACCCGCCAGTGAACGCGCTAAGCCCCGGCGTGCCGGAGGGCATCACCGCTGCCATCGAGCAGATAGATAAAGATGAATCCATCCAGGCCGCGGTGATTGTCGGCGGCGGGAAGACATTCATCGCTGGGGCCGACATCAAGGAATTTGGAAAAATCACATCGGGCAAGGCCGGCAGCGGATTGGATTTGCCCGCGTTTCTTTTTAAAATCGAGGATTGCCGCAAGCCCGTCGTCATGGCCATTCATGGAAGCGCTTTTGGCGGCGGCCTCGAAGTCGCCATGTCTGGCCACTATCGTGTTGCTGTGGCGAGCGCGCAAGTCGGCCAGCCGGAAGTAAAGCTCGGGCTCATACCGGGCGCGGCCGGTACGCAGCGCCTGCCGCGGCTCGCCGGCGTGGCTAAAGCTGTCGAGATGTGCGCGCACGGAAATCCGATTAAAGCGGAAGACGCTTTGAAATTCGGCATTCTCGATCGATTGATACAGGGCGATTTGCTAGACGGGGCGGTTGCTTTTGCGCGGGAAATCGCGGACAAGCCGGTGCGGAAAACGCGGGACCGTAATGAAAAGCTCGACACCGCCGAACAAAACTTGCCCATCTTCGCCGCAGCCCGCGAAAACGCAAAAAAGAAGCAGCGTGGACTCATCGCGCCGCTGGCAGCCATCGATGCCGTCGAAGCCGCCACAAAGCTCCCGTTCGAAGAAGGCTGCAAATTCGAGCGCAAACTCTTCATGGATTGCCTATTCTCCGATCAATCGAAAGCGCTGATCCATGTCTTCTTTGGCGAACGCGAAGTGGCCAAAATTCCTGATATTCCCAAGGATACGCCGATCATCCCGGTGAACACGGCCGCGGTCGTCGGTGCGGGGACAATGGGCGGCGGCATTGCGATGGTTCTTGCCAACGCCGGCATTCCCGTTTTTTTGAAAGAAGCCGACCAAGCTGCTCTCGATCGCGGCCTCGCGAACATCCAGAAAAATTACGCAACTTCCGTCAAGCGCGGCCGCTTCACGCAAGCCTTCGTCGACGAGCGGCTCAAGCTCATTCAACCGACGCTGACCTACGATTCCTTCGCCAACGCCGACATCATCATCGAAGCCGTGTTTGAAGGCATGGCACTAAAGAAGGAAGTTTTCGCGGAGCTCGACCGCGTCTGCAAGCCCGGCGCGATTCTCGCCAGCAACACCTCCACGCTGGACATCGACGAGATTGCCTCCGCAACTGCGCGCCCAGAATCCGTCATCGGCACTCATTTCTTCAGTCCCGCAAACGTGATGCGCCTGCTCGAAATCGTCCGCGGCAAAGCCACCAGGAAGGATGTCATTGCGACTTGCATGCAGCTTTCAAAGAAACTCGGCAAAATCGGCGTCTTGGTAGGGAACTGCCGCGGTTTTGTAGGCAACCGCATGTTCCATCCTTATGTTCGCGAATCCGTTTTTCTTCTCGAGGAAGGCGCGAGCGTTGAGGACGTTGACTCCGCGCTCTACGATTTCGGAATGGCCATGGGCCCGCTCGCCGTTGGCGATCTCGCGGGCCTCGACGTCGGCTGGCGAATCCGCAAGGAATATCGACATCTGGAAAAACCAGGCATCCGCCAGGCGTTTGCCGGAGATAAGCTTTGCGAGATGGGCCGCTACGGCCAGAAAACCGGAGCAGGCTGGTACAAATACGACGAGAACCGCCGGGCAATCACCGATCTGGAAGTGGCGCAGCTAGTCCGGAAATGGGCAGCCGAAGCGGGCATTCCACAGCGTCAAATTTCCAAGGAAGAAATTGTCGATCGCTGCGTCTACGCGCTTGTGAACGAAGGCGCGCGCATTCTTGAGGAAGGCCTCGCATTGCGCGCGGTCGATATCGATATCATCTATCTCAACGGCTACGGATTCCCAGCCTATCGTGGCGGACCGATGTGGTACGCCGACACTGTCGGCTTGAAAAAAGTCTTCGATCGTGTTGAGGAGTTTCACAAGCAGCACGGCGAACTTTGGCAACCGGCCCCGCTCTTAAAGCGCCTCGCGGAAGAAGGCAAGAAGTTTGCCGATTTCAACAAGGAACATGGCGCGGCTGCCTAACTCCGAGGAATCAGGAAGAGAATTCCCGAAGGGTGCTACGCTGTCAGTTAGGCCGATCCCCGCACTCCGAAAGGCAATCACTTGAGCGAGCCAGCGCCGCCAATGCCATCCCCATCCCAGAAAGGCTCGGGAACTCACTCTGAGCCGTTGATTCGCAACGTATCGGACACCGCCCGTTGGGTCGCCGTCTATCGCGCCCGCGAAACCGAGCGCCCCGATGCACATTTCCGCGATCCCTTCGCGCGCCGTCTCGCCGGCGAACGCGGCGAGCAAATCGCCCGCTCGATGCCGCTAGGTGGAAACAACGACTGGAGCATGATCACGCGCACTTGCCTCGGCGACGATCTCATCAACGAACAAATCCAGCAAGGCGTCGACATGGTCATCAACCTCGCCGCCGGCCTCGACGCCCGCCCCTATCACATGAACCTTCCGCCCACGCTTAAGTGGATCGAGGTCGATCTTCCCGAAATTCTTTCCTATAAAGAAGACATCCTCCGCGACGACAAGCCCGTGTGCTCTCTCGAACGCATCCGTCTCGACCTTTCCGATGCTCCAGCCCGTAGGGATCTGTTCGCCCAACTCGCCAGCCGCGCCTCCAAAGCTCTCATTATTTCCGAGGGCCTTCTCATCTATTTGCCACCAGAGGACGTCGCAGGCCTCGCCAAAGATCTTGCCGCTCCTCCCAGTTTTCAGTCTTGGATTCTCGATATCGCCTCGCCAGGCCTTCTCCGCATGCTCTCAAAAAAGTTGTCGAAGCAGCTTCATCACGCCGCGCCCTTCAAATTTGCGCCGCCGGAAGGCCCAAACTTTTTCATCCCCTACGGCTGGAAGCCTGTCGATGTGCGCTCGCTTCTCAAAAACGCCGCGCGCCTCAAACGCCTCACGTTTTTCATGAGCCTCTTCGCTCTACTCCCCGAAACAGAGAAATCCCGGCGCGATCGTCCCTGGTCCGGCGTTTGTCTGATGAAAAAAGAAGGAACCGGCGCGTAGCACGCCGTTGTGGGGCAGCCCGAAGGCCTCGCAAATTTTAGGATTGGCGCAGGAAAAGAAATTAATGCTCGGCCGCGGGAGTCTTAGCTCGACCGCCCGGAAAAATACTCTTCACAATCACATAAAGCACAGGAATAAATAGCAAGTTCAGCGTAGTCGCCGCAATCATCCCGCCAAACACGGTCGTTCCCACAGAAATTCGCCCCGCGCGCCCAGCTCCGGTCGCGAACACGAGCGGCACCACTCCCAAAATAAACGCGAACGACGTCATCAAAATCGGCCGCAACCGGATCCGCGCCGCTTCGATCGCTGCCTCGACGATCGTCATCCCCTTGTCGCGCAATTGTTCCGCGAACTCCACGATCAAAATCGCATTCTTGCTGGCCAGCCCGATCAACATGACCAATCCAATCTGGCAGTAAACGTCGTTCTGCAATCCTCGCAGCGATTGCGCGCCGATGGCACCCAAAATCGCCACCGGCACGGCCATCAACACGATGAACGGCAGCACGAAGCTTTCATACTGCGCCGCCAGCGTCAAATAAACGACAATTAATCCCAGCCCAAAAAGAATCAGCGCTTTGCCGCCAGACTGAATTTCCTCCAGCGAAAGTCCGCTCCATTCATACGTCATGCCCTGCGGCAAAACTTTTTTCGAGAGCGCTTCCATCGCCTCGATGCCCTCGCCGGAGCTGTGTCCCGGCGCCGACGAGCCATCGATTTCCGCCGAGCGAAATAAATTGTAATGGCTGATGACTTGCGCGCTCGCCGTCGGCTGCACCGTCACGAGGTTATCCAGTGGAATCATCCTGCCCGTGTCCGAGCGCAAATAATATTCGCGGATGTCCTTCGGCGCCGAGCGGTACTTGCTGTCCGCCTGCACGTAAACGCGATACGACCGGTTGTTGAAATCGAAATCGTTCACATACTCCGAGCCCATGTACACCTGCAGTGCATCTGTCACCTGGTTCAGCGGTACCTGCAGGCTCTTCGCTTTTTCGCGGTCGATTTGCACCAAGTACTGCGGATCGTTCGCCGTGAAGCTGGTGAACAAACCGACCAGATCCTTCGTCGCATTTCCCTGCGCAACTAGTTTGTTCGCCGTGTCCGCAATGGTCTGCAGCGAATTGCGTCCCAGATCTTCGAGCTCGTACTGAAATCCGCCAAATTGCCCCAGGCCTTGCACCGCCGGCGGATTGAAAGGGATCACCAGCGCGCCCTGAATGGCAAAGAGTTGCCCCCTCAGCCGCTGAATAATTGCCGCGGCCGTATGTTGCTCGCCCTTGCGCTCCGCAAAGGGCTTCAGGTTGATGAACATCATGGCGCGATTAGGCGCAGCGCCAAACTGGCTGAACCCTGGAAGCGCAAAAGCCGCCGCAGCCTCTGGAACATGCGCGATCACTTGTTCCACTTTCGCGCAAATCTCGACGGTGTATTGCAACGACGCGCCTTGCGGCGCCTGTACGGCTATGATGATGTAGCCCTGATCGTCTTCCGGAATGAACGCGCGCGGAACTTTGTTGTAAATCCAGTAGGTCATTCCGAGCGCCGCGAAGAACACCAGCACCGCGGCGAACCGCCAGTTAATCACGTGACGCACCGCGTGCCGGTACATATTCGTTCCGCCGGTCACCGTGCGATTGAACAAATGGAAAAATCTTCCTTCCGCGCGTTCGCGATGATGGCCCAGCAAAATCGCGGAGAGCGCCGGCGTCAGAGTCAGTGCGTTGAACGCGGAAATGGATACCGAGAACGCGATGGTCAGCGCGAATTGCCGGAACAAAATTCCCGTCGTTCCCGGAAACAGCGCGACTGGCACGAAGACCGAAACGAGCACGAGAGAAGTAGCAATGACCGCGCCCGCCACCTCTTTCATCGCCGCGCTCGCCGCGTTGTGCGGCTCCGTGATTCCTTCCATGATGTGCCGCTCGACGTTTTCAATCACCACGATCGCGTCGTCAACCACTAGCCCCGTGGCCAGCGTGATTCCGAAGAGCGTCAGCGTGTTGATGGAAAATCCCAGCAGCTTGATGAAAACGAACGTGCCAATCAGTGAAACGGGGATCGTGACCGCGGGAATCAGCGTGCTCCGCCAATCCTGCAAGAAAATATAAATCACCGCGATGACCAGCACGATCGCTTCCAGCAGCGTGATCAGCACGTCCCGGATCGACTCGCCGATCACCGTCGTCGAGTCGAACGCTACCGCGTATTTCAGTCCCGGCGGGAAGCCTTTCGAAAGTTTCACAAGCTCGGCTTTCGCGGCGCGGTCCACGTCCAGCGCATTCGCCCCCGGAAGCTGCGTTACTCCGAATCCGACGGCGTCGTGCCCATTAAATCGCACGCGCACGTCATAGTTTTCTGCGCCCAGCTCCGCGCGACCGACGTCCTTCACGCGCACGAGCGTGCCATCCGTCCCCGTCTTCAAAATAATATTGTCGAATTCCTGTGGCGTCGTCAGCCTGCCGACGGCCCTCACGCTGATCTGGAACGCCTGGTCGCCCGCGTTGGGCGGTTGCCCGATCTGTCCCGCGGCCACCTGCACGTTTTGCTCTTGCAAAGCGGCGATTACATTCGTTGCCGTCAGTCCGCGCTGCGCCATCTTCGCCGGATCAAGCCAGATGCGCATGGCGTATTTACGCTCGCCGAAAATAAACGCGTCGTTCACGCCCGGCACGCGCTTTAGCGCATCACGCACATACACGTCGATGTAATTGCTCAGGAAGAGGCTGTCGTACTCCCCGTTCTCCGAATAAACGCCAGCTCCAAACACGAATCCGCTGGCCTGCTTGGTGATAATCACGCCGGTATTCTTCACTTCATCCGGCAGACGGCCCAGCGCCTGGCTCACGCGGTTCTGCACGTCCACCGAAGCCAGGTCCACGTCGCGTGTCACGTCGAACGTGACCGTGATCGTGCTTACGCCGCTGTTGCTGCTTGTCGAGGTGATGTACTTCATCCCCGGCACGCCATTGATCGCTTGCTCCAGCGGAATGGTCACCGCCGATTCCACCGTTTGCGCGTTCGCGCCGATGTACGTGCTCGTCACCACCACTTGCGGCGGCGCCAGGTTCGGAAATTGCGCCACCGGCAACGTGGGGATCGAGATCGCGCCCGCCAAAATGATCATCAGCGCGCACACCGTGGCGAACACCGGACGCCGTATGAAAAAATCAACGAACAATGCCGGGTTCCGCCTTTTTTGGGATTGGGAGGGGGCCGCTCATCGGGTAAGAAGCGCCTATTGCGCCGCGGCGCCTTTGTCGTCGCTCTGCTTCGTTGCTTTCTGGATCTGTTCCATCACCGGCATGCCATCCTGCAGGAATTGCATCCCCGAAACGATGATGTGATCGCCCGCTTTCAAACCATCGAGCACGGCATAGTCGTTACCTATCGTATCGCCCAGCTTCAGAAGCCTTTCCCGCGCCACGGTTCCATTCCCCTCGTGTGCGGCGACGAAGACAAACGCTTGTCCGTTGATTCTCTGCACAGCAAGCACCGGCACCACCGGTCCGTCGTGCGCGCCCCAAGTCACCTGCGCCCTCACCTGTTGCGCGATGCGCAGCTGGTCTTTCGGATTGGCGACCGCGGCTTTCGCCAGCACAGTCTGCGTGTCGGTTTCGACTTGCGGCGATACAAACGTGATATGCGTGTCGGACACCGCGTTGCCGTTCTCATCCAGGAGTCGTACCGGCAGCCCCAAATGAAGTTGCTTCGCCCGGTCGGCGGGAACATAGATGTAGGCTTCGAGCGCTCCCGGCAGGTTCACCGTCGTCAAGAGCGTCGAGACCGTCACGCGGTCGCCCACGCGCACTGGAATATCTCCTACGATGCCATCCACCGGCGCGCTCACGTCGTAATAGTGCAACTCGACCTTCTGCTGTTCCACCTGATCCGAAAGTGACTTAAGCTGCGCTTCCGCTGAATCGTAGGTCGATTGCGCATTGTCCAGATCTTGCTTGCTGATGACTCCCGCCGCGTAGAGCTTTTGGGCCCGCTCGAGGTTAACCTTCGCGAGTTGCACCGTCGCCACCTGCGCCGCCCGTGTTGCTTCCTGACCGCTCACTGTGGCTCTCTGCTTCAGCGGGTCGATTTGCAGCAGCGGCGTTCCTGTGGTCACGTCGTCGCCAGACTTCACAAATATCTTGGTAACTTGCCCTTCCACCTGCGGATTGATCATCGCGGATTGGCGCGACTTCAAGACGGACAAGTATTCAGTGGTCTCAGGAATGCGGATCGATTGCGCTACCTCGACCTGAACCGGCATGGCCATCGGCCCGCCGCCAGATGGGCCTCCTGCGGACGTCTTTCCGTCGCAGCCACCGGCCACGAAACTCCCAGCCACAAGCGCAGTGCTCGCCAGCAGCGCTAGCATCCACCTTCTCCGCTTATTCCCGAATCCCTGCAAGGCTTGCATAGTTGAGGCAATCTCCCCCGGCGCAAACGCAAATTTTACGACACCTTTGCGCTCCCACCAAGGCGCAAAACAGCGCGTCCCTGTTAGACGCTCAGAAACCAGCCCGGTTATATTTCAGGAGGGGGCTATCTGGAGTGCGGCAGCCCTGCTGCCGCCTTTCTTCTACCCACGGCGCAGTCTTCGCCGCCGCTCCGTAACAAGGAACCGCTCAGTAAAAGTCCCTGGGGTCGATACGCTTGCCCGAAAGGCCCAGCTGCAGAATTTCCATCTGGTTCGGCCGGTCAAACACTTTGCCAGGGAAGAAAATCTTCGTCACCACGCGGACTCCCCCAAACGCAATACCCAAAACAAATGCCGCGACCATAAAGACCCCTGTCCCGATGAAGATCTTGACCATCATGCTCGGAAGCGACGGGTCGGTCAGCGTCTGGCTAGGCTCGTTCCAGGTTACTTGCGTCTCGTAGCCAATGGCCTCGCGCAGGCTCTTCGCGTACTCGGCTGAACTTGGTGACAAAACCAGCGATAGCAGCGACCCCTTCCGAACAATGTTCAGCCCTTGCTTCTTCGCGTCAGCGGGAAGTACCTCATCTAAGTGATGGATGTGCTGCTCCGCAAGCTGCGGCGTGGGATATTCCAGAAGCAACAAGACTCCGCCCTCTTTATCGTGGCTCGAATAGCGCGCCAGCATCGCCTCTCCGCCAGAAGAAAATCCTGCCACATCGGCTAGCCCCGCCAAGCTAGGCTGTCCCAGCCCAACCAGAGCTGCACGCATCGCTTCGGGCCCCAGCGCGTACCTCTCCGTTCCCAGCACTCGGCCGGTGAGCGGGAGATAGTTCCCAATCGGCGGCAGCGGCCCTTTCTCGCTCTTCGCTTCGACTGCCTTTACCAGCGCGCCCAAATCGTCCCTGGAAATGTTGGCCGTCGACGCTAAAACCAAGCTGCCTTCCTGAATAATCACGCCGTCTTTATCGAAGGCGGCGGCTTGGCCCAATTTCGTCGGAACCATCCCGGCTCTCAACTGGCTTGTGTAAGCTTCGAACGCGCCGCTTGGATCCTGGAATCGGCCGCCCCAAATTCCCACGACTTTGTCTCCATCGCTGAATTTGCATGCGCTGTACTCCCGCATCCCCGTTTCTTTCCAAATCGTGGGAACCACTGGCTTCGGGACGCAACTCGCCAGTTTCCATCCACCGAATTGTTTGGGAAGAGGACCCTGTTGGGCGGAAAGCGACGCGGCGCTGAGCAGCGCAATACCGCAAACGAATAGGAGTTGTCGGCGCATCCCTTGCTATCGCTTAGACACCAACAGCTTACCGTTGGTTACTGGATTGTTCAACTTGCGGGGCTGGCGCTGGCCGCCTCGAAGCGCCTTTCGCGGGCAGGTTCAGCGTTACGCTGTTCATGCTCTGCAGGTAATCCGCAACGCCCTGGTACAGTCCCTCCGCTACCCGCTGCCGGTATTCCGGCTGCTTCAGCAGCTTCTCGTCGGCGGGATTGCTGAGGAAAGAAATCTCCGTGAGAATCGACGGCATGTCCGCGCCAATCAGGACCACGAACGGCGCCTTGCGTACACCGCGGTTTTTCTCCGCCCTGCTGGCTTTCTGTATGCGTTTCGCCAACGAATCCTGAATATCTGCCGCGAATTCCTTCGACTCATCGATCTTCTCGTTCTGCGCGATCTTCTTGACCATGTCTTCCAGGTCATGCACACCCTCATCTGAAGCGGCGTTTTCCCGCGCCGCCACTTCCATCGCTTCCGCTGAACCCTTTAAGTTCAAGTAGTAAGTTTCGACGCCCCGCGCCGCATGGTCATGGCTCGAATTGGCATGAATCGAAATGAAAAGATCGGCCTTCGCCTGATTCGCGATGTTCGTCCGCTCTTCAAGCGGAATGAACGTATCGTCGGAGCGCGTGTAGATGATTTCCGCTCCGGGCAGGCGTTGTTGAATGATTTTCCCTAGCCGCAGCGCCACGTCCAGGCACAAATCTTTCTCCATCAAGCCGGTCGGCCCGATCGTTCCCGTGTCATGCCCGCCGTGCCCCGGGTCGATCACGATGCGCCCAATCTTCAGTCCCAAAGCGCGCGTCAGAGTGGACTGCCCGTCCCGCGTTGGCGCCGCTGCTCCGCTCGGTTGAATCAGGTCGGGCTTCGCGTTCGAGGCGCTCAGGCTTTTTCCGCGAGAGTTTTTCCGTTTTGAGTTCGCGCGCGGCGCAACCCCGCCTGTGGGCGAAACGCCCGGATCCTCAGCCGGATTTACTGCCGACACTGCTTTCACGTTTCCGGCATCCTCTGAATCGGCGCTGGCTTCCTCGCTTGCTTGTACGGCACCCCGTTTCGCCCGCGTGTTTTGCGAATTTGCCGCGCTCATGATTCCGTGATGCCGCAGGTCCGAATACAGATGAATCACGAGTTGCGGCGGATT
>JBARBE010000397.1:0-2004 GCA_049792735.1 Candidatus Acidiferrum sp.
CCGGATGGCACGGGTTGAGTGCCAGACACGCCTGGCAAAAAGCCCCACATTTGCCAACACCGGGCTTTCTCGGATCCGAAAATCCACACCCCACCAAAAGCAGGCGGGAAGGGCCGCCTGGTTTCAAGCTTGACTCATGTCTATGAGTCAGATACACTCATAGGGTGGCTAAACGACTACAAGTGATTTTTCAGGATCCGGAATACCGGGAGATCCAGCGGGCGGCCCGATCGCAACACATGTCGCTTGCCGAATGGGTGCGCCGGGCGCTGGTACACGCCCGCCGGCAGCAGCCCGACAGCAGCGGCAGCAAGAAACTCGAGGCCATCGCCCGCGCCGTGCAGCACGAATTTCCCACCGCTGATATCGACCACATGCTGGCGGAAATTGAGGCGGGCTACCGGACGGGTACGGGCGCTTGATTCTGGTTGATTCCAACATTCCCATGTACCTGGTGGGTGCGCCGCATCCGCACAAAGTTGATGCCCAGCGGCTGCTCGAGAAACTCATCCGCGACGGCCAACGCCTGGTGACCGACGCCGAGGCGCTGCAGGAAATTCTTCATCGCTATGTTGCCATCCATCGCCGCGGTGCCATCCAGCCGGCCTTTGATGCACTGTTGGGCATTGCGGATGAGGTGCTGCCGGTCGATGCCCGGGCGGTCGAGCGGGCCAAGCAAATCGTCCTGGAATATCAGGAGCTTTCGGCTCGCGACGCCGTGCATTTGGCGGTCATGCGGCAGCACGGCATCGAACAAATCCTCAGTTTCGACGTGGGCTTCGACGCTTTTCCCGGGGTCATGCGGCTTTCCTAGGTACGTCCGTGTTGAGAAGCAAGACTCAACCCTTCCTGGCTGGTGTGCCACATTTGCCAGCGACGGGCACCCGCCGGGATTCGGGGCGAAAACCCCCACCCCGACAAAGGAAGGCGACGCGAAATCCATGCGGGTTCCTTTCGCTCGTTTTCCTCTCTGCTTCGCTCCGCTCGGGATGACAAACGGCGTGGGTCCTTCGACTCGCTGCGCTCGCTCAGCATCTCGGCTGCCGGCTCAGACGCCCGCAAAACGCCTCGAGTTGCGAGGTAGTGAGAGTCCCCATAAACTGGAAGGTTTGGACTCAGAATCCGGCACATCCTTTAAAGGCATTCGTAGGAGGGCATTTTTATGGCAACCATGGAACAGAAGGCGCCCGCGGCGGTCGCGAACAAGGCTACGGTTTACAAGAACTTCATCAACGGCGAGTGGGTGGAGAGCCACACTGGGCGCACGTTCGAGAACCTGAATCCCGCCGACACGCGCGATGTGGTTGGCGTCTTTCAGCGCTCGGACGCTGAAGACGTGAACCGCGCCATTGATGCGGCCAGCGAAGCCTATAAGAAGTGGCGGCTGGTGCCGGCTCCGCGGCGGGCCGAGATGCTGTACAAGGCGTCGGAAATCCTCATTGGGCGCAAGGAAGAGTACGCGCAACTGATGACGCGCGAGATGGGCAAGGTGATTAAAGAGACGCGCGGCGATGTGCAGGAAGCCATTGACTGCGGCTACTACACTGCCGGCGAAGGCCGCCGCCTTTTCGGCCCCACGGTTCCCTCCGAACTGCCGAACAAATTCGCCATGGCAATACGCCAACCGCTGGGTGTCTGCGCCATGATCACGCCCTGGAATTTTCCCATGGCGATTCCATCTTGGAAGCTTTTCCCCGCTCTCGTCTCGGGCAACACCGCGGTGATCAAGCCGGCGCAGGACACGCCGCTCTCGACCCTGAACTTCGTACAGGCGCTGACTGATGGCGGAAGTCCCGCGGGCGTCGTCAACATCGTCACCGGCTTCGGCGGCGAGGTCGGCACTCCGATGGTCGAACATGCCGACGTGCGTGCGGTTTCGCTCACGGGATCTACTGCCGTGGGCCGCATTGTCGGGCAGGAAGCGGCGAAGAGCTTCAAACACTGCTCGCTGGAGCTCGGCGGTAAGAATCCGATGATCGTTCTTGACGACGCGAATCTTGAACT
>JBARBE010000398.1:0-3906 GCA_049792735.1 Candidatus Acidiferrum sp.
AGGACGACAAAAAGACGAAACAAACCGCACGCAAAATGATGAAAATGATGTTTGCCATCGACAAGGACAATTTTGAGGGCCACGTCGAAGTCACCTGCTATTCCTGCCATCGCGGCGCCGCCGATCCGGTCGGCACTCCCATCATCAGCGATGTCGAGCCCGCGCCCGAACACGCGGGCGCGCCCGGCGCAGCAAAGCCCGTCTTCCCGCCCGCCGATCAGCTTCTCGATAAGTATCTAGCCGCGATCGGCGGCGAGCCCGCCCTTAAGAAAGTCACCAGCCTCGTCGAAAAAGGCAATATCACCGCCATGGGTCATCAGATGCCCATCGAGGTCTATTCCAAAGCTCCCGATAAGCGCATTTCCATCATGCACATGCCTAACGGCGAGAGCATCACCGCCTTCGATGGCACGCAGGGCTGGCTCAGCAACAACGGGCACCCGCATCTCATGTCCGCCGCTGAAAATGAAGCCGAGCGCATCAGCGCCGACCTCTATTTCGCCGCTGACCTCAAAACTCTCTACAAAAAATTTACCGTCATTCCCGGCGAAAAAATCGATGGCCACGACACCTATCTCGTCATCGGCCACAACGAAGGCCAGCCGCCCTTGCGCCTCTATTTCGACCAGCAATCCGGCCTGCTGCTCCGCCTCGTTCGCTACGCACAAACGCCTCTCGGCCGCAATCCCACCCAAATCGATTACGCCGATTATCGCGACCAGGACGGCCTAAAAATTCCGTTCCAATGGACTCTTGCCCGCCCCGGCAACCGCTTCACCATCCAGGTCGAGCAAGTCCAGCTAAACGTCCCCGTCGACGATGCCAAATTCGCCCCTCCGCCCATGCCGGCGCCCCCCGACCAGAAACCCGTCGGGCACTAAAAGCACTGTTTGTCGGCGTCCACATTCAAAATGGCTTAACTCCCCAGAACCCAGAAAAGACCACCGGCCCCAAAAGTTTTCTTGTTTCCGATTACGCACGACCGGAAATTGAGGGTGCGGTCGATTTTCACTTTTCCGATGACCGCTGCCAGGACTTGAGGCCAGTTCGCAAGAGCCATCCCTTCTTTTGGCCCTTGACTCTGTATAATGAACTCATACGATGGCACTTTCCCCTGGCACGAAACTGGGACCGTACGAGATTGTCGCGCCCCTCGGCGCGGGCGGGATGGGCGAGGTTTACCGCGCGAAGGATACACGGCTCGGCCGTGACGTGGCGATCAAAGTTCTTCCTTCAGATGTTTCCTCAGATGAAGAGAAAAGGCAACGATTTGAACGCGAAGCGCGGACGATTTCCTCGTTGAACCACCCGAATATTTGTGCGTTGCATGACGTGGGGAATCAGGATGGAGTGGAGTTTCTCGTTCTGGAGTACGTGGAAGGCGAGACGCTGGAAAAGCGATTGGAAAAAGGGCCGCTGCCGACAAAGACTCTGCTGCGGCACGCAATCGAGATCGCAGACGCGATGGATACCGCACACCGCGGAGGCGTGGTTCACCGGGATCTGAAACCGGCGAACATAATTCTGACGAAGTCGGGAGCAAAGCTGCTGGATTTTGGGCTGGCAAAGTGGAGCGCGAGGGGCACTTCTGAAACGGAAACGCTAAAAACTTTGACGGGGACGCCCGAAAGGTTGACCGAAGAGGGCACGATCCTCGGAACGTTTCGCTATATGGCGCCGGAACAGTTGGAAGGCAAAGAAGCGGACATCCGGACGGACCTTTTTGCGTTTGGCGAGGTTTTGTACGAGATGGCCACTGGAGTTCCGGCGTTCTCAGGAAAGTCAAAGGCGAGTCTCATAGCGGCGATTCTCACCTCGGATCCGACTCCCATCACAAGACTTCAGCCGGTGAGTCCAACGGCTCTGGAACAATTGGTTCGCGGTTGTCTGGCAAAAGATCCCGAGGAGCGATGGCAGTCTGCACACGATCTACGGCTGGAACTCAAATCGATCGAAGAGCGAGGCGCCGAGGCGGAACCGTCGCAAGCGGCTGCATCGCGTTGGGGGAATTGGGAACGGCTGGGCTGGGCGGCGGCCCTGCTGGTTGCTTTGGTCATCCTCGCTTGGAACTACAACCAGCGTGTGCCGGAGGCGCCGCACATCGTCCGATCCTCTCTACTACCGCCATCCGGCTCGTCCTATGAGCCCTACAATTTCGCGGTGTCTCCAGACGGCGCGCGCCTCGCGTTTGTCGCGCTGGACCGGGAGGGAAAGAGCACCCTCTGGGTACGCTCACTCTCTGTCGTCAACGCACAGGAGTTCAGCGCCACCGACGGGGCCATGTATCCCTTTTGGTCGCCGGACAGCCGGCACGTGGGATTCTTTGCAAACGAGAAATTAAGAGTTCTCGACCCCGAAGATGGCGCCGTGAAAATACTGTGCAACGCTCAGACGGGGCGTGGCGGCACATGGAATCGAGCAGGAATCATCGTGTTTGCACCGTTCATTATTGGACCGCTCTATCAGGTCCCGGACCGCGGCGGTGAACCTACGCCGGTGACAAAGACTACTCGCGAGGATAGCGGGGAGGCTCACCGCTGGCCTGTCTTTCTGCCAGACGGCAAGCACTTCTTGTATCTTGTGGATTGGAACGGCCCCGACGATGCAAAGAGCAATGGGATCTACGCAGGCTCGCTCGATTCCAGTGAGTCGAAACCGGTCTCCACTGAAATATTGAGCAACGTGGCGTTTGCTTCCGGGCGTTTGCTATTTGTGCGGGACCGCAGCTTGATGGCGCAAGCCTTCGATCCCGTGAGTTTTGAGCTTAGCGGTGCTGCGGAGCCCATTGTCGAACAAGAATTGTTAACGGATACGGGATTCCTGCATTCCGGATTTTCGACATCGCAGAACGGATTGTTGGTGTTCCAGTCCGAAGCGGACGCAAGTTCCCGGCTCATCTGGTTCGACCGCGAAGGCAAGGAACTGGGCCAACTCCCTGATGCAGGCTTAAGTTTTCCAAGAGTGTCGCCCGGTGGACGAAAATTGTTGGTTTCGTCCGACGACGCGAGAAACGGCAAGTATGTTCTCCGAGTTTACGACTTGGAGCGGAACATTTCGACTCCCATTACAGACAGAGGAAGCGAGGAGGAGGCCAGCTGGTCGCGCGACGGCAAGAAGATCGCCTATGTTACGGTGACGGGGAACGAGTCCGACTTGTACGATGTTCCAGTGGATGGTTCCTCCGCACCACAGCTCCTCTTTAAGGGGGCGAGGATGCGGCACATCGACCGATCGCCGGATGATCATATTTCATTCTTGAATCTTGAACGGCACCCCGCGCTGTCGGTCTATTCCCCAACGACCCACCAGGTTTCAGAGATAGTTTCTCCAGGTGCAGAAGCTCGATTCTCTCCCGATGGCAAATGGATCGCTTACACGGGCTCCGGAGGAATTGTTGTTCAGCCGTTCCCGGGTCCGGGTGGTCGAATTCAAATATCGAGCGGCGGCGGTGCACAGGCGGTCTGGAGCCGCAACGGACGGGAAATCACATATATTGCGCCTGATCGGAAGCTGATGAGCGTAGCTTTTGATGGAGAGAAGAAGTCCGTGAGCACTCCACGCGTACTGTTTCAGACGCGCATTATCTCGCCTACTTTCGTCAGCACCCAGTACGATGTGGCGCCCGACGGGAGGTTTGTGATCAATTCGCTGGTCTCCATCAATTCGTCTCCGCTCACGATGCTGGACAAGTGGACAGCCGAGTTGAAAAAGAAATGACTCAGTTGCGGCATCAACGGACAGTTCAAGGCAGTGGTGAGATTGGTTTTCGGAGCAATTTCACTTTTCCGGTTAGCGTCTTACCGGACATGTGCAATTGGCGGCCGGAGCTTGGTTGAGCGAGAATCTTGCATCCCTGCGGCTTTTCAGGATGCGGGTTTTGCCGCCTTTGCAAGTACTTGAGTCTAG
>JBARBE010000399.1:0-16888 GCA_049792735.1 Candidatus Acidiferrum sp.
CAGTCACAATTCATGGTTCTCTGGTCACCGCCTTACGGACCACAGGTCACGGATCACGGGTCACGTCCGTTCACGGCCGCGCATTCGGCGAGAAAAATCCAATCGGCAAATCCCGCGCCGTCCGCAAACCCGCTGGCGCATCCAGAATCACTGGAATCGAATTCACCACCACCGACGCCGTCGCCACATCGCCATGCGTCCCGCCCGGAATCACCAAACTAATGTTCGGATGCCCCTTCAACGCAATCGTGTCCGCAGGCTCTTTTGCTCCGACGTACATTTGCAGCTCGAGGTACACCAGTTCTTTTCCGCCGCCCACGCCGCGCGCGATTTGGTGTACGCCCGCCGCTTGTCCGGCTTCCACCGTCAAATATTCTGTCTGCACGCGCTCCGTGGCAATCTTCGGCTCGATCGTTTCCGTAATTTCATCCACCGGCAAGTTCAAACTGTCCGCGATCATCGCCACGGACTCCGGCAAACCGACGTGCTTGATCACGCCTGCTTGCACCTGCGCGCGAAATTCTTCTTCCGTCATTCCCGCGCCGATTTTTTTCTGCAACGGAAGCCGCCGCTTTCCGCCATCGACGATGCGCACGGCTTTAGCGTGTTCAATCCGCTGCGAAACCGCCGCCAGCGTAATCACCAGCTTGTCCATCACGAATCCCGGATTCACGCCCGTTCCGACCAGCGCGACGCCCCAATCCTTCGCCGCTTTGTCCAGTTGCGCCGACAAATCCGGATACGTCCGCAGCGGAAACGACAATTCCTCGCACGTCGAAACGATGCACGACTCCGCTTCCAGGGACATCAACAACTGGTCCATCACTTTCGGCAGCGAAGACGACGTCGAGTGGATCACCACATCCGCGGCCTGCTCCAGCACTTCTTTCGCATCCGCCGAAATTTTCACGCCCCACGGCGCATCCGTCGCGCCCGCCACTTCGCCCAGGTCGCGCCCCACTTTTGCCGGGTCCGTATCGATCGCGCCGATAATTTCGATGGCCTGTTTTTCCCGCATCAGCCGCGCAATCGACGCGCCGATCGGCCCCACGCCGTACTGGATCACCCGAATCTTCTTCTTCACGATTTCCCCCGTCCATTCTCAACGCGCCACGCACACCGCGCATTTTTGCCAGAAAAGAAACCTCTACGATAATGGAATTTGCGCAGCCGTTCAACGACCAACACACGGGGCGCAAACTTCCTCTTTTGGAGTGCAGGAGCTCTGCTCCCGCTTTGCGAATCATCCCACGCTGGGATGGGAAACGACTTATTACGCAATCATCCCGGCAACCAGCAGCTCGTTCGAGAGGGCGTTAACCCAGTTCAAGAGCCGGCCTACGGCACCACCGGCAAGACCAGCGCCGAAGGATGCGCCTTGTCGTGGTAAATCACGTTTGTCGCTTTTATCATCCGCGTCGCGCGCGATTGCAGCTCGCCAGTATTCATGTTCCGGTCGAACCGCGGAAAATTGCTGCTCGAAACTTCCAGCCTCAACTTGTGTCCCGGCAGAAACACGTTGCTCGTCGCCCACAAATCCACAGTCACGTGATACATCTCGCCCGGATTTTCAAGCTCCGGTTTTTCCTGTGAATTGCGGTAACGCATCCGCAAAATGCCGCTCGTTAAATTCTGCGCAAATCCATTCGGCCAAACGTCCACGAGCATCCCGGTGAAATCCGTGTCCACCGCCGAACTGCTCACGTACAAATCCAGCGTCACCGGCCCGGTCACTTCAAAATCTTTCGCAAACGCCGGCGTCGTGAAAACCAAAACATCCGCGCGCGCTTCCGCCGGCCGCTGGTCTTCCGGCCCGATTCCTGTCGGCAGCGCGCCGCAACAAAGCGGCCCGCCAATCGTCGGAGTCGGATCGGCGGGGTCGTACCCATACTGGTCCGCCTTCTCTTCTCCCGGCGCCACTGTGCTCAGCGATCCGTTCCCAGAGAGGCTGTTCGCGCTCCCCGAGGAATGCAGGAAATATCGTGTGCTCTTCGCTCGCGCCAGCGGCCAGTCGTCTTCGTCGCGCCATTCATTCTTTCCCATCACAAAAATGTTCACCGGCTTCTCGCTTTCCATTCCGTTCGCTTCGCCTTTCAGAAGCCAGTCATACCAACGCAACGTCATCTCGTCTTCATCAATTGGAAGCTTCTCTCCAAAATCCACCGCGCCGACTTTCCGGTTGCTCGATCCTCCCGCGTGTCCTCCAACGTAAACCACCAACCTCTGCCCATGCTTCGCCGCTTCCGTCCCCGCTTCCGTTTTCAACCGCATATAATTTCGCAGCGTCCCGCCCTGAAAAATGTCGTACCACGCGCCAAAACTCAGCACTGGCACTTGGATATTCGCGTAATGATCTTCGATCGACCACTGCTTCCAATACGCGTCGTAACTCGGATGCGCCAGCCAATCCGTAAAATACGGCGCGATCCCCGCCGCCGATCGCGCTTCGAGCACGGCGTAGTCCGCCAGCGGCAAAGTTTTTGTTCCGCCAAGAGCGTCGGCGTTTTCTTCCACGCGCCGCCGCATCGTGTTTTCCGCCAAGCCCGTGGTCCACGATTCGTTGAACCACTGCTCGAACGCACCGCCCTGATACGTCCAGCCGTCGTGATAATTCGACGCGGTCACCGTCGGACAAATCCCCGCGAGGTGCGGCGGCTTGGCAATCGCCGCCAAATATTGCGTCGCGCCAACGTACGAACCGCCAAACATTCCTACTTTTCCATTCGAGTATGGCAGCGCTGCCGCCCACTCCACCGTGTCGTACCCGTCCTGCGATTCGTTTTTGAACACGTACCACTCACCATCCGATGCAAACCGCCCGCGCACGTCCTGCTCGACCACCACGTATCCGCGCGCCGCGCCTTTCATGCCAAAATTCGACTCGCCGGTTTTGTCGTACGGCGTGCGCACCAGCAGCACGGGAAATTTCCCCTCCGCTTTCGGGCGGTAAATATCCGCGCGCAAAATCACGCCGTCGCGCATCTTCGCCGGCACGTTATGCTCGACGATCACCTCGTAATTTTCCGTGGCCGCCCGCGCTGTTCCCGCGGCCAGCAGGACGAACATCGCAGCGCATACCAGGAACATCGCGATGCCTAGCCGCGCCATCCTGAAGACATTTCGTAAATTCAATTGCATCGCTGCGCCTTTCCTCTGCATTGTTTTTTTCAGGGAATGCCGTTCACACAAACGCCCTTCTTCGCCTTGAAAGTGTTGGAGCCTAGGCCCGCTTGCCGACCGTGTCAAGCCGCCCCAACTCTTTGCGCTGTATTCGATCCCGGTTGCCGGCAGTCAGTTTGAGAATGTCTAACTCTTCTTTTTTCCGCTCTTTCTCTTCTTACCTGCGAAAATATAGAACAAAATCAAAGCCACAACGGCAATCAGCCCGAGAACTCCCAGCAGCACCGGGTGGGCGTGATGCAAAATAAAAGGCAGCATCTTTCGCCCGTATTGCTCCGCCAGATACGACAGGAACAGATACCTCGCAATTCGCCCCAGCGTCATCGCCGCCAGGAATTTTTTCACGGAGTATTGCATCGCTCCCGCGGTGAGCACAAAGGGCACCAGGGGCACCGGGGGCGGCAACAACGCCGGAATGGCGATGGCTGCAAATCCCCATTTCTCGAAAATCGCGTAAACTCTTTTCAACGTCTTTGCCGAAAATCTCCGCGAGAGCGATTCCTTCCCTCCCTTGCGAGCCAGTCTGTAGGTGACGAACCCTCCGATGACGGAGCCAAGCGTGGCCATCAGCGCGTAGTAAAGCCACAACTGCGGTTGCCGCGCCGCGAGGACAACGAGAAGCACATCCATGCTGCCCGGAAGTGGAATTACGGAGCTGTCGAGCAGCCCGAGGGGAATGAAGCCCAAACCTCCAAGGCCGTAGATCCAGTGCCTCACGCTGTGCGCAACAGTCGGTTTTACGGCGGCGATGAACTGGCGAGTGAGCATTGTTTTCGGAAGACGGCGCCTATTCTCGCATGCGTCTATCAAGGATTATTAAACTGTTTTCTTTTGCCCGAGCGAATCAAGAAGACCTTTAGGATCAGAAGGAAAGACCTTCCTCCCGGTCTCACTTATTCTTTCGCGAGGTGATAACATTCCGCTCCGAATGTGGCGAGGGTCAAAGCACGCAAGAAGTAATTGTGAGTCTGAGTCTCTTTCGCTGGGACATCCTCGCTAACATTGGCCGCATCTGTGGATTCATACTTTTGCTAGCTCTGCGGAAGGATGGGGGCATCCGATGAAACAGAGTGCAATGAAGCTCGCCTTCGGGGCGGGGATTATTGTTCTTTGCTTGTCTCTCTCTCCTCGAGCGTCGTCGCAGGATACCAACTCCACGCTCTCCGGCAAGATAACTGATTCAACTGGAGCCGTTGTTCCGGACGCCAAGATTTCCGTCAAGAACGTCGCGACCGGCCAATCGACGGAAATCCAGGGCAGCCTTGCCGGGCTTTACAGTGTGCCAAATCTCGCCCCTGGCGATTACCAGGTTTCCGTTTCTGCCGAAGGTTTCGCCACCAAAGTTACCAAAGTTACGCTCTCGACTGGTGCCTCACAAACGATGAACTTGAGTTTGCAAGGCGTGCTTTCCCTGGGCGATCTCGGTTTCCCGATAGCCCAAACTCAGGGAAGCGCGGCGGATCAGGCGAGGCTCGACAAGCGCTCACACATGCTCAAGATCCATCAAAAGCTTGGCCTAATCGATACATTTCCATTGGTGGCCACGGTGATTGCGGGCGCTGGGGCCGGCGGCAAGAGCACGAGCACAAGCGATCGATATCTGCATGCGGCTCTGGGCTCGGCTACAGCCACCTTATATTTCACGAGCGCGTATTACGCGATACGCGCGCCCAAGATTCCCGGGACGCAAACCCGCGGACCGATTCGCGCGCACAAGATCCTCGCTTGGATTCACGGACCGGGCATGATCCTCACGCCCATCCTGGGGGCCATGGCCTTCGATCAGAAAAGCAAGGGAGAAAAAGTTCATGGAATCGCGAGGGCCCATGGACCGGTTGCCATCGTGACGGCCTCAGCTTACGGCGCGGCAATTTTGGCGGTGACATTTAAGTGGTAAAAAGGCCCATGAACAAAAAAATTCTTATCGCCTCATTGTTGTTAGCGCTACCAAGCCTCGCCCAAACGGACACCCAATGGGTGCTTTCCCAATCGACACTCACTTATCACATCACGCACCCGCTGCATCAGGTCGACGGGGTAAGCCACGCAGCGCGCGGCAAAGGAGTTTGCCACGCGGGCGAATGCGATTTCTTGATTGCCGTGCCCGTTAAATCGTTCGAATCGGGCGATACCAATCGCGATCTGCACATGCTGCAAGTCACGCGTGGCGGAGAGTTTCCCATGGTGACAGTGCGCACCTCTTTGCCAGAGGCTGCTTCCGGTTCGGCGACGATTCACGTGGATCTGGAAATTCACTTTGCCGGCCAGACCGCCTTATATAAGCAGGTGGCCTTCCAGCAAGTGACGCAAGGCTCCGAGACGAAGATCACTGGCACTATTCCAACGACGCTGACGGATTTCAAGATCGACCCGCCCTCGCTTTTGACCATGCCGGTAAAGAATGAAATTCCCATCCGCGTCGAAATGACCTGGCAAAAACAGAAGTGACCTAGCCGAGGAAAAAATCACATGGCAACAAGACTTTTGGTTTTCGCAATTTTCTTAGCGTGCATCTGCCCAGAACTCATTCAGGCGCAAGATGCGGCTTCGCCCTCCGTGCCTGCCTCAACCACTGAAACAATCCCGCTCACCATCCCGAAAGGCACCGCCGTGCAAGTGGTCCTGGATAAGGAACTTCGAATCCAGAAAGTCGGGCAGCCCGTGCATGGCCGCGTCGCCGAGCCGATCTACGCCTTTGACAAGCTGGTCGTCCCAGTGGGCACGCAGGCTACCGGGCAGATCACGCGACTCGAAGGGGTTTCCGGCGGACAACGCACGCTTGACGCACTCGACGCCGATTTCTCTCCTTCCCGCAAGGTACAGATGGAATTCAGCGACCTCGAATTGCCCGACGGCCGCCACATTCCCATCCACACCAGCGTTACGTTAGGCTCCGGCCAAGTGATCCAGTTCGTCACTAACTCTGGAGGTGCGAAAAAGAGCGCAGCAGAAGACGCCGCTTCAAAAAAAGCCGACCAGGCCAAGGAGGAAGCCAAGCGCGAATGGGACACAGCGATGAAGCAAGTTCATGAGCCCGGCAAAATGCGCAAGATCGAGCGCTATGCCATCGCCCAGCTCCCCGTGCATCCACAATATATTGACGCTGGGACGGTCTATTTCGCGGAACTCGAGCAGCCACTCGATTTTGGGACCGAGCCGCTCACTCCAGAACTTGCGGTTTCTCTGACCACGCCTCCGCCTTCCGGCAGCTCGGTGCACGTGCGCCTGATGACGGCACTCAGCTCGGCAACGGCGCATCAAGGCGACGAAGTCGAAGCCGTCCTCTCGCAGCCACTCTTTGATGGAAACCGTCTGGTTCTTCCACAGGGCAGCCTGCTGAAAGGCTCCGTCGTCCAAGTTCGTCCGGCGCGCCACCTCAGCCGCAATGGGCAACTCCGCATCGTCTTTCACGAGCTTGTTCTGCCGGATGGGATCGAACAAAAAGTGGAAGCGACGTTGGCGGGTGTGCAAGCGGGCAAAGGACAAGACGTCAAACTGGACAGCGAAGGCGGCGCGGAAGCCAACACTCCGAAGACGCGCTATCTCTCGACTGGGATCTCCGTGATGCTGGCGCTAGCGTCCGCTCACGCGGACGCCGACGCGCGCGCCGGCGATGTGAGCGGCAACACAAGCAATCGGGTGGCAGGCGGCGTCGGAGGATTTAAACTTGTGGGTGTCGCCCTGGGGGTGCTCGTCCATTCTCAACCGCTTGGCATGGCCATGGGGGCTTACGGCGCAAGCATGTCCATCTATTCCCATTTCATCGCACGGGGGCACGAACTGGTCTTCCCGAAAAACACGGCGATGGAAGTTTCCATCGGCACGCGGCCGTCCGCTTCCGTGCCAAGCACTCCAAACCCGCCCGCCACAAAGCCCGCCGACGTTAGCACAAAGCCTACAAGTGCAGTTGAATCCGTCGGTTTGCACTAGTTGACAATCGCTACATTCTCGTTGCAAATGGACACTCTGGATTTAGCCCCCGAGATGGACCGAGCTGCCCATGAATATCCTCGACCTGCTGGTCGGCAAGCCGATCAAAACCAGCGATGAACGCGCGGAGCAAATTGGACCGGCGCGTGGCATTCCGATTTTTGGGCTGGACGGACTTAGTTCGGCGGCGTACGGGCCAGAAGCAGCGCTTAGCCTGCTCATTCCCTTGGGGTTACTTGGGGTGCAGTACATTGTGCCGGTCAGCGCGGCGATCATCGCGTTGCTGGTGATTGTTTATTTTTCCTACCGGCAGACTATCGCGGCTTATCCGGGCGGGGGCGGCTCGTACACCGTGGCGCGATATAACTTGGGAGCGACTCCGAGTTTGCTCGCTGCGGCGGCACTGCTCACCGATTACATTCTCACCGCCGCGGTGGGCATTTCCGCGGGTGTTGGCGCGCTGATTTCCGCGGTCCCCTCCTTGCTGCCTCACACGGTCGTGATTTGCCTCGGCATTTTGCTCATCATCACGATCGTCAATTTACGGGGAGTGGCCGAAGCCGGCGTGGTTTTCATGGTGCCGACGTATCTTTTCGTTGGCACTCTTCTCATCACGATTGTTGGCGGATTGGTGCGCGCAGTGTTAAGCGGCGGTCATCCGACGCCGGTTGCGGCGCTGCCAGCGGCGCCGCCTGTGACAACCGTGGTCAGCTTTTGGCTGCTGTTGAAAGTATTCTCGAGCGGCTGCACGGCGCTGACGGGAGTGGAGGCCGTCAGCAACGGAGTAAAAGCGTTTCGCGAACCGGCGGTGAAGAACGCTCAGCGCACGCTGACGATCATTATTTTTCTGCTGGCGCTGCTGCTCGCGGGAATTTCTTATCTCGTGAAGATTTACGGCATTGCGGCGACCGACCCGGGCAAGCCTGGCTATCAGAGTCTTCTCTCGATGCTGATCGCGGCCGTTTTTGGAAAAGGAATCTTCTACTATCTGACGATTGCTTCGATTTTGCTGGTGCTTTCTCTTTCCGCCAACACGGCGTTCGCGGATTTTCCGCGGCTGTGCAAGGCCATCGCCACGAATAACTATTTGCCGCACGCTTTCGGGTATCGCGGCCGCCGGCTCGTTTATACCTATGGGATTGTTGTTTTAGGCGTGCTGACGGCTGCGCTTCTCGTCATCTTCGGAGGCGTCACGGACAATTTGATTCCCTTGTATGCCGTGGGCGCGTTTTTGGCGTTTACCTTGTCGCAATTCGGGATGGTGGTGCACTGGCGGAAGAATCGCGGCCCGGGCTGGGTGAAAAGCGCGATGGTGAACGGGCTGGGCGCGTTTGTTACGGGGCTTACGGTTGTTGTGGTTCTTGTGGCGAAATTCGCGCAGGGCGCCTGGATCACGCTGCTTTTTATTCCGCTGCTGATTTTTTTCTTCCGCATCGTTCGCCGCCACTATCATGCGGTGGCGACCGCCATTACCGTGTGCGCCCCTGTCGTACCCGCGAATCATGGGCGTCCGCCGATCACGGTGGTGCCCGTCGACCGCTGGAGCTCGATATGCAAACAGGCGATCGAGTTTGCGTCGCGGCTCTCGCCGGAAATCATCGCCGTTCACGTCGAACCGGGAGAGCATTCCGAATTGCTGCGCGAGGATTGGGAGCGCTATGTAGAGCAGCCCTTCCGCCAAGCCGGCGCCGAACCGCCGCAGTTCGTCGTTTTACCTTCGCCATACCGGTTCATCATCGTTCCGCTGGTTCAATACATTCTGGAGCTTTCGGGAAAACATCCAGACCGGAGGATTGTGGTGGTCATTCCAGAGCTTGTGGAAGACCATTGGTATGAATATTTTCTGCACAACCAGCGAGGCCGCCTGCTGGAGTGGACGCTGCTCGTGCATGGCAACAAGCGTATCTTCACCGTGTCTGCTCCTTACTACATTTCCGAAAAGGAACGGACCTCGGGCGGCGTGGGTGCAAAAGAAGGTGAAAAAGCTTGACCGCTTACGGCATCATATCTAATAAGGGAGTGAGATAACCCCCGCGACGCGGCCTCCCTTGGAGAGCAGGCAGCATCACAAGAATGTACGCACGAAATTAAGTTCGTGGGCCCGATGGCCCCGGCAGGGTCTGCACCGCACTTGCTAACTCACTGAAAAAGAGGAAACACATTGATCCGCACAACCAGCGTTTGCGCAGTTGTATTGATGGCCGCGTCCTTGATCTCCGGGCAGGAGAAGCGGGCGGGGGATTCGTATGTTACGAGAGCGACTTTGGAGAACGGGCTGCGCGTGGTGATCGTGCGCGATCCGCTGGCTCCGGTGGTTACCGTGGAAGAAAACTTTCTGGCGGGCGGGAACGAGACGCCAGCGGGCTTTCCAGGGATGGCGCACGCACAGGAGCACATGGCGTTCCGAGGATGCGCTGGAGTGACGGCCGACCAGATCGCTGCGATCTACGCGCAGTTGGGCGGCGCGGGCAACGCGGACACGCAGCAAAATATCACGCAGTATTTCACGACGCTGCCTGCTTCGGATTTGGACATTGCGCTGCGGCTTGATGCGGCTTGCATGCAAGACGTCGATGATTCGCAGGCGGAATGGGACAAGGAGCGGGGAGCGATCGAACAGGAAGTGGCGCGCGACCTCTCGAATCCCACGTACAAATTCATCACGCGATTGAATGAGGACATGTTCTCCGGCACGGTCTATAGCCACGATGCATTGGGGACGAAGGAGTCTTTCGACGCGACGAAAGCCGAAATGCTGAAGGAGTTTTACAAGAAGTGGTACGCGCCGAATAACGCGATTCTGATCATCGCGGGAAACGTGGAGCCGGCGGAAGTGCTTGCGAAGGTCAAGGAATATTATGGAAAAATTCCGAAGAAAACGCTGCCGGCGCGGGCGGAGGTGATTCTGCCGCCGGTGAAAGCGGAATCGTTCACGCTGGACAGCAACCTGCCTTATCTCTTGGCGTTCGTGTCCTACCGCGTGCCGGGAACGGAAAGCCCGGATTACGCGGCGATTCAGATTCTGAGCGATGTGCTGGGAAGCCAGCGCGGAAATTTGTATGCGCTGGTGCCGCAGGGGAAGGCGCTCGACACGGGATTCGGTCTGGCGGAGACGTTTGCGAAAGCAAGCGTGGCGTATTGTGCGGCGGCGTTGCCCGCCGAAGCGGATGCGAAGCCGGTCATCGCGGAGATGCGCAAAATCATGTCGGATTATGCGGCGAGTGGCGTGCCTGCTGAACTCGTGGAAGCGGCCAAGCGGAAAGAAATCGCCGAGGCGGAGTTTCGGCGCAACTCGATTCCTGGACTTGCGGCCGCGTGGTCTGAGTCGCTGGCGAGCGAGGGGCGAAATTCGCCGGAAGATGACGTGGAGGCGATGAAGAAGGTGACGCCGGAAGACGTGAATCGCGTGGCGAAAAAATATTTGGTGGACCAGGAGTCGATCTCGGCTGTACTAAAACCACAGCCCACGGGGGCGCCGGTTTCCGCACACGGATTTGGCGGGGGAGAAGAGTTGACAGCGGCTCCCACGAAGGCGGTTGAACTGCCGGCGTGGGCTGCATCGAAACTTTTGGCTCTTGAGAAGCCGCGCCCTGAGCCGCCTCCATCGGATGTGACCTTGCCAAATGGTCTGCGGCTGATCGTGCGAACAGAGAACATAACGCCGACGATTACGGTGCAGGGATATGTGCGAAACGACCCGGATATGGAAACGGCGGACGGAAAAGAAGGCGTGAGCGACGTGCTGGACGAGCTATTTTCCTACGGCACGAAGACTTTGGACCGGCTGGCGTTTCAGAAAGCGCTGGACGATATTGCAGCCGACGAATCGGGCGGGTATAGCTTTTCGCTGGAAGTGTTGAAGCCGGACTTTGCGCGAGGAGTGCATTTGCTGGCGGACAATGAATTAAATCCCGCGTTGCCGGAAGAAGCGTTTAACGTCATCAAGCCGCAAACGGCGCAGTACTTTGCCGGCAGGATGAAGAGTCCTGGCTTTAAGACTACTCGCGCGCTGGATACCGCTTTGTATCCTGCAAACGACCCATCGCTCCGCGAAGAGACGCCGCAGTCGGTATCGTCGCTCACTCTTGCGGACGTAAAAGAATATTATGCGAAGACGCTGCGGCCCGATCTTACGACGATTGTGGTGATCGGCGATATTACGCCGGCGGAGGCGAGAGCCGCGATCGAGAAAGAGTTCGGAGAATGGAAGGCTTCAGGAGCCAAACCCGACGTGGATTTGCCGCGTGTTCCGGCGAACAAGGCATCGGCGGCGAACGTGCCTGATCCGAGCCAACTGCAGGATACGGTCAATCTTTCTGAAACGGTGGGGATCACGCGATTCGATTCTGATTATTATCCGTTGCAGATGGGGAACCACGTGCTGGGAGGCGGGTTCTACGCAACGCGGCTGTATCACGATCTGAGGCAAGTGAACGGGTACGTGTATAACGTGGACGTTCGCATGAATGCGGGAAAGACGAGAACGGTTTATACCGTTTCGTATGGATGCGACGCGAAAAACGTGTCGAAGGCGAGAGAGTTGATCCAGCGGGATCTCATCGCGATGCAGAAGGAAAATGTGACGGATGCGGAGCTGCAACAAGCCAAGGCGCTGCTGCTGCGGCAAATTCCGCTCGCGGAATCGAGCGAGAGCGCGGTCGCCGGAGGCTTGCTCGCGCGAGCGCAAATCGGATTGCCGCTGGACGAACCGGTACGAGGAGCGCAAATCTATTTTTCGATGACCGCGGACCAGGTCAAGGCTGCATTCGAGAAGTGGATCCGTCCGGACGGATTCGTGCAAATTGTGCGCGGGCCAGCGCCGCAGTAAACACGCAGGTTTTTATTCGACGTCAACCTTCGCGGCTATACCTTTGATGGTGTAGCCGACTATCTCGCTGAAGTGTGCGAGCTTATTCAACCGACCCTCCAAACGGTCCCGCAAGGAATGCAGATTTCCGAGCAGGGGCCGCATCTGAAGTGTTCCGAAGTGTACAGATATTTCGCTTTGAGACGCGCAAGTTAGGTCTGTAAGAGCCAATTCGCGGTTGGGCTTGGGAGCTGTGCGCGATTAATGAGAGGGCTCGATTTCGCACACGAGCGTAAGGAGAAAAAATCATGTTGGGACTCATCGCAGCAGTCTTGATCATTTGCTGGTTGCTCGGGCTTTTCGCATTTCACGTCACCAGCGGTTTAATCCACATTGTTCTTGTCGTCGGGCTTATTCTCCTCGTTTTGCATTTCCTAACAGGGAGAAGGGCTGTCGTATAAAAGACGAACACGGCCCTCATCCTTCGCTACGAGGTGTTCTGCGTTCGTTGCAGGATTACCTGTCCGCTGGAAGCGAGAAATCACGAACCCAGGACGTAGCTGGATTTGCGGGAAAACTAGGAGGCTATTGGTATGAACACAGCGACATTGGTCATTATCATCGCCGTGATCGTCATTGCGATCGTAGGCATCGGTGCATGGGTTTATCTCGGCAAGCATAAGACACAAAAACTGCGCACCCGATTCGGACCGGAATACGCGCGCGTCGTGGAGGAGAGCGGGGGCCGGCGAAAAGGGGAGGCCGGGCTCAAAGCACGAGAAAAACGCGTGGAGGGGTTCGCAATTCGGCCGCTCGCGGCAAGCGACCGGGAACGCTACATCACGTCGTGGCACAAGATTCAGACAGAGTTCGTTGACGACCCTAAGAATTCGGTTACTCAGGCCGACCAACTCCTCGGCGATGTGATGTCTACTCGCGGCTATTCGGTAGGGGAATTCGAGCAACGCTCGGCGGATATCTCCGTGGACCACCCACTGGTTGTGGAGAATTACCGGGCGGCTCATGAAATTGCCGTCCGCCACTCGGCTGGCCAAGCCAGCACGGAAGACCTGCGCCAGGCAATGATTCACTACCGGACGCTATTCGATGAACTCGTTGGTGAGCCAGAAATGGCTCGTGCCAAGGCAGCAGGCTCGTAGATCTCGACCTAGAAAACGGATTAGAGGCTAGAAGGCGGGTCAGGCTGTGCGGAGTGCAGGACAAAAAGAGGAGGCAAGCCGATGGACGAAGCAAAAAAGTTCAAAGAAGAAGATACGGACGTGGGGCTGACGACGGCGACTCTGGCTCGTGCCGGCGCACGGCCTGGGGTGGGAGCAGTGGCTGCGCCAAGCTTCAGTGTTGGCGGCGGCTCATCCGCAGGCGCTGCAACCGCGCCCGCTCTGGACAAGCAAGTGGTGCCGCTCTTTTCAGCAGAAGAAACGAAAGACTTTCGCGCCCGGTGGGATGCTGTCCAGGTGAATTTTGTTGACGAGCCTCGCCAGGTAGTGGAGCAGGCAGACAGCCTTGTTGCCGTGGCGATGAAGCGATTGGCGGAGATGTTCGCAGCGGAGAGAGCGAGGCTCGAAGGCCAATGGGATCGCGGCGATAACGTCTCGACCGAGGATCTCCGTTTGGCGCTGCAGCGCTACAGATCGTTTTTCGGACGGATTCTCTCGGTATAAAAACGCCGGGCAGGCTGCATTCGCTGACAGCCCAGGTCTCTTAACTGCTTGCGGTGCGACGGCGATCCGCCAGGTACGCCAAGAAAGCAAAAATCGCGAAGTAGAAGGCGGCGTTGACGCCGATGGAGATTCGGAGAAACCAGCCGAACGTCGAGGCAAGAGACTCGTGCGCAGCCGGCATAAGAAGTTCCGCAACTTTCAGGCCGGGCGAAATGAGCGCGACGAACAAGACTGGAAGAGTGGATTCGCTGGTCGACGCCCAAGCCAGCGCGAGAAACCCCACCAACAAGCCCGCTATGGCGGGCATCATCCATCGGAAGAGCAGGCGCTTCGGCATCACACGAATTTTATCAGAGGGCACCTGGCGTCCGGCTGTGGGAAATCCGCCAAGAGTCTTAAAGAAATACCCGGCTCGTTCCGATGCCGCCGGTGAAACGATTTCGATACGGATCGCACTATCAGGGTAGTTAGGCCCTTCCCAATTCAAATGCCTCCGTTCTAACCAATGGGGGCACCGTTGTTCCAGGTGCCAGACGTGGGGGTAATTGGTCGGGAGACGCGTGGGGGAGCGCTTCAGGGAGAGTTGTGCTCCCCGCGTGTTCTACGCTGCAGAATCAGGGCGGCTACTTAGTGCCGCTCGCCGGGGTTTCGCTGGGCGGCGGTTCAAAACCGCCGCAGCGCGCGCGCCAGTTTTGGCGGAATTTTTCGCGTTCCTCGGGAGACATCTTTTCCCAGCGCTCGTCCATGCGCTCACGCATGCGCCGTCTCATTCCGGAGCGATGGCCACCGCCACTGTTATTCCAGCTTCCGAACAGAATCCGGCAGAGAGCGAGGAGGGCGAGAGCCTGCCAGAAGGTGATTTGACGCCATCCGAAGAGCGCCGGCGCGAGCCAGTTCCAGAGATGCATGACCAGTTCGCCGCCGATCCAGATGAATAGCGGGATCGCGATAATCGCTATTGGGATGAGAAAAATCCATTTCTTTTTCATTTTGTGTGCCTCATTTCTTCGAACAATTTCTTCACAGTATTTTTCCGCATCATTTCTTCATGAATTCGTCGTGAATGCTTTGCAACCTTTGGCGCAGATGAAGCACGGCGTACCGCTTGCGCGCGAGTAGCGTGTTGACGTTTACTCTGGTTTCCGCGGACAACTCCTTGAAGCTGCGGCCCTCGAGTTCGTGAGCGACGAAGACTTCGCGTTGCTCGGCGGGGAGTTCTTCGAGCGCGAGTTCCAGTTCTTCCAGAAGCACATTGCGGAAGTAGAGCGCTTCCGGCCCGGCGTCCGGCGATGGCAGCAGATCTTCGATGCGCAATAGCGCGCCGTCTTCGTCCTGCAACGCTGCGTCGCTGAAGCGCAGCGGCTTCTTCTTGCGGAAGAGGTCCGTGATGCGATTGCGCGCCACGCGAAAGAGCCAGCCGGTCAAGTGGCCGATGGGCATCAGCAGGCGGTTGGCTTCGACGAGTTCGTAGAAGACTTCCTGCAAAATATCCTCGACGTCAGCGGGATCAGGCACGCGGCGGCGGATGAAGTTGCGGAGCCGCGAGCGCTGTTCCGCGACGACTTCGGAGATTTGACGGTCTTGCTCGGTCATCGAGAGGACGCTCACCGGCTCATCCATCCAATGTTGTAGACGAATGGAGGGCGCGGATATTGTAGAGGAGGGTGAGTCGTGGATAGCGGCAGAGGGGTGTGAATCCACTCCGCCACGCTCCAGGGCCCTACGGCGGCGGCGGTCAGGCGATCTGATATTCGCGCATGAGAGAGACGATGGTTGGACGATTGCCGGCATAGGCGGTCCAGACGGAGCGGCACCAATCGTCAATGGCGCTATCGCGCTGAGGCCTGGGAGCGGCGGCGAGGACATCGAGGACGGAGATGTTGCCGCGATCCTCGGGGAGCTGGATAGCCGGCCAGTCGCGTTTGAAGCGCGCCATTTTCATGTGCAGTTGCTGAACCTGACGGCCGGAAAACTGTTTTTCGAGATGGAGATAGAGGCCGGCCAAGCCAAAGACCAGGGCGATGGGCTTGGTCTCGCGAGTTGCGGTTTGCAGGGTAAAGGCATCCGCGACGTGTTGAAGGATGAAGCCGGGGCGGCCCATCGTGTAGACGTAGACCTCATCATAAGCAGCGCGCAGCGGATCCATGGCGAAAGAAGTGTAGCGAAAAAATGGAGCGGAGGAGGATGCTCGTTGCGTTTGGCGTGGATAAGGGCCACGTTGTCAGCGGCAGAGGGAGTTGAAGTCCAGGGGTGGAGCGGGAGAAGCGGGGACGGGGAGATTGCGGGCGCGGAGGGCGTCTTCGAGAGTGGTGGGGCCAACGGGGAGGGCGGGGTTGGTGTCGAGGCGATAGAAGGAGTCGCGTTCGGCTTCGGGGAGGGTGATGAATTGAAAGCCGCGGGAGCGGTAGAGGTCGAGGAGCTTGGGGAGCATTTCGGCGTCGAGGGCGCCAATGTGCATGAGAAGGAGGTAGGGGATGTCGCGGTGGTAGAGAGTGTGGGAAAGCTGGCGGTAATAAGTGATGTTGGCGTCGGCGGCTGAGAGGTAAGTGGTTTTGAGTTGGGCGGCGGCCGCTGTGTCGGATTTGGCCATGCAGCGGGCGTAGGGTTCATTCCAGAGATAATCGCTGAAGCTCATGGTGACGGCTGCGATTTTGTAGCCGCGCTGGGCGAGGTAGGCGCGGATGGCGTCGTGTTTGGCGGGAGTGTCGCCTTCGGCTAGATAGGGAAAGCGGAACCAGTGCCAGTCGTCGTCATCCATTAGTTTGTTGAGTAGGGGCTCGTTGCGGGTAACGTTGACTTCGAAGTCTGCGAGAGAATTTTGGTTGAGATTCATGTGGGACCAGGTGTGATTGCCGAGGGGATTGCCGGAGTCGCGCCAGGCTTCGAGGACGGAGAGATCGTCAGGTTCTTTTTCGAGGATGGCGGCGTTGACGAAGCCATAGACGGGAGGGAGATGGGCGGCGTGAAGGGCGGCCAGGATTTTGGATGCTACGTCGAGGCGAGATTCGTTGGGAGGGAGGGGGCCGTGGGCGGGGAGATCGTCGAAAGTGAAGGCGAGTTGGGGAGATGGGGTAGCAGAAGAAAGGGCATAGGAGAAGGAGAAAGTCGCGGCAGCGATGACGGCGAGTAGCGCGAGGAGTCGCCTTCGAGAGGAAGTCATTTCGAGCCACCTGGGCGAAGCGTTGAAAGGCAGGAGAAAAGTAACAGTTCTTTGCGCCGCGTGTCTATCCGGGAGCGAGAGAAGCTTTTCGAGTAGCGAGAAAAGTGGATGGTCGATGCGCGGGAGAGT
>JBARBE010000400.1:0-110473 GCA_049792735.1 Candidatus Acidiferrum sp.
GAAGGTAAACGTGCCTATCTCGGATTCGACAGGAACATTTATCCTGGCGATGAAGCGATGAAAACCTTGCGGCGCGATTTCGTGTTCGCCGGCTATTGGTTGAGCCCGCCTCCTCAAGAGAAAGCCAGCACCTGGGTCGGCAAACGGGATTTTCTGCGCTCTCTGGGATTTGGCTTTCTAGTTCTCTACCGCGCCCGCGGAGAACGCGAGCTAAAAAGCGTGTCGATTGCCGAGAGTTTGGGCGAAGGGGACGCACGGGCCGCCGCCCAGGCAGCCAAGCGCGAAGGATTTTCCAGCAACACGATCATCTTTCTGGACATGGAAGAGGGCGGACGTCTTTCACCCAACTATCACTCCTACATTCAGGGTTGGTTGTGGGCCTTGACGCAGATTGGTTACCGCGGCGGGTTTTATTGCTCGGGAATCCCCGTGAAAGAAGACGCCCGAACAACAATTACGACCGTCGACGACATCCTCGGTTTCTTTGGGCGTAAATCACGGCCGTTCACGATTTGGGCATTCAACGACGCGTGCCCACCTTCTCCCGGGTGCACATTTCCGGGGGAAGCGCCCTCACCCGCGTTGAGTGGAAACCCCTTCGCTGAGGTTTGGCAATACGCGCAGTCGCCTCGCGCCAAAGAACGCACCGCGTTCTGTGCGCCGGGTTATCACTCTGACGGAAACTGCTACGCCCCCGCCGACACGGACCATGTGTGGTTTCTTGACGTGGACTCCGCTACTTCTGGGGATCCATCGCACGGTCGATAGGTGTTAAACAAAAAGGCGGATCAACGCCGCCTTTTTTCATCGAATTGACTTATTCTTTCTTTCCTCAGATTTGGCCCAGGCCACCGTCGACGTGCAGCTCTTCGCCGGTGATGTAAGACGAATCGGAAGATGCCAGGAAGGCCACTGCTCCGGCAACTTCCTCGGGCTGTCCAAAGCGCTTCATCGGCACTTTAGCGGAAATGTTCTTCGCGAATTCGTCAATCGCCGCTTGCGGCAAGCCCGTACGACCGAAAATGGGAGTCTCGATCGGTCCTGGCGCAACGGCATTGACGCGGATGCCACGGCCTACCAACTCCGCGGCGCTGGTGCGAGCCAGGGAACGCAGAGCTGCTTTGGTCGCCGAATAGGCGCTCGCACCCTCTGTGCCCTTGATGCCCGCCACGCTGGTGTTCAGAATGATCGAAGCGCCGTCGTTGAGGAAGGGAATTGCTTTTTGGATTGTGAAATACGCGCCTTTGACGTTCGTCGAAAAATTATCGTCGTAAATGGCCTCCGTTGTGTCTGAAAATGGAGCGAACTTTGCCACGCCCGCGTTTACAAAGAGCACGTCGATCTTTCCAAATTTCTTTTCCACTGCGGAATAGATTTTGTCGATATCCGCCAGCTTGGAAACATCGGCCTGAACTGCCAGCACGCCATTGCCAAGCGCCTTGGCCGCTTCGTCCAACGTCTTTTGATTGCGGCCGGCAATCACGACGTGGGCGCCTTCCGCTTGCAAACGCTTGGCCGATGCCAGCCCAATACCGCTGTTGCCGCCTGTGACGACTGCCACTTTTCCTTCGAGCCTTTTCATGATGTTCTCCTTTTGTCTCATCTCCGCGCTAAAGCCTCACCTGGGAGTCAGGCCGATTTGCCTTTCCCTTGGTTTCGATACTTAGATGACCGTCGAAATGATCGGTTGCAGTCTTTTTTGGCGGATGCGGGGTTGACTCGCGCATCTGTGGTCGTTTAGCCACGAACTCCGTTAGAATGAAGGAGGAATATGGACCGCGCACAGATCGAGAAGATTTCAAAGGCTTTGGCGGATGAGACTCGTCTTATGATTTTTGAGGCCATTGGCCGCGAAAGGGTGATGAATTGTGGCGAAATTGTGTCTCTACAGGGGGTTACACCGGCCACCGTTTCGCACCATTTGAAAATCCTGAATGAAGCCGGGTTGGTGGAATGCCAGAAGGACGGACAATTCGTTTACAGCCGCACGGTGCCCGGAGTGGTGCAGGAATATAGTCGCGCGCTGGCGCAAATGGCGCGCGGCAAACTGGAGCCGAGCAGACGCTGATTCACGAGTTCAGTCCGTGGGATTTCTCGGGAACTTAAAGTAAGGAAGCCGCACGCCATCTATCAAAATTTGATCCGCGCGTATATTTGCCGGGGCCTCGAATCCTGCTGCTCCCCCATTCGTGACGTAGTCGTCTTGGTCCACGCCGTCTCCGCTAACGCCTAGCCCGCCCACAAGAACGCCGTTGCGGTAGAGCCCCGCGCTTCCCGGAAAGAAAACGATGCCGCTTTTATTGACGTTCGGCGCTCCTGCCTGGGATCCCTGCGTGCAAGGATTTGCAAGATCTTGCAGATAAAGGTTGAAAAAAGGTCCGGCAGGGGAACCATCGATTCCCGGCGGGAACAGAGGCTGCGCCCCAAAGCTGATCGTACGATTCGTGACGGCCGTGCCCATGGGTACTTGATTCAAATCCGCGGCTGTCCGCGCTGAGCTGTTGAAATACACCATGTTTCGCGCCTTGCTTGCTGCCACATCGATGCTGAAAACCGTCGAATCTTGCATGCGTCGCAGGCCGATGATCGTGCCGTCCAGGTCGGCGACGGCAATAGTCATTCGCGCCCGCGCGCCTATGGGCAAACGAATCGCGGCGCGGGTTTGATCCGCGGTCGCCTCCGCATTATCCAGAATGTTTTGAACATCTGTGGCGCTTAATCCGCCGAGAGGCCCGGCCGTAGGCGTGATCAAATCGCCTTCCGGAGGTTGCCCTGCGCTATTGGCGGGCGCAACCAGATACGATCCGCTTCCAGCGACCGGTCCCGCGGAGACATTCGCGGGCAGCGATGTCTGTGATACGAAGGGGAGTGTGACTCCATTGATCGAGACCGCTCCCGGAGGCGCTGGTGTTGGCCCAAAGGAATCCGACGGCCCAGTGCGCGGCGTTGTCGATCCCACGAACGCGGCGTATTCAGCCACGTTCAGATCGGTCGAAGAAGTCACCACGCCAATGCCCCCAAGAACGACATTCTGATAAAAAATCGGCACGCCGCCGGGGTTCACCGCAAGCGGATCCGAATCCATTTCGTCGACTTTTCCAGTAATCACGCCGGGCCCAAATCCGCCGCCTAATGCGAGAGACGGAGGAATTTGACTTTGGAAGCTTGCATTATTCACCAGCGTGCAGCCGCGATTTGTATTCTCGATTCCGTAAAGCGCGGCAGTCGGCTGGTTCGTCACGCCGGGAGGAAAATGAATTCCGCTGATGAAGCGCACTGTGCGGGAGGAAAGCGGCGCCTGATCGTTGCTAAAAAATGCGCCGGTCCTTGCCAAAGCAACTGCCAAATCTTTCGCGTCCAGCGTCTGTCCGAAATTTCCGATCGCCGTGGCTGGGGCGTTTTGGGTGTGGTAGACGCCCAAGACGAATCCAGCGCGGTCCACGACGGCCACGACCATATCGACGTTCGCGGAATTCACGGTCGCCTGCACGATGCTCTGCACGTCCGCGATTTGCAGCGGCTGGAAGGACGCTACCGGTGGCGGAGACACTGGCGTGCTGCTCCCGCCGCCGCAGCTCACCAGCAAAAGGGCCAAAACCGCCGCAATCCCAATCGCCAACAGAATGCCCACAGCCAGGGTTCTGCGGCGACGCTTCAGCGCGAGGTGTGCCGCGACCGGCTTGCGAATCGAGTGTTCCGTCTGCATGGAGGGCATCTTCCTTAGTAGCACGCCGACTCGCCCCTCTCAATCCTTCGCGGTCCGCGCGATTCCTATCGGTGAACAATTGCGGCTCCTGCAAAGTGTTGTCGCACTGTGTTCATGCAGCGCGGAAATGGGTTGTCCGCCGCCCGCTGATGTTGTTAGCTAGAATGCGATCCCTTTTACTTGCGCAAATTCTCCCAGGCCGCAGGCATGCTCTCTTTCGTTTCGCGAAGCTATCGAAGTTACCGCTGTGCGGCTTGCGCCAGTCTTGTGTTGCTGCTCGCCTTGTTTGCGGCCGGTGGCGCTCGCGGCGGACAGCAAACCCAGGGTGTGGCGGGAGGGCAAGCCTCCCTGCAGAAGTCCACCGAGGCCGGGGCAGCCCAGCGCATTCCACGGCAACAGGCTTTGACGACCGCCGCTCTCGACGGCGTTTTGCGCGAGGCCGTCTCGCCGACAGAATCGCGCCCGGTAGCCGCAGCTCAACTGACGCTTCGCAACCTGCAGACAGGCCAGATTGTTCGCGCCGTTCCATCCGCTGAAGGCGTCTTCCGAATTCTGCTCCTGCCGCCCGGTCACTATGAATTTCACGTCGAAGCCGAGGGATACGCTCTCTTTTCGATCCCTGATCTTGCGCTGAACGCCAACGAAGTCACCACGCTGGAAATCTCTTTAGTGAGCACCGGCAGCGCTGAATTTCGCTCTCGCCTTCCGCGGCTTCCCGAACTAGGTCCCGCGCTTCCCCCCGGCTCATTGCCCACGCTCGGTAGCTATCGTGAGTTTCGTCATCGCCTCGATTCCGATCCGAAATACATCGCGGAGCTCGCGCCGGAATACCTGCCTCCCGTGGCTGATGTTTTTAACGCGGTGCCCAATCGATGGGCGCTCAGTCAACCGGACTATCGCCGCTATTCGCAAAAAGGCGAATATCTTTATGCCAAGCCGCAATGGTACGACCCCTTCAATCGCAATCGCTTGAAGGGCGACGAGCCTATCTGGCCTGAACTCTTGGGCCAGCAGGTTTTCTTGAACATCACCGCTTCGTCGGAAACATTCTTCGATGGCCGCCGCGTACCCTCGCCCAGCGGGGTAAGCGCGGCCGAGCCCGGTAGCTTTGGTTTTTTTGGCCGCGGCGAACAAGCATTTGTGGATCAGACGTTGCGTTTTAGCTTTGATCTTTTTCACGGCGACGCATCCTTCAAGCCAGTCGATTGGCGCATTCGCATCACGCCGGAGCTTAGCCTGAACGATCTTGATGTTCGCGAGCTTGGCATTGTCAGCCCCAACGTGCTTGCGGGCACCAATCGCTTCGACGACCATCTTGGCTTTCAAGAGGCTTTCGTCGAGGTGAAGCTCCACGATCTCAGCGACAATTACGATTTCGTCTCTGCACGCGCCGGAATTCAGCAATTCAACGCCGATTTTCGCGGTTTCCTTTTCGTCGACGAGCAACCCGGTCTGCGCATTTTCGGCGACTGGAACAGCGATCGAATAGAATACAACGCCGCCTATTTTCAGCTCCTGGAAGAAAATACCAACAGCGGCCTCAATACCTTTAACCGGCGACACCAGCAAGTCCTGCTGGCAAACGTCTACGTTCAAGACTTTTTCTTTCCCGGCTACACCGCGGAGTTTGTCGGCGCCTGGAACAAGGATGATCCGAGCATCCATTACGATGACAACGGCTTTCTCGTGCGGCCAGCCCCGATCGGCAACGTGATCAATCAGGGGCCAGGAGGCGGGCCTCTCGCCTACGGCATTCGCGTTGGCTATTTCGGCTGGCTAGGCAGCGGCCACATTCGCCGCTTTAATCTCACGCATGCTTTTTATCAAGCGGTCGGCGAAGATACCTTCAATCCCATCGCCGGGCGGCCCGTCACGGTCAATGCGCAAATGGCCGCCGTCGAGCTTTCCTACGACCGCGATTGGATTCGCTATCGCGTCTCCACTTTCTACACCTCGGGCGACGCTAACCCTCGCGATGGACGTGCGCGCGGATTCGATGCCATCGAAGATCTGCCGAATTTCGCGGGCGGATTGTTCAGCTTTTGGAATCGCGAGGACATCCGTCTTCTTGGCTCCGGCGTGTCGCTCACGACGGACGGCAGCCTGATCCCTTCCCTCCGTTCTACTAAAGAAGAAGGCCAGGCCAATTTCGTAAATCCGGGAATCTTTATCGCCAACGCTGGGGCGGATTTCGACATTACTCCCAAGCTCAAGGGCTTCGCGAATTTCAACTATCTCCGGTTTGAACGAACAGAGTCTCTCGAATATTTGTTGTTTCAATCACCGATTCGCCACAACATCGGCGAAGACTTCGGCGTCGGTGTGACTTACCGCCCGCCACTAACGGAAAACATCATTCTGACCGCAGGCGCCTCTGCGTTGCAGCCAGGCGACGGGTTCAAAGATATCTACACGAGCCGCACGCTTTTTTCACTTTTCGGCTCCGCGAAGTTTACATTCTGAGGAAACGCATCGAATGATTTCGCCTCGCAAATTCAGCCGCTCTCCTCTGCGAAACCTCTGCGCGCTCTGCGTCTCTGCGCTATCTTTTCTTTTGGTTTTGTACGCCGAATCGTCCTCGAAGGTCCACGCGAAGCCAGACTCCTCCTCTATCCGCGGCCAGTCCCCCGAAGAGGCCACCCGCAAATCGTCCGGCTGCATCTCTTGCCACACCACAACCGACGAACCGACCATGCACCCGACAAAGACGGTCTTTCTTGGCTGCACCGATTGCCACGGCGGCAATTCCTCCATATCCGTCGCAGCCGGCATGGCGCCAAATTCCGCCGAGTACAACGCCGCGAAAGAAAAAGCACACGTCCAACCGCGGAATCCCAGCTTCAAAGGCCGCTCCGCTTTGCCCGAGCGCACCTACACAACATGGCTTCAGGAATCTCCCGAATTCATCAAGTTTGTGAATCCTGGCGATCTTCGCATCGCGCCAGAAACGTGCGGCGAGGCTGGTTGCCACGCACAGGAAGTCCGCGCCGTTTCGACCAGCATGATGACGCACACCGGTTTTCTCTGGGGCGCGGCGCTCTACAACAATGGCGGCTATCCGTATAAGGATACTCACTTCGGCGAGAGCTACGACCGCGATGGCCGCCCTCAATCCATCAAATCCTTTCCGCCTCCCACGCCCGAGGAGACGCGCGCAAAAGGGGTGCTCCCCGAACTCGAACCTCTTTTCCGCTGGGAAATTTCTCAGCCGGGGAACGTCCTCCGCGTTTTCGAGCGCGGTGGCGAAAAAAAGTCAGAGCTAGGCAATCCGAATCGCGAAGAAGATCCCGGTAAGCCCGATGACAAACTGAGTGACCGCGGTTTTGGCACCGAACTCCGCACCGATCCCGTTTTTCTCGGTTTACAAAAAACGCGCCTCGTCGATCCCGTGATGTCGCTGCCGGGCACCGACGATCATCCCGGGGATTATCGCGCCAGCGGCTGCAGCGCATGCCACGTCATTTATGCAAACGATCGCGATCCAGCACATTCCGGTACTTATGCGCAGTTCGGGCACTCCGGATTCAGCGCCTCATCCGATCCGACGATTCCGAAGAACGAGCCCGGCCATCCCATCAAGCACGTCTTCACGAGTTCCATTCCGTCGAGCCAGTGCATGGTTTGCCACATCCACCCCGGCACGAACATGCTCACCACTTACTTTGGGCTTACGTGGTGGGACAACGAAAGCGACGGCGACAAGATGTATCCGCCGCACCAGCGCAATCCGACGGAAGAGCAGCGCTACCAATCTTTCTTGCGCAACCCTGAAGCCGCCGCTGCCCGCGGACTCTGGAGCGATGAAAAATTCCTCGAAAATCTCGGCAGCCCCGATTTCAATGCGAAATTGAAAACTACGCAATTCGCCGATTTCCACGGCCATGGTTGGGTTTTCCGTTCCGTCTTCAAGCACGACCGCAAAGGCAATTGGCTCGATAAGGATGGCAACAGAATCCCGTTTGAAGATCCACAGCGCTTCTCAAAAGCGGTTCATCTCGCGGACATTCATCTTGAAAAAGGGATGCAGTGCAACGATTGCCATTTCGAGCAGGACAATCACGGCAATGGAAAAATTTATGGCGAACCACGCGCTGCGGTCGAAATCGATTGCATCGATTGCCACGGCACGATTCGTCACAAAGCCACGCTGGTTACTTCCGGACCTGCCGCTCCCGTGGGCGGACGTCATCTCGATGCTCTGCGCACTCCTTGGGGACTTCGACGATTTGAGTGGCGCAATGACGGTGCACTGATTCAGCGTTCCATGTCCGAACAGAACAAGGAATGGGAAGTCGTCCAAACTCTTGATTCCATCACTCCCGGAAATGTCCACTTCAGTATGAAATCATTTCGCGCCAAGTTGATGACCAAAGACGGCACCGTCGCCACGCAAATGCCGCAGGACGACGAACATCTCGCCCACGCCAATTCTTCGATGACCTGCTACTCCTGCCATACATCTTGGACACCTACCTGCTTCGGATGCCATCTGCAGATGACGGCCAATGCGCGCAAACCCATGCTGCACAATGAAGGCCTCACCACTCGCAATTACACCAGCTACAATTTTCAGGTGCTTCGCGATGACATTTTCATGCTCGGTGTCGACGGCACGGTCACCGGCCACCGCATCGCTCCCGCGCGCTCTTCTTGCGCGATCCTCGTCAGTTCGCAAAACGCGAATCGCGACTGGCTCTACTACACGCAGCAAACCATTTCCGCGCCCGGTTTTTCCGGAGAAGCCTTTAGTACCTTCGTTCCGCACACTGTTCGCGCCACCGAAACGAAGCAATGCAGCGATTGCCACGTCTCCGCCGCCAACGACAACAACGCCTGGATGGCTCAGCTTTTGTTGCAAGGCACGAATTTTATGAATTTCATGGGGCGCTACATTTACGTCGCGACCGGCAATAAAGGATTGGAAGCCATCGCCGTCGCTGAGCATGACGAGCCCGAGGCCGTTTATGGCAGCGATCTCCAGCGTATCGCCTATCCCGACGACTACAAGAAGTTCGTCGGGCACGGCCGCGAGATTTCCACTTACTATCGCCACGAAGGCAATGTCCTGGATGTGCAAGCCCGCGGCGAATACGCCTACGCTGCTACCGGGTCCGGCGGCCTTCGCGTCTATGACGTCGCCAACATCGACAACAAAGGCTTCTCCGAGCGCATCACCACCGCGCCTGTCTCTCCCATTGGCCAGCGTTTCTTCGTGCCCACAAAGGACGCTGTAGCCGTCGCATCGCCAACCACCCTCGGTGTCGATCCACTTCGCCAGCAGCTTCCCGATAACGAAGAGCAACCAATCCATCTTCTATACGGTTTTCTTTACGTCGCCGACAAAGAAGAGGGCTTAGTCGTCATCGGCAATCCCGATTTGAAATCCAGCAGCCCCGGCGTCGGGACCCTCCTCGACGGCAATCCCGCCAATAATTTTCTTAAGCGCGCCCTTGCCTTCAATCCCAACGGTGTCCTCACCGGCGCCCGCGCCATCACCATCGCCGGCACGTATGCCTACATCCTTACCGACAAGTCTCTCGTCGTCGTTGACCTGGATAATCCGCTCGCTCCACGCATCACTTCTACAATCGGCGCCCCTACTCTCAACAGCCCGCGTGCCGTCGCCGTGCAGTTCCGCTTCGCGTTCGTCGCCGACAGCGATGGCCTCAAAGTTCTCGACGTCACCGATCTCGCGCAGCCTAAAGCAATCGCCAAAGCGCTTGTGCTTCTCGAAGACGCCAGGAATGTTTACGTTGCCCGCACTTACGCCTACGTCTCCGCGGGCAAACAAGGCCTCGCGATCATCGACGTGGAAAATCCCGGCGCTCCAAAACTCGATCAGCTATTCTCGTCCAATGGCCAGCTCAACGACGTCAACGACGTGAAAATCGGCATGGTCGCCGGTAGCGCTTACGCCTTCGTCGCCGATGGAAGAAACGGCCTGCGTATTTTGCAAATCGTATCTCCGTGGGACGACCCTGCCCATTATTCTGGATTCAGCCCGCGTCCGACGCCGAAGCTCATCGCGACGGCGCGCACTCGGGGCCCCGCGCTCGCCATTTCAAAAGGTATTGACCGCGACCGCGCCGTCGATGAATCCGGCAACCAGCTCGCTGTTTTCGGCCGCCGCGGCGCCCGCCCGCTCAATCGCGCGGAAATGCAGCGCCTCTATATTCATTCCGGCAACGGCGCGTTTTATTCGGTCACCGATGAACCTGTCGAGCAGCTCCGGTCCCAGCCCAATACATCTGCTTCTTCGGGCACCTCTACTTCCTTGGATTCTTTTTTCGTTCGAGCCCGCTCATGGCTCAATTCCTTTTTCTGAGGTTATCGTCATGAATCGTCGTAAATTCCTCACTTCCGCTTTCAAAACCGTTTCGGCGGCCGCCTGCGTCGTGCCGTTGACCGACGCTCTTCACGCGCTCGGTCCGCAGTCAGCCTCGGCCCCTGGGCGTGCTTCCAAGGCTCAACCGCCCCAGCTGGCCATAACCATGGACGACCCGAGATTGAAGCTCGACACTGGCCTCCCATGGCCGGAGGCCAATTCCCGTATTCTGAAGGCTCTCGACAGCCGCAGCATCAAAGCCGCTCTCTTCGTTTGCGGGATGCGCGTCGACGAATACGAAGGCACAAAGCTCCTCTCCGCATGGGATCAGGCGGGCCACATGATCTGCAATCACTCCTACTCCCACCTGAATTATTGCGGCCCGACGAGCTACGCCGATTTCGCCGTCGATTTCTTGAAAGACGAAAAAATCATTGAACCCTACCAAAATAAAACGCCTCTATTTCGTTACCCATTTCTCAAAGAGGGCGACACCGTCGACAAGCGTGACCGCTTTCGCGCTCTCCTCAAAGAAAGCGGCTATCGCGTCGGCCACGTCACCATCGACACCTCGGACTGGTATATCAACGAACGCATGGGTGACCGACTCGCAAAGCAACCCAAAGCTAGCATCCAGCCTTATCGTGACTACCTCATCGCGCATCTTCTTGACCGCGCCACTTTCTACCGCCAGCTTGCCATCGATGTACTTGGCCGCGACATTCGCCACACCCTCCTGCTTCACTACAACTCCCTGAATGCCCTCGTTCTCCCAGATGTCATGGCCGCCTTCGAGAAAACAGGTTGGCAATGGATCGACGCCTCCCTCGCTTACCAGGATGAAGTTTTCCGCAGCGTCCCCAAGACTCTTCCAGCGGGCGAAAGCCTCGTATGGGCGCTGGCCAAGGAGACCGGTCGCTTTCAGGCCCGCCTCCGCTACCCCGGCGAGGACGGGGTTTACGAGGAACCCAAAATGAACGCCTTGGGTCTTTGAAGCCTCCCCTCTCGATAGCTTGCAGCAGTTTTTTCACTTTTTCTTCGCCATCGGTATCTTCTTATAGACACTCGTTTTGCTCGTTTCCGATGCACAAAAGCGTACCCATCTCCTTTCCTTTGTATCCTTTAACGGTAGGGCACATCTAATCAAGGTATAATGGTTCGTTAACGCTTTTGACGCATAGCACCCATCAAAATAATTCGTGGGGCCCCTCTAGGGAACAAGGCTATCGTAGTAAGAGTAGGGGGTTTTGGTGCCGCACCCAGGGCGGGCCGGACTCGCTGAACGCGGGTCAATAAGGAAACAAGAAGGAGTACTAGAACATGCTTAAGCAGTATCTTCTGGCGAGCGATTTTGACCAGACACTCAGTTTCAACGACTCGGGTGTGGTTCTTTCCGAGCTCATCGGCTTTAGCGGGTTCCACGACAAGGTCAAAGGCCTTGCGGAGATGAACCTCGTCCAGCAGGGCGCCGAACTCAGCTACCTGATTCTGCACGACCCGGAATTCCGCCGCGTTCGCCGCGAGCACCTCGTCGCGACCGGCAAGCGCATTCGTCTGAAGCACAACGTTGCCCTATTTGCGCGCGCGCTCGAAAGTCTCGCGGAAGGCTACAAATTTCATTTCAACGTCATCTCCGCCGCGCCGCAGGAAATCATCCAGTCCGCTCTCGAAGGCATCGTGCCGCCGCAAAACATTTTCGGCACGCGCTTTCGCTACAACGAATCTTCCGGCGAAGTCGAATCCATCATTCGCGCCTCGGCTGGCTGGGGCAAAATCACCATTCTCGAAGAGCGTCGCGCCGAGCTCAGCATCAGCCACGACCACATCATCTACATGGGTGACGGTAGCTCCGATCTCCCCGTCATGATGCACGTCAACCAGCACGACGGTCTCACCATCGCCGTCTCTGAAGCAAAGTTCATCTCCCGCGTCGCAAAACGCACCGTACTCAGCGATAACGCCATGAGCGTTCTTGTTCCCGTGCTTGAAAAGGTCTTAAACTGGGACTCCGCGCACATCCGCAAGCTGTTCACTTCCTACGGCCTGAATCTGCTCGAGTGGGAGAAGGTGCGCACCGACATGCTCACCATTCAGGATTCCGCCGAGCCCGTCGTGGCTGCTACCGTCAACGCGCAGTAACCTTAGTCTGAAAATGTAGAGGGCGGCTATCCTCGCGAAGGATAGCCGCCCTCTTTTATCCGTAGACTCCGGTCGCTCATTGAGGACTGAACTTAAATTCAATCACCTCTGTGGTTTCCTTCGGGCCCGGTTCGAATTCACTCACCATCGCCGCTCGCTCGGCTTCTGCTGCCAGAACGGGATGGCCGCCCACAATGTGTGTTCTCTTCACCTTGCCGTCGGGTTTTATGGTCACTTCGATTTTCACGACCCCCGAAAGATTCAATTTTCTGGCGAGATCGGGATATTGAGGCTTTGCCAGGACTTTGACCCTTCGCTTTGCTTCTGGGATGTCGGCCATTTGCGCGCCCACTAGAACGGATCCGATCCGTATCGCGGCGAGCCCTGCCAACAGGCACACAACTATTATTCGCTTGAAATCTTTCACGATCATTTCCTTGGAGCCGGATAGTCCGGCGAAGTTAACCCCGCTTTAGTAAATGCATTTAGCTAGCCAGAGTACTCGCAAAACTCAGCATAGAAATAATTCCTCCTACGTCCTCTGGATTCAGAAATTTACGCAAGATCATCGATACGAGCCACACCGCTCTCTTCCGCTCTCTCACCCGCGGATATCTCATCTTCAATCGATTCAAATTCTCGCGTCTCGATTTGAGACGGTTTCACCCCTGCTTCTGACCCTTCTCTTAGTGGCATCCCTACAATCTGTGCAGCCCACTTCGTCTATTTCTTCCCGGAGTTTCCTACCTCGTTTTGGCCAATCCCCTTCCTCGGTTACAATCTCTGCGTGGAGGTTCCATGTCCAAGAAATCCATTCTCATGCTCGTCGGCGATTACGTGGAAGACTACGAAGTGATGGTTCCGTTCCAGGCGCTTCAGATGGTCGGACACACGGTTCACGCCGTTTGTCCCGGCAAGAAATCTGGCGAGTTCGTCCCCACATGTATCCATGATTTCGAAGGTGATCAAACTTATACGGAAAAGCGCGGCCACAATTTCGAGCTCAACGCTACCTTCGACCAAGTGAAACCCGAGAACTACGACGCGCTGCTCCTCCCAGGCGGCCGCTCGCCGGAATACCTTCGTCTGAACCCTCGAGTGATCGAGATCGTCCACCATTTTTCAAAAGCCAACAAACCCCTCGCCGCCATTTGCCACGCCCCGCAAATTCTGGCTGTCGCTGACGTTCTCAAAGGGAAAAAGTGCAGCGCCTATCCCGCCACCGGCCCTGACGTTACCATCGCCGGCGGCACCTACGTTAACCTCCCCATGACCGACGCCCTCGTCGACGGCAACCTCGTCACCGGCCCGGCATGGCCCGCGCTGCATTCCTGGCTCGCCAAGCTCCTCGGCGTTCTCGGCACCCAGATTCAACCCTGATCCAAGCGATATCGCACAGTGTTGAGGACCGCAGCCTGAGATCTCTATCGCGTTCCGCACTTTCTAAATATCCCTCTCGCGTGGATAATTGTCGGTTCACCATCTCTCGGAAAGGGCGACTCTAGGCTCATGGCAAACATCAACACCAAGAAAGGCGTCATCGGCATCCTCACTGGCGGCGGCGACGTCCCCGGCTTGAATCCCGCAATTCGCGGCGTCACCATTCGCGCGCTTCACGAAGGCTACCAAGTCATTGGCATCCGTCACGGCTGGGGTGGCCTCGTCGACATGGTCCGCGAAAAAGACTACGACAATTCCGACAATTTCCTCGTCCTCACGCAGGAAGTCGTCGAGCGCGCCGCGCGCACCGGCGGCACATTCCTCCATTCCTCCCGCACGAATCCCGGCCGGGTCGGCAAATCCAGCGTTCCGGCTCACTTGAAAGACACTTTCAACGCGGGAAAAAACGATCTCACCCCTGAAGTACTCAAGAATCTCGCTTGGCTCGGCATCGACACGCTCATTCCCATCGGCGGTGATGACACGCTCAGCTATGGCGTCCGGCTTCACAAAGAAGGCTTCAAGGTCATCGCCATCCCCAAGACCATGGACAACGACGTTCCTGGCACGGACTACTGCATTGGTTTCAGCACCTGCGTCACTCGAACATTGCAACTCGTCAATGACCTGCGCACCTCGGCCGGCTCTCATGAGCGCTTCATGGTCATCGAAGTCTTCGGCCGCTATGCCGGATACACCGCGATGCTCCCCACCATGGCTGGCGCGGCAAACCGCTGCGTCATCCCCGAGTACAAATTCGATATCGAGCGCCTGACCGAAATTCTCGTGCATGACCGCAACAGGAATCCCAGTCGCTACGCAACCGTTCTCGTTTCCGAGGGCGCCATGTTCGAAGGCGGCGAAATGATTTTTGAAAGTGATGCCGCGGACGCCTACGGCCACAAAAAGCTGGGCGGCATCGGCGATCTCGTGTCCGACCGCATAAGACAGCTATCCGCGAAATTTAACAACGGTAAGACGGTAGATATCGTCAATCAGAAGCTAGGCTATCTCGCCCGCTGCGGTCATCCTGATGTCGTGGACTCCATCGTCCCGATGGCGTATGGCAACATCGCTCTGGAGTTGCTCCTTAAGGGCGAGCATGGCCGCCTCGTAGTTCTCCATAACGGAAGCTACGGCAATGCCCCGATTGAAACCATCACATCCACCAAGAAAGTTGTGGACATCAAAGAGCACTACAACACCGAGCGGCTCCGCCCACAATTTTCCAGCTTTCAACACAAGCCTCTCTTCATCATGGGAAGCTAATCCGTCTATGGATCGGCTCTCCCGTTCCCGCGGGGCACATATAGGGTCTGCCTTCTGCGGCGAGCCGCCGCTTGTGGTGCAACAAAACTCAACTTGCGTGCTTGCTCCTTACGCCCGCTTCGCCATGCGAATTACGGGCAGCGACAATCCGTTTTTCAACGGCACTTCGATCTTCTCGATGGCAACATAGCCTCTCATTCCAAAGAGCTTTGCTCCCGTCAGCGTCGCGCCCATTTCATAGCTTGTAAAGCCCGCTGTACTGGCCGCGATTTCGCACGCCTCAAGAATCCTGCTCCCAATCCCGCGCCTCGCCCATGCCGGATGAATAAAGAACGCCCGAATCTTGGCTGCGTCGCGCTGCGGATCCAGCAGCGCATCCTCTCTCCCGCTCCAACGATCGCTGCCATACAGAGTTTTGCGCTTGCTCCAGCCTCCGCAGCCGGCCATGGCCCATGCCTCTTCTGGGTTGCGACCACCGGCCGCCCGCTCCGGTTCCTGCGACGCGTTCATGTCCCTGGCTTCCGCCACAAAATATGTTCCGTCCGCGATCAACTGGCTGTCCACTCCGAACACTGTTTCCAGCGCCCCTTCCATCTGTTCCAGCGTATAGTCTGCAGCCTGAAGCTTCCTTACGGACGCTTCAATCAGTCCGCGTAGCGCGGGAACATCTGCCGCCACTGCCTTTCTGATGCGAATCTTCGCTTGTTCCATTCAATTCCGGTTCGAGCTCAGAGCGGATTTTCACCGGGCGGCGCCCACCAGGCCCTTGTTCGCCATCATGGTCACCAGTTGCTTAACTCTATCCCTTTGCTTTCACCTTCAACTGTTTTGCGAGCTTCTCGATCGCTTCCGCCCTTCGGTACATCTGCACGGAAAACACTTCGGCGGTCGGTGTCTTGCCGACTTCTTCCTTCAGTTCGCTTGCCAACTGGTACAGGCGCTCGACGTCCTCACGAAACACTTTTTCATATTGTTCCAGCGCGAGCTTCGTGGCCTTATTTGAATCGGATTTTGCCGCTGCCGCGGCTGTCTCGGCTGGATTCTCAGTCTCTGCGGACTGGGGCGGTGAGGGAAAAGGATTATTTTTTCGCACCTGCGCGAACACAGATCTGTCCGCCGCCACAGAACAAATCGCTGCCACAACCAACGTCATCAGGAATCCGCGCCGAGTCCCCGCCATTCCTCCTCCTCATTCGCCTCCCTCGGTTTCGTAGGGGCACGGCACGCCGTGCCCTCGGAAGCGCAAATTGTCCAAGTCTCCATATTGCCCCTTTCGGCACGGAAAGTTCGAGTCTCTCGGGTTCACCAATTATCCGGCACTTCATCGCCCGCCGTTTAGTAATGCCGGCAATAGGAACGTCGCCTTGATCTCTTTCCTCTTCGACCAATCATGATATGTATGACACTCGAAGCACCGCGACTCCGCGTGCGCTGGCCCTGGCGCATGGCAAGTCCTGCAAGTTGAAATCCCCGGCAAAAGCACGTCGCTCGTCTCGGTGCTCGTTAGCGCCTTCTCATGACAGCTCACGCACGAAAACCCGCGATGCGCGTCGTGATCGAATTTCGCGTGCGGCATCCATCGCACCGTCGTTCGCGCGGGTTCTACAACAGGCAAGCTATCTGGCTGCGCCCCCACCGTGAGGGCATGGCACTGTTTGCAGGTTTTCCGCCACAAAAGCTTTTCTGCGTCGTTCGTCCGGGCCGCCACCCACTCCTTTGGCGCATAGACGCGCACAGCCGCCAGCAATGGCTTTCCCGTTAAATCCCGCCCTGGCTCGCGCGTCTCCCGCAATTCGCCAGAATGCGCCGCGATATACTCGCTGAATTTCTTCACAAGAAACGCGTGGACCACTTCCGGTTTGTCGTGCGGCACGCCTTCCGTAAAGCGCTTATCAAACGCCAGCGAATGGCAACCCGCGCAGGCCGTTGCGTATTTCACCGGGGCCATCAATTCGCGGCCCGTTCGGGGGCGGTACCCCGGCAATGTTCCCGTGGGCGGCAAAAGGAGTTCCTCGCTCTCGGAATACGTCGGCGCAGTGGAAACGTATCGCGCGTCAGAGTATGTCCAATTCGCGGATGTCGCCCCAAAGCTTGCATTATCTCCCCCGATTCCAGGTTGCGTTGCCTGCGCCCGGTGACAATCTCCACATTCCAGCTGCACGTTTGGCCCATTGGGTCCGCGCCGAATCGGTTTCAAATGAATCGCGTGATTCAACTTGATCGTTCCAGGATCACTCGCAGGCTTACCGCCTTGCGAGCGCAGCGCCGCAAATTCCGGGTGTCCCTCTTCAAAGCTCTCGATATGCCCTGCGTAGCGCTGCGCGCCGCCAACTTTCAAATCACCATGGCATGTCGAGCAACTCTCGTTCCTCGCCGCAACAATACGCACTCGCCCGCGATGCTCTGTGTGGCAAGCCGTGCAGCCAAGTGTCTTCATCTGCGTAGCGTGATGGATCGGTCCATCGTGACACGACAAGCAAGCGGCATCGCTGGCCTGTGCCGAGAACGTCCCCGCCGTCTTCACGTGGCATGCCGCGCACTGCGCCTCCAGCACCGCGTGCGCTTCGCTCATACGCCCGCTTGAATACACCCTCGAGTCCCGCGCAACACCAATCCACGCGATCCAAACCAGTGCCAGCGCAGGCAGTCCCACGCTCAACCAAAACTTTGCGCGCTTCAGCCGCGTCGGCCTCTTGAAATAATTCAGGTCGATCCGCTGCGCCAATTTCTTCGTTGTTCGCGTTCTCGCCACTCGTTTACCCTAAGCGAAGCCGAAGGGTCACACACCACTCGCCACTTCTTCAGTAGCGAAGAGCCATCACCGCATGCACCGCCCCCAGCAAAATCAAAGCCAGCGAAAGCGGAATGTGTACCAGCAACCAGCCGTGCAACCAATGATGAAGCTGCTCCTGCCGCACAAGCTGCCGCGCCTCATCGCAAATGTCCTCTAAGTCCTGCAAAGTCGCCTGCGCCGATTGCGGCATGAGTGTCCGCAATCCGGCAAACGCCCCATGGACCCTGTCTGCATTACCAATCCGCGCCCCACGCTGTTTCGGCTGTTCGAGAAATGGCCGCATCTCGCTCAGGTAGAACTTTCGAAGAGGAGCGCACTCTGCTTCGCTCAGCACTACGATCTCCGCAGCTATGGCTACCGTCGCTCCGCTGTTTGTCACGGCCGACGCACGCGCTGCCGTAAATCCTCCCGCGCGCTGCACTTCCTCTTTACCCGCCTTGCCTAGCCCTAGCGGCCCGCAGAGTGCCTCAATTGCACGGTCCGCCTCTTCCCGTAGCAATCTCCGGACATTTCCGATTTCGTCGTAAATCGTCTCCAGCTTCACGTCCCCCGTCATCATCGGAGGCACATAATGCTGCAAGGCCGCGCCAAATAAGCCGCTCGCCACCGTAACAATCAAAAGCCACATCAGCACGCTCGTTAGCGTCCCGCCAAAATGAAAACCGCCATGAAACAAAATCACCGGTAAACTCAGCAATCCCAGCCACAAGTGCCCACGCATCCACGCTTGCGCCCGGCCTAATCTCCAGGTCGGCACTCGTTTGCGCGCTCCCAGCAACGCCGCAAAAATCATGAAGCCAAATCCAATCACCCCGAACGTCAATCCTAGTGCGCTTCCCCCACACGGTCCTTCAGGCGCATGGACGGCGTACACCGCGTATACCGCCGTTAGCACCGCCAGAATCACCAACGACGCTATCGCCCATCCCCTTTGTGTCTTATCGATCCTCACGCAGCATTCCCTCTGTGGTGGCACAGACTTCAGTCTGTGCTCTCGATCTCCCCGATCATTCGGTCTGATCTGGCGCCTGACACGGTTGTCGTGTCACTTGGGCCCTCCCCCGCCCAACATCTCCGAAAAAAATGTCCGCGGGTCCACGCGGTGCGCCGCATCATGCGGGCAAGCATAAACGCAGCTCGGCTCCTTCAAATGCGTGCACAAATCGCAGGAGGTAGCTTTTTGTTTCACCACCGCTTTTTTCCGCCCAGGCCGCTCCAGGTCTTCCACCATTACCTCGAACGGGTGCAAATTGATGTTTCCGTAAGGGCAGTTCCGCGCGCATAGCCCGCACCCGATACACCAATCTTCGATAATCACTTCCAGCGAATTTCGCCGCCGGATCGCTCCCACCGGACATCCCACCATGCACAGCGGATCGCGGCATTGCCGGCACGAAGTCGCCACCAGATATTGATCGAACCGCAAGCCCTCCCGCACCAGCCGCGTAATGCCGTCATGCGCATCTGCGCATGCGTTCACGCAAGCGTCGCACCGTGTGCAATTTTCCAAATCCAGAATCAGCAGGCTCTGCGCTTCCATTAATCCCTGCGAAAGAAATTGGTCGATGGGCACGCTGCGAACCGTCTGCATCCGCTGCTGATTCTGCGCGCTGCGCTCCGCTGCAACTGCTTCCAATCCCTCGCGCACGCTCGGGAACCGCTCCACCATCTCCCAGAAATCGTCGCCCGAAATCCGCACCACTTCCACATGGTCCAGCGCCGTGCAAGTCGCCGTGCGTACTCCGCCGTCCAACAATCCGATCTCCCCGAAGTAATCGCCGCGCGAAAGATAAGCCAGCACCAGCTCGCCGCCGGGATACGTCTCCGAAATCTTCACAAAGCCGATACGCACCAGATAAAAGCTTCGCGCTGCATCCCCCTGCCGCGCGATTACCTGCCCCGGCGCAAATCGCTGCAGCTCCACGCTTTGTTTCAAACGTTCGATAAAGTCCGGCGAAAGGTCCGTGAACATCGGCACGCCTCGCAAATGATTTTCGAGCGCCCGCCGCCGGTAATTCTGGTCGATCTGCGCCCGGAACGTTTTGTTCTTCAACATAATGTCCAAAACGTTGCGCAGCATTTCAAACGCCACCACTTCTGTTTCTGCAATCACCGTCGCCGACCGCGGATAAAAATTCATGCACGTCATCTCGCCGAACAAATCCCCCGGCCCCAGTTCCGCCACGGGATTTCCATACGCCAGGTCCACCGAAGCATCGATGGGGATCGTTCTATCGCGCGCCTCTTCTTCACGGACGTCCGTGTCTCGCGCCGCCAGCGTGCTCGTGAGCTTCTTAAAAAGCCCCTTCGATCCCCCTTGCGTTTTCACGTGAGCAATCGGCGCCGAGAGCGAGACCCGCGCCTCACCCTCCAAAATATAGAACGCCGTCGACCCAAACTCCCCCTCGCGGCAAATAATCTCGCCCCCCTGGAATCGCCGTTTAACGATTGCCCCGCGGTTCAACTCCAAAAATGTCCCAGAAATGCCTTTGAATACGGGCAATTGCAGAAGCTCTTCCGCTTCGAATCCCTGCGCATCCGGCCCCGCCGCAATCGACGTCCCAACAACTGTTTTATTTGTCAGTGCACCCGTGGGACACGAAACCATGCATTCCCCGCACGAAATGCACGTCGAATCGCCCATCGGCGCATTCAAATCAAACGCGATCCCCGCCGAGTAGCCTTTCCCCATTCGTCCCAGCACAAAATTATTCTTAATTTCGTCGCAGCCGCGGATGCACCGGTCGCACAAGATGCAAGCATCGTGATCCACTGCAATCGCCATCGAAGAATCGTCTATCCCGCGCGAAAAGGTCCGTTTCGCAAATCGCGGCTGCGTGATTCCCGCCGCCCGCGCCAGCGTCTCCAGTTCGCAATCCCCTGATTTTTCCTGTCTCGCGCATGGCGTCGGATGATCCGCCATCAACAGATCGAGCAAAGTCTTACGCGCATTCAAAACTTTCTCGGAATTTGTAACCACCTTCATTCCCGGCTCAACCGGCCGCACGCACGACGCCGTAAGCACCCGCGCACCCGTGTCCACCACGCAAAGCCGGCAAACCCCCACCGGCGTCTCATTCTGCAAATGGCAAAGCGTAGGAATCGCCGTCCCATTCATTCGCGCCGCATCAAACACGCTCGTCCCCGCGGCCACGCGCACTGGCAGACCGTCAATCGTGATCTCCACAAGCTCCGGCAATCTGGTAATCGTGCTCACAATCTCCTTCTTTTCCTCTTCTCTGTGCCCTCTGCGAACTCTGTGTTAAAAATCACCTTTCACCACAACCGGCCTTAAAACCTTGAGAAAAAGTGCTACGGCCGAATCCCCACGCGCTGCGCTTCTCCGGCCCGCGCCGCAGCCGTAAAACAAATCCCGCTTGGACACTTTCCCTTCAATACGTGCGCATCCACCTCTTCTCGAAAATGTTTCAGCACCGACTGCACCGGCGCCGGCACAATCTGCCCCAGCCCGCAAATCGAGGTCAGACTCATCGCCTGGCACAACTCCTCGACCAATGCCAAGTCCGCCCGATACTGTTTTTCGGGCACTCCGCCGTGCGTCCATCGCACCAGCAAATCCGTCATTTTCTGCGAACCCACTCGGCACGGCACGCACTTTCCGCACGATTCGTTCCGGTAAAATCGCACCGCGTTCAGCGCCATATCCAGCATGCACGTCGTATCGTCGCAAACCACAATCGCGCCCGACCCCAGCATCGACCCCGCATCTGCCAGCGCCTTGAAGTCCAGCCGCACGTCCACCATCGACGCGGGCAAGTACCCGGACGACGGCCCCGAAGGCGCGAACGCTTTCAATTGCCGCCCGCCGCGCACTCCTCCCGCATGCTCAAAAAGCACTTTGCGCATCGAAATTCCCATCGGTACTTCGAAAACCCCCGGCCGAGCAGCATGCCCGCTGACTCCCACAAATTTCAGCCCGCGCGAGCCGCCAGATCCCTGCGATTTGAACCACTCTACTCCGCGCGCCAAAATCTGAGGCACGTTCGCGAACGTCTCCACGTTGTTGATGACCGTCGGCTTTTGCCAAAGCCCCGCCTGCCCCGGAAACGGCGGCTTATTTCGCGGTTCCGCGCGCTTCCCCTCAATCGCCTCGATCAACGCGCTCTCTTCCCCGCAGATGTATCCGCCCGGGCTGACGAAAATCTCCAAATCAAATATCAGCTCGCTCCCAAAAATGTTTTTTCCCAACAACCCCGCGTGATAACACCGCCGCAACTCCTCCCCGAGAATCTCCTCTTGCAAATGGTATTCATGCCGTATGTAAAGAATCCCGCGCCTCGCTCCCGTAACCAGTGCCGCGACAATCATTCCCTCGATCACCAAATGCGGAAGGTGCGTCATGATGAAGCGATCCTTGATCGTCCCCGGCTCGCTTTCGTCCGCGTTGCATACGATATATTTCTCCGCCCCCGGCTGCTTCCGTACCAAATCCCACTTCATGCTCGTTGGAAATCCCGCCCCGCCCATCCCGCGCAATTCCGCCGCCTTAAGTTCCGCAAGCACGCCGTCCCAATCCTTCGTCGCCGCCAGTTTCCGAACGACGCCGTATCTCTCCCCGTCGCCGTAAGGGTCAGAAGCGCACTCAACTCTCGCGTGCTCCGGATGCGGCTCCGGAATTTCTTCGCCCAAAATCGCGCGACGCGCAATCGCTTCCGCCGCAGACGCCGTCACATTCACAAATATTTCGTCGTTAATCGAAACCGCCGGCGCCTGATCGCACCGTCCCAGGCACGATACATCGCGAATCGTCACGTCCCCCGTGCTGCTCTTCGCAAAACGCTGCTCCAGCTCCGCCCGCAATTCGCAAGCTCCATTCAAGTGGCAGCTCATGTCCGCGCACACGCGCACGTCCGCCTTCGCCGGCGGCGCAAGGTGAAAATGCGGATAAAAGCTGGCAACGCTATGAATTTGGTAAAGCGGAGTCTGCGAACGCTGAGAAAGATCTTCCAGTTCCGCCTTGGGCAAGAAGCCGAAGCGAAGCTGAATAGCTCGCAAGTCGTCGAAGATCACGGCGCGGCGTCTCGCATCTGAAGGTGCCGGGCGAGTCGCATCGCGCGGCGCGGGGCATAGTACGGATTCTTCTGCATACTACTGGCGCCCCGCCGCCCTGTAAATAGAAGCCCGTTGCCTTTTCGCGCCACGCTGCGAAAAAGGCAACGCGCCGCCGCCGCCTTCCACACGATAATGAGGCGACCGACTCGTCTGCCATCTCGAATGCGAATTGCCTCCATATCTCTTTGGCTGAGCGCGGCGCTGTGTCTCGCGCTATCTTTACCGTTCGCCCTCGCCGTTCGCATTTCCTCCGCAAAAGATCGCAATCCCGCGCCAAATCGTTCGGCGGCCGCTTCCGCCGACACGTCGTCCGAACCGCAAAAATATATCGGCCCCGGCTCCTGCGCCGCCACAAGCTGTCACGGCAGCGTAAAGCCCGTCGCCGGCAGCCGCATTCTTCAAAACGAATATTCCACCTGGATCATCAAGGACAAACACAGCCGCGCCTACCAGGTCCTCACCGGGGACATCGGCGAACGCATCGCCCGCATTCTGAAGCTCACCACAAAAGCCGAAGACGCCCCAAAATGCCTCGCCTGTCATGCGCTCTACACCACGCCCGAACAGCGCGGCCGCCCCTTCGAATTGTCCGACGGCGTCTCCTGCGAAAATTGTCACGGTCCCGCCTCTGCCTGGCTCGGCCCGCACACCACGCGCGACTGGACCCACGAAAAATCCGTCGCTCTCGGCATGTATGACACGCGTAACGTCATCCACCGCACTGAAAAATGTCTTGGCTGCCATCTCGGGACCAAGGACAAATTTGTCGACCACGAAATGATCGCCGCCGGCCACCCCGATCTTTTTTTCGAGCTGGATTCTTTTTCCGCCGTTATGCCGCGCCACTGGAAATCGCCACGCGAATCCGCCCCCGGAAAACCCGTCGAAGACGCAGCATGGGCCGGCGTCCGCGATTGGAGCGCCGGCCAGGCCGTGCAACTCCGCGCCGAAATGGATCGCCTCGTGTGGCGCGCAAAAGGCGAGCGCTTCGACAAAAAAGATGCCTGGCCCGAATATTCCGAGCTTTCCTGTTTTGCGTGCCACCACGCGCTCGGCCCGGCAAAAGACAGTTGGCGCCAGGCGCATGGCTTCGCCGGTCGCCGCCCCGGCGATCCTCCCTGGAACAGCTCGCGCTACGCCGTCTTCCGTTTGCTCGCAAAACAAATCGATTCTGCGGACGCTCAGGAACTCGATCGCCGCATCTCCGAAGTTTCTGATGAAATGTCCAAGCTGAATCCAGATCGCAATGCCGTCGCGGCCTCCGCTTCTGCCGCTGCTCCCATCGCGCAAAAGTTTGCAGAGCAACTCGCCGCCATGCAATACGATCAATCTCTCGTCCTGCGCACCCTGCATCAAATTTCGGACGACGCCGAAGCGATTTCTCTCGACGGCGAGCGCTCCGCTGAACAAGCCGCCATGGCCATGGACTCTTTCTACATCTCCTATAGCAGAAACGCGAACCCCGCAAACGCAGACGAAGTTCGCGCCGCCATCAATGAACTTTTCCGCGAACTCGAGAACCCCTCCGCCTACAACGCCAACCAGTTCGCTGCCTCGCTCCGCCGAATTGGACCTATCCTTCGATAGCAAGTTCCTTCGCAATGCTGCGATAATCAGTTCCTGAAAGTTTCCTCGGCCCTCAGCAGCGCGGCGCAATCTAGTCGTGCGGAAGTTAGGAATCCTCTCAGTGAACCGTCTTGAGAACTGGCTTTGTTCTTCGACGTTCTGGCGCCGCATAACGCGCGAAAAGCTGCTCCCATGGCTGCTGTCGGGCACGGACTTGGGCGACCACGTTCTGGAAATTGGCGCCGGTGCAGGCGCTGCGACGGAAGAATTGCGAAGTCGCGCTCGGCGTGTAACAAGCCTTGAGTACAGCCGCCATTTGGTCACCAAGCTTGCCGCTCGTAATCATCGCCAAAACGGCAGCCCTGCCTCCGACTGCGAAGTGTTGCAGGGCGATGCGTCCGCCCTGCCTTTCCCGGGAAAAACATTTTCCGCAGTGATCGCCGTGCTCATGCTGCACCATCTGAAATCTCCGGAGGCGCAGGACGCTGCGTTTGCGGAAGTATTTCGCGTGCTCCGTCCCGCTGGCGTTTTCGTCGCTCTCGACATTCCGGATGGCTGGCTGCACCGCATCGCGCACATTCGTAGTACCTTTGTGCCGCTTGCCCCTTCCGCCGCTCCGGGTCGCCTCGCGGCAGCCGGTTTTTCAAACGTCTCAATAGATTTTCAGCGCGGCTTTTTTCGTCTCTGGGCTTCGCGCGGCGGGGCGCCGATAATTCCATGACCCGCCGCGCGTTGACGCCGTTTCCCCTTGCCCGTAGCATGAACTCATGAGCCCTTCCGCGACCCGCAAATTCCCTCCCGGTCCTGCTTTCGGGCTCAAACGTTGGTGGCAAGGCCCGCTCAGCGGCGCCGACCCGCTTGTCTACTTCTCGAATGTTGTCCGCGAGTACGGCGATTTCGCCGGCATTCAAATCCTCAATTTCCGAATCCTCCTCATCAATCATCCCGACCAGATCGAAGATGTCCTCGTCACTCACCCGCGAAAATTCATCAAAGGCCGCGTGCTCAAAGCCAATAAGCGCGTTTTCGGAAACGGCCTGCTCACGAGCGAAGGCGATTTCTGGCTCCGGCAGCGCCGTCTCGCGCAGCCCGCCTTTCACCGCGCGCGTATCGCCGGCTACGCCTCGACGATGGTCGAATACGCCGAGCGACTCCTGCACGAATGGCACGACGGCGAAGAGCGCGACATCCACAAAGAAATGATGCGCCTCACGCTGCAAATCGTCGGCAAAACGCTGTTCGACGCCGACGTCGAACGCGACGCGCAAGACGTCGGCAAATCCCTCGAGCTTCTTCTCGAGTTCGGCGCGAATTTCCGCCGCACGATTTTTGTTCCCCAATGGCTGCCCACGCCCACGAATCTCAAGCTCGAGCGCGCCATCCGCCAGATCGAAAAAATCCTCTACCGCATCATCGCGCAGAAGCGCGCCGCCGGCCGCGACGCTGGCGATCTCCTCTCCATGCTGCTCGCCGCCCAAGACGATGACGGCACGCGCATGACCGATCAACAGCTTCGCGACGAAGCCATCACGCTTTTTCTCGCCGGCCACGAGACCACCGCAAACACTCTTGCCTGGACGTGGTGGCTCCTAGCGCAAAATCCCGCCGTCGAAGCTAAGCTCCACGCCGAACTAAACGCCGTCCTGGCCGGCCGCGCCCCCTCGCTCGACGATTTGCCGAAACTCGCCTATACGAATCACGTCATCACCGAATCCCTCCGCCTCTATCCTCCTGCGTGGGGCACCGCCCGCACCTGCATCGAAGACCACGAAATCGCCGGCTATTCCGTTCCCAAAAATTCCGGCGTCTCATTTGCGCAATGGACGGTCCACCGCGACCCGCGCTGGTACGATGCCCCCGAAAAATTTCTCCCCGATCGCTGGGAGGGCGACCTCCTAAAACGTCTGCCCCGCTTCGCCTATTTCCCCTTCGGCGGCGGCCCGCGCCAATGCATCGGCAATTCCTTCGCCCTAATGGAAGCCGCCCTGGTTCTCGCCACCATCGCCCAGCACTACCGCTTCCGCATAGTCGAAGGCCATCCCGTAGTCCCACTCGCCTCCATCACTCTGCGCCCGCGCCACGGCATCCGCGTAACTCTCGAATCCCGCGCTGTCCACAAAAAGAATGATCTCGCCGTCGGCGAGCATGCCGCTTCCGTCGGTCTTCACGCACGCCCAGCTGATATCCTGCCACCAGCCGAACGGTGAACCCCAATCTCCAGTCGAGTTCCGCTCCAGCTCGGCATTCCCCAACCACTCGCCCCCAAAACGCCACCGCTCAACCCCCTCGGGTTATAATTACGCAAGCTATGTCTCTTGGTCCTGGCACCAGACTTGGTCCCTACGAAATTGTCGCCCCGCTTGGTTCTGGCGCGATGGGTGAAGTGTATCGCGCCCGCGATGTGCGCTTGGGGCGCGATGTTGCGATAAAGGTCTTGCCGGAGGATCTGGCAAAAGCGGCGGGTCGCCGTGAACGCTTTTGGCAAGAGGCGCGGGCGGTCGCCCAGGTGTCTCACGCAAATGCTTGCAGTCTCTATGACATCGCCGAAGAACAGGACCGCCTCATGTTGGTCATGGAGTTCGTCGAAGGCGAAACCCTTACCCGTCGCATCGCGCACGGCCCGGTTCCTGTCAGAGACGCGGCGCAAATTGTGCTGGGAATCCTGTCGGCGTTGGACGCGTTTCATAAAAAAGGGATCATCCACCGGGATCTAAAGCCGGACAATATCGTGCTGTCGCCAAGTGGCGCTAAAGTCCTCGACTTCGGCATCGCCAAGTACACCGGGCGCGAGTCCGCCGACCTGACCGTCTCGACAACGAGCGGCTCAACGATAGCCGGAGAGTTTTTAGGTACGCCGCGATATGCCTCACCGGAACAGTTCCGAGGAGAACCGGTAGACGCGCGCTCCGACATTTTCTCCGTTGGCGCCATATTGTTCGAGCTTTTGAGCGGTCACCCCGCATTCGGCGGCGCCACTTTCGGCGAAATAGCCCACTCCGTTCTGCACGTCCATCCACCAGCCCTCATGGGATCGCCCGCGATTGCCACGATGGGCCGCATCGTACATAAAGCGCTCGCCCAGTCGCCGCAAGAGAGATATCAGAGCGCCGAAGAAATGGCGGACGATGTGCGCGGGTCCCTCTTGATGGAAGGCATCGAAACCCAGGCGCGCGCGCAGCGGCTACAGCGCCTCATCGTGCTTCCTTTCCGGCTGCTGCGCCCAAGTGAAGAAATTCAGTTTCTGACCCACAGTTTGCCGGAGGCCATCAGCGTTTCCCTCGCCGGTCTGGAAAACCTTGTCGTGCGCTCCTCCCTTGCGGCCGCGCAATATGCGCAGGACGCTCCCGATCTACAGAGAATCGGAAGAGAATCCGAAGTGGACGTCATCCTTACAGGGGCGATTCTTTCAGTGGGAGAACAGTTGCGCCTCACCGCCCAACTTGTCGAGGCCCCCAGCGGCACCCTTCTCTGGTCCCACACAGCCCAGGTCGCTATCAAAGAACTCCTCGAACTTCACGATGCTTTGGTTCGCCGCGTCGTGGATGCCCTGTTGCCCTCGCTCGGTGAGAGCGCCCAGGCTGTCCTTCAGCAGGATCGACCCGCAAGCCCCACGGTTTATCGGCTCTATCTCGAAGCCAACGAAATGAGCAGGCGGTGGGAACAATTGACGGCTGCGATCGAGCTCTATGAAAAGTGTCTGGGTCTGGATCCCAGTTACGCTCCCGCCTGGGCACGGCTCGGCCGCGCGCGCTGGCTTTGGGACAAATACAACCGGGGCTCTATCGAAGGCCTTCGCGCAGCCGACGACGCGTTTCAGAAAGCGCTGCAGCTCAATCCCCAATTGCCCCTGGCCCACCATCTGTACACGCATCTGCAGGTTGATCAGGGACAAACGCTCGACGCTTTGCGCCGTCTTCTTCAGCGCGCTCGCGAACACAGAGGAGATGCGGAACTCTTCGCCGGGCTCGGCCACGTCTGCCGCTACTGCGGTTTGTTACCGCCGGCGTTGCTTGCCCATCAGGAAGCGCGGCGGCTGGATCCCCAGATTTCTCTCACCCTGAATCACACTTATTTTATGCTCGGCGCCTACGAGCGCGCCTTGGAAGCTTCCCGAAGCGACTACGGATATGGCACTTCGATGATTCTCTTCATGCTCGGTCGCCGCGAAGAAGCGATAGCCGCACTTCGCAAGTACGAAGAGACCAAGCCCGGGAGGCTCGGGAAGCTCTACCTTACGTCACTGCGCGCGCTTGTTGAGGGCAACCGTGAAGAGAGCTTGGCAGCGAGCCGGGAGCTGATGGCGGCTACTTTTCGTGATCCGGAAGGAATGTACTATCTGTCGCGCCAGTTGAGTTATCTCAGAGCGGAAGACCTTGCAATGGAGATGCTGGAGCGCTCGGTCAACCATGGTTTTTTCTGCTATCAGGTATTTGTCCGCGATCCTTGGCTCGATGGCCTTCGTGGCAAAACGGAATTTTCCCGCATCCTTGAGAAAGCCCGGCAACTTCATCTGGAAGCGCTTCAAACCTTCCTCAAGAGCGGCGGGAATTCGCTACTGGGTGCTCGCGCCGAAGCATACTGACCTCGCCTACTCCGTGCACCACGGCGCATTCAAGTCCAACCCAATTTCCCGCCTTAGATTAGAAATAGGTCGCCGCGTTTTCCTCGAAGATGAGCCGCTTGTCCATATCCAGCATCTGTTTCCGGTAGAAATAGATGCCGGCTAAGATGGCGGCGATGAACGGAACAAAAAGAGAGACCCGCCAGGGATCCGCGAGCGACCAGGATTCGAGTTCGGGGATGTAGGACGTGAAAGTCAAAAAGCCGAAAAGGTATGCCACGAACACAAGGGCTGAGTGGCTTTGAAACGGCGGGTACGAGCACGTGAAGGGAATCTTGCGGAAGCGCAGCAAAAGTAGCTCCACGAAAACCACAGTGCACGCGGTGAAGACGGCGGTATGCAGCAGAGCAATGCCGAAGCCCCAAAAGAGAAACGAAGTGACGAAGCAGATTGGGGCTAACGGGACCAGCGAAAAAGTAAGCAGGGTTTTGCGGGCGATTGAGCGAGTTTGCAAAGTGTTCGCGTCAATCCAAAGCGCGAACACCCAATTGGCGCGAAGGTCGGCAGGAATCTCGAAGGCAAGACGAATTCCAACTACGATGCAGAAGCTCAGAATGAATGGAATGCTCAGAAGATCCTCGGAAGGATAGCGCAGCGCGGCAGCCGCGCTGCTATGGAATGCCGAAGCTAGAGATTGCGCGCTCACGACTAAGCCCATGGCGACAAAGGCTGCGCCGATTTGCAAGTGAGCTTCGCTGCGGAAAAGCGTTCGCGTGATGAAGTGGAAGCAAGCGCGTTGCGCCGAATTTCGCAGAAGAATGCGGTCGAGTAGTCCAAGGGGGAGCAGATGAAATTGCGAGCGCGGTAGCGGGCCGATTTCCGCAGTTTCCGGAATGCGGATGAAGGAGCGCCGAAAGGCCAGCGCGTAAGACAGGAAGGCGATAGCTACAGAAAAGCCGATGGCCAGCAACGCGGTGCGCGTCAGGGCGGCAAAAAACGGATTGGTGCCGTTGCCCCAAAAGGTTTGACCGAGTCCTAAAAACCAGACGGGCGGAAGCCGATTGACGGCGAAATTCCTGAAACGCGCGGCTTGCGCCAGGAAGGAAGGCACGGCGAAGCTGGTTGCGAGAAGCGTAAGAAAGAAGAGCCCGATTAGAAAACGAACGTACATCGAAACTCTGCGAAACAGAGCGTAGGGCAAAATCGCCATCAGCAAGCCGATCACCGCGAAAACAGCGAAGAAGCTGAACGCGCTGGCAAGGACGACCGTGACAGCATGGCCTGCCGCGAAGCGCAAAAACACTGCAAGAGAGACTTGCGACCCGACGACCGCGACGGGGAAGAGAACAAAACTGGCGCTGTTTACGTCGAGAGTGAGCGCGGCGGCGAGAAGTAAAATCGCCGCGAAGTTCCCAAGAAAAATCCGGCGCAACGAGATAGGAAGGGGAACGATGTTTGTGTAGTCGCGGCGGTCGAGAAACAATGCATCCCAGCGCCAGATCGCGGCAGCGCCCGTGACCACCATGCTGAGGACGATGAAGAAATATTCGTCGGGAATGGTTGCTGTGAACGGATCAAAGGCTGCCTCGCCGCGCATCCAGCGGATCAGAGAGCCATATTTCTCAAAGAGAAGCAGAGAAACCAGCGTGCCCGGCATCGCTAGCAGAATCAGAATGACGCCGAGACCGACGTCCATCTCGCTTGCGCCGGAATCTCCTCCTCCATGAAAAACACGGCCGATGAAGACACGGAGAAGCGTTGCGAAGGGCCTTTGCGAAAAAGTCTCCCACGTCGAGCCGAAAGATTGCTTGATTCGAGCGATCACGCGGAAACCATTACATCAACAATGTTGTTTGCAATTTGGGCGACGTCGCGATCCTCGACGAGGTTTAGAAAAATCTGTTCCAGCGAGGATTCTCCGATGCGCTGCCGAACCTCTTCTGTTGCACCGCTCGCGATGACTTGGCCTTTTCTCAGAATGAGCAGTCGCGAACAAACTTTTTCCACGACTTCGAGAACGTGCGAGCAATAGAAAATAGTCTTGCCACGCGCGCTCAGCGATTGAATCAGATTCTTGAAGATGAGCGCCGAGGTGACGTCAAGCCCAGATAGCGGTTCGTCAAGGATGAGCACATCAGGATTGTCCAGCAAAGCAGAAATCAGAAGGATGCGCTGGCGCATGCCCTTGGAATACGATCCAATCGATAGATGGCGCTGCGGAAAAAGCGAAAACAACTCCAGAAGGGAATCGGTCTTCGCTTTCATGCGTTGCTGCGCCATGCCACGCAGAGTGCCAACCAATTCGAGATATTCGTAACCGGTTAAGTAGGGATAAAGATTGGCCTCCTCGGGGACATAGCCGAGATGTTTGCGAAACCCGACTAGATCGTCCTGGATATTTTTGCCTTGGAAGCGGACTTGCCCGTTGGTAGGTTCCAGCAGCCCTATAAGCATCTTTACGGTGGTGCTTTTGCCGGAGCCGTTGGGACCGAGATAACCGAGGACCTGGCCGGGCTCGAGAGAGAAATCGATACTGTGCACGGCGAGCACCGAGCCGTAATACTTCGTGAGCCCTCGCGCTTCGAGCATCGGGCGCCTTCCTGCGAGAAGACAAACCGCGAACGAATCCCGGGATAGTCGGTTTGACACCGCGGCAATCAAAAAAGTTTCCAGAAATTCTAGATAGCCAGGCGTCAGAAACTCGGCGGGCCGCGCTCTAGGGATCCGAGTCGCTCGCGTCAATAAGTGATTGCGGCTCGTTTGCGCCAGAAAAAGTAGGCGGGGACGCCGAGAACGAAGAGAGCGATGGCGATAGCCAGGTTGACAAATTGTTTCGGATCGAAGAGCGCGACGACGACCGCGTTGCCGACGATGGCGGCGGCGGCGAGTACGAAGAGAAGAGGCGTCCAGGGGTAGCCGGGGACGCGGTAGGGAATGGGCAGGCCTTTCGCGGCGCGGCGTAGCGGGAAAATGGCCGCGGCGCCGAGTCCGTAGAAAATCCAACCGATGAAAATGACGCCGCCGATTAAATCGGCGAATTTCCCGGCGCACGCGAGGACCGCGGACCATCCGCCCAGCGCCACAATCGCTGCGGCGGGCGTCTGGAAGCGCGGATGCACTTCGGCGAGTTTCTTGAAGAAGAGGTTGTCATTGGCCATGGCGTAGAAAACGCGCGGGGCCGTGAGGATGACGCTGTTGGCCGCGCTGAACGTGGAGATGAGGATGGTAATCGCCACGATGATTTCGGCTTTGCGGCCAAGAACGACGCCGACCGAAGTGGACGCGATGGTGTTGCTGGCAGTGGCGCCTGCAGGCCCGAGAGCCACGAGATAGGCAATCACTGCGATGACGTAGAGGGCGGCGAGGGAGATTGAGCCGAGCAGGAAAGCTCGGGGGAAGGCCTTCTGGGGATCGACAACTTCGCCGGCGCTATAAGTTCCAAACTGCCAGCCTTCGTAGGCCCAGAGAACGGCGATCATGGCCAGGCCGAAATTCGAGAGAAGGCCGAGACCGTGCTGGGTCGTGCCGAGAGCGCTGGGCAAGTCACTCGCGTGACTGCCTAGCGAAAGCAGGATGGCGCTTAGAATCACGATGATGCCGACTTTGATGAGGGTGGTCCAATTTTGAAGATCGGAGCTTTTGCGAGTGCCCCAGACGTTGACGGCGGTGACGAGGGCGATCATCGCGACTGAGAGGAGGGTCTTGCCGAGGGCGTTGAGGGGAATAATTTCGGCTAAGTGCTCGGTGAAGGCGCGGGCCAAGGCGGCGACGGAGCCGCTGGCGATGACCAAGAATAGGCACCACCCGTAGAGAAAGGCGGAGACGCGGCCGAAACCGTCGCGGATGAAGCAGTAGAGGCCGCCAGCTTCGGGATTGGTGGCGGCGAGCTCGGCGTAAGTAAGCGCGCCGAGGAGAGAGAGGACGCCGCCGACTACCCAGACCAGCAGTGAGAAGCCAACCGAGCCGTTTAGCTGACGAAGGATCAGGCCGGGAGTTAGGAAAATGCCGGAGCCGATGACGGAGCCGATGAAGAGTAAGAAAAGGTCGCGGAGGCGCAGGGTGCGAAGGAGCGGCGGCATCAGGCGGAGACGCGGACCTTGGGGTGCGAGTTCAAGGCTTGCATCATAGCCGGACTTAGATGACCGTCAATGGAAAGTTTCGGTGTGGGGGCACGCGTCTCCTTGGCGGATTGCCAGCTGCTTTCAGCGTTGGAGACATTTAATTTCAAGAAAGGCGAGAAGCGACAGGCAAGAGTGCCTGTTCTACTGGCTGAGAAAACGCGAGGACGGCCTAGTTAACCATAATCCCTCCCTCCCCCCAGTTTTTTCGTAAACACTCATTCTAAAGGATTTAGGATTCTTGTAACTTGTTTAGAATCAGCATTTACATGGAATTTCCGTAAACGCTCATTCTAAAAGAGTTAGATGTGAGCGGATAGCGCCTAGTTCTGCCTTGCTGATGTTGCAGGCTGGGGACTTAGGATGCGGGGCCTGGCGAGAAAAGAAAAAACGCCAATCTGGAGATTGGCGTTCCCGGGCATGACCGACAAGATTACCCGGAAGATATAGTACGGGTGGTGTCATTTTTTGTCAAGGAAAATCGGGTTGATGAAAAGGTCGCACGTTGAATCGAGATCCCTGGGGAGCGACGGCGAAGCACGGGATGAGTTTAGTCGGAGTTGCATGGAAATGACGGCGCGGTCGGGTTCCGAAGGTGCGTGACAAAGAAAGAGGGCACGACATGTCGTGCCCCTACGACGGAGGGGAGAGAATGCGGAGCAGCGCGGGGCAGAGCAGAAGTCGAGATGGGTGTCAGAGGCCGGCGACGGGGGCGGGCATGAAGCAGAGGATGAAGACGACGAGAGTTAGGAGGGCGGCTAGGCGGCGGCGCGGATCGAGGGGTTCGGGATCGTAGATTGGAGCGATGCGGAGGAAGCGGAGGCCGAAGAGAAGAGCGGCCCACACATACCAGCCGTACCAGAAGAAGTAGCCGAGGGGAAGGAGAGCGAGGGGCAGATACAGGGTAGAAAAACGGTGGAGGCGGGAGTTGACGGAGCGGAGGATGTGGCCGCCATCGAGTTGTCCGGCGGGGAGGAGATTCAGGGAGGTGGCGAAGAGGCCGACCCATGCGGCGCGGCCAACGGGTGGGAGAAGAAGGATATGGGGATTGACGCCGGGATGAAAAAGGGCGTCGAGGAGTTGGAGGAGAAGCGGGGTGCCGAAGATGACGCTGTTTTGGGAAGGATCGGGGTGAGCGATGCCGGGAACGATGTGAGAATTAAGGACGCCATAGAGGAGGGCGGGGACGGCAAAGACGAAGCCGACAAGAGGGCCGGAAGCGCCGACGTCGAAGAGGGAGCGGGTGGTGCGAATGGGGGAACGGATCATGATGAAGGCGCCGAAAGTGCCGATTAGCGAAGGGAAAGGAATGAAGAAAGGGTAGCTGGAGTGGATGTGATGATAGCGGCAGGCGAAGAAATGGCCGAGTTCGTGGGCGAGGAGGATAGCTAAGAGAGTGGCGGCAAAGGGCATACCGACGAGAAGGGCGGTGGGATTCTTGTAAAAGAGAGCGAAGGCGGCGACAAATTCGTCGAGGGATGCGGCTTGATTATGGGCGTAGGCGATGGCGAATTGAGTTCCGGCAGCGAGGCAGGTGCAGAGGGTGAGGAGAAAAAGGGCGACTGCGAGGATGAAGGATTTGAGGGAAGGGCGGGGAAGAATCGGAATGTAAGATTCGGCGATGGGAGGGAGAGTGGGCCAATCGATGGGAGAGGAGAGCGTGTCTGTACTGGAATTTGAGGGTGGCGTGGTCACAGGGAGTTTGGAAACGGAACGGGATTCACAGATATAAGTACAGCATAGGTGAAGGAGCTTGCGCTAGAGGCAGGGCGCGGTGCGGCGAGAGTCTTTTACGGGGGGCGATCAAGCGTCGGCCCCTAGGCCCGCGGGAACTTGCAGAGGGACAATAAAGTTGCTCGCAAGAAGATAGGCGAACAGGTGTCCGAGAGGAGGCGAGCGACGCAGTTGGGTGGCAGAAACCCATCCATTCGTCTCATTCCATTCCCAACCGGTAGTGGAAACACTCTTCAGCCATTCCCGCAGAGCCGCGGCGGTCATAGGATAAGCATAAATCTGAACGTTCTGGGCGAAGAGACGCCCGAGGGCCTCCAGATGTCTGCCTTCGAGATTGCCGTAAAGGTCTTCAAACGCTCGAATGATCAGGGAAAGACCTGCCACGAAGCGCACGGGTGCTTTTGTGTAGCGATTCACGAGAAATGTCATATGGTAGAGCTCTCGTTGGCGAAAAAGGAGCACATCGCCGCCAGCGGCGAGAAGCGCATCGATGCGACGAAATAAGTCGGGGATCTCCGGAGCCGGTTCGTTCGGCGTGAACGAAGCAGCTGTCAGGCAAAAAAAGCCAGCGGGCGCCGACTTTGTTTCGCCTAGCTCCTTCCGAAGTTCCTGAATAGCCGAAGGCAACAATCGCGCGTGAACTTGGGCGTGATCTGGATCCACGTGACCGAAGTATCCCGGCGCAAGCACAACCGCTTTCTTGTAGAGAATATCCGTGGGGGGAACACTGGGGCCCTTCGAGGCGAAAAATACAGCCTCGGCAAGCCCCGCATACACCAAGTGGGCGAGCAGGGTCCGGCGATCCCAGCTCTCGAACGCCGGCCCGCGAAGATCCACGTAGTCGATCTCGATTCGCTCCTTGACGACGTCTTGTGCCAGACTTTCCAGAAATGATTCCTTGGTCTGCAATTCGTGGAACGCGGCGTAGATCAGATTGACGCCCAAAATTCCGATGGCTTCCTGCTGGAGAAGATTGGAACGATCAAGGAGATTGATGTGCAGCAGCACGTCGTTGGGAGGGCCCCCGGGCTGCAACTGAAACCGCAGGCCCATCCAGCCATGGGGCTCGTTGGTTCCGGCGAAGTTGCGCGCGGAGACGGTATCCACAAAGGAGAAGAAGCGAGTTTGCAGCCCGCGGGTTTCGCTTAATTGCGTCAGAAGCTGGCTCCATTCGTGGTCCAGCATGGCCTCGAGCCGCTGGCGGGATACGTAGCGCGATCCGGAGCCGTAGAGGTCGTCGCTCACTTCCTTGTCGTAGGCGGAAATCGTTTTGGCCACCGTGCCGGAGGCGCCTCCGACTACAAGGAACCATCGCGCGACTTCCTGTCCGGCGCCGATTTCGGCGAAGGAACCAAAGGCGGACGCATCAAGATTTAGGGTGAGCGCTTTATGGTGAGTGTCAAGTTTTTCAGTGGAAGGCATAGTCAGACCCTGCTCGGGCGAGCTTGTAAGAGGCGCAAAGCGTCCGTGACGAGCTAGAGAAACTCAGCGCGCGAGGACGATTCTACCTGAGATTTTGTTTTAATTCGAAAATGGCAAAGATTCGGGAGCTCCACTTGGAGCTAGCTGGTAATTTCGAGCCGAGGACGGGCTGTTCGGAAGTTAAGGTCAGTTGTAAATTGGTACCGAGAACGCGCTTGGATTGACTGGTCTGGCCAACTTCCGGGTGGTCGCCTACTGGCAACGTATCGTCGGAGGGCGCGAGGGAAGCCTAGTGGATTGTTTTCGCGGCAATTCCCGCACACGCGGTGCGTTCTCCGTGAAGGAGGCGCTCAAATGAGATGCAGGGGACGAGTCGTGCATTCTGCGGGGAAAGAGACCGGGCACGGGGCTGTTGGAAAAGCGTGCAATTCTTGCCTATGAATCTGAACATTTGGCAGCTAAGGCTGGATCAGCGGAATCGAGCTTACCAATTGTAGATCGATCATAAATTGAACGCGGCGGTCGAGTTGGAAGAACAGGGCCGTGCTTTTGGCCGATAGCGACTTACGGAAGATGGGGATGTATTTGAGGCGGAGTTGGATGACGGACTCGTCTACCTCGAGCCATTTCTTGGAGAGGCTATCGATCTGCTCCTCTGTCAGGCTTGTGCTTTGCAGATAGTCTTTAATGAGATTGTATTTCGCGGTGTTGATTTGCACCAACTCATTGACGTATTGGTTGTAGGTCGGCCAGAACTTTTCCGCTTCGGTGTCGGTCAACTTCATGTTGGCGGCAATCACTTGCTTTCGGTTAGACCGCAGGTCCGACCGGAGCATAGCGATCTCTTGATCGAGGGATGAGACGTTGCCGCTGCCAGCTACGGGTTGCCCGGACTGGGACGCGTTATCCTGGGCGAACAACGCCTCGCCGGCAAAGAGAAAACCGGCGAGCATCAGAGCTGCTACCGTGCGCTTCATGATCATTTGGCCTCCCCTTTCACAATGGCCGATGACTACGGTGAGCACCGAAAGAGTTCGCTAACGCGGGCGTTGACCGGAGTACGCGGAACCGGATTCCGCCTCATGCTTTTGAATCGTTGGCCAACGACTCGAGTGTGACTGGCGTTGGGAAGATAAGGGCAGTCCCTACCGAGCAACACTGTCAGTTTTAACAGAGACATGCGGCTTGTCCGGGACGGTTCGGGCAGCTCATTGCCGCGTTTGCGACGAGTTTATGCGGATGGGTGCTTCAGGATATCGGCTAGGGCGTGGAGGCGCGCGGAGTCGGCAGAAGTTTTGGCTGCTGCGGCGCTTTTTTCCACGGATGGGGCCATGCGCGCGAGCTTGGCCACTTTGCTTCGGTTCATATGGGAACTCTCGGCGTTCCTGATCGCTTTTTGTATAGATGCGATTTGGCTTGCGGGCAGAGCTTGGGAGCGGCTTAGTTGATCGAGATAGGCTTTGGCTACGACCAGATTTGCGGGCCATTCGATTTTTTGCTGGTCCTGGACATTCAGGAGGTCCACGTGGACGGATTTTGCGGCGTCGATTTCGTTTTGCGATAGGAACTTGGTGGGCGTGAGTTCGAAGACATCGAGGCCGCGGGCGATTTCGGAGCCGTAGATAGCGCCGTTGTACCAGTAGGCGGACCAATCGCCGCCGAGGACTAGGATTTTGGGATCGATGGGGCCGCGGTCGAAATAGGCGATCTCGAAGGGGTGGGCGGGGTCGGTGAAGTCCATAACGGAGACGCCGCCTTGATACCAGGCTTGGACTTCGATGTCGCGGCCGGGAACAGGGATGAGCGAGCCGTTGTGGGCTACGCAGTTTTCGGTGTCGCCTTGCGCGGCGGGGAGCTTGTAATAATTTGCGAAGGTGAGCTTGTCGTCGGCGAGATGGAAGATGGCGTCGGCGCCCCAATGGTTGGGGTCGTTCGGACGGCAACGAGCGCCGAGTCCGCCGCCCCATTCGTCGGTGAAGACAACTTTGCTGCCGTCGTTGGAGAAAGTGGCGGAGTGCCAGTAGGAATAGTTGGGATCGTTGACGGCGTCGACGCGCTTGGGATGAACGGGATCTTTGACGTCGAGCAGAATTCCGTTGCCGGAACATGCGCCTGCGGCCAGGCCGATTGCTGAATAGACCGTGATGTCGTGGCACTGGTTAGTTTCTTCCGGCTTTTCGATGGGCTTTGTCGCGTCCTTGCCGTGAGTGCCGCCGTTGGTCAGGCCGTTCAGCGCGCCGGTGCGCGGATCGATGAAGACGCGAGGGCTCGAGACTACCAGCGCATCTTGCGGCGCGGCGAGAGGAACTTTGATCACATCGATACGAAAGAGAGCTGTGTCGGGATTTTTGTCGGGCTCTCCGCCGGAGCAGCCGGCGAGTTCTTCGGGTTGGCGTACGAACGAGGTGCCGGAGACGTAGATGTAGACGTTGTCTTTGTCGTTGGGATCGACGACGAGAGTGTGAGTGTGCGAGCCGCGGCAGGTTTGCACGGCTGCGACCTGCTTGGGATCTTTAATGTCGGAGATGTCGAAGATGCGGACGCCGCGGAAACGGTCTTTTTGCGCGGCGGGAATGTGGCGCTTCCGTTCTTCCCCTGGGGCGGGTGGAGGAGGCGGAGGTTCGGCCGGAAAGCCTTGCGCGCCGCAGTCCAGGCGGCCGTTAGGCATTTCGACGGACATGAAGAGGAGATTTTTGTAGACGGAGACGTCGCCTTGGCCGCCGGGGCAGACGAGCGAAGTTAGAAGAGCGGTGTGTGCGGGATTGGAGATATCAAAGATATTTATGCCGTAAAAATTTCCTTGGAAGAGATGGGTGCCTTCGAAAGCGAGGTCGGAATTCGAGAAAGCCAGTTCGGCGATGACCATCTGCATGGGCTTGGGCATTTTTTCGCGATTGCCGATGCCGAGCTGGCCAAAAACTTTTTGGACCTTCGGATCATCGGGATCAGTGGCGTCGAGTTGAAAGGCGTCGGGCTTTTTGAGAAGGAGGAGGTGCTTGAGGCCCATGGAGGCTTCGCCGGCGTCGTAGAGGCCAGGAGTGAGCTTGTAGCGCGGATCGTTCACGTCGGAGCCTGTCATCCCCGGAGGGAGAGGAGGAGCGGGGACTGGGGCGAAGGGATTTTCTTCTGCAGCGGCGGGAGGCTTTGCGGGTTCTTGAGCGGGCGGAGGAGTAGCCGGCGTTTGCGCTTGCAGGCGTTTGGCAGCGGCGCTGGAAAATAGGAAGATCGCGGCTAGCGCTACGCGAAAAGCAACACTGGGCACTCGGTTCATCGTTTCTCCTCTGAGGTTTTCTTTTCCAACATCCCCTGCATAATTCTGATTTCGGCGCGTTGCGTGCTGTCGGCGTCGGTGGCGAAGTTGAAGATGTCGGCGTCCTGGCCGGCGCCGGGAGTGTCGAACAAATCCTTGACCATGATTAATGCGCCGTTGTGATGCTGAATCATGCCGATTAAAAAGAGGCGGTCGAAGTCGGCGCCTTGGGCTTTTCGCAGAGCGTCCATCTGCTCTGGCGTGAGCATTCCGGGCATCAGGGGCATGGGGTGGCCCGACTTGTCCATGCCGGGCATTCCCGGCATTTCCATGGAAAGGGGTTTTGCGCGAGCCGCGAGCCAGCGCTGCATAAACTTAATTTCGTCGGACTGCGAGCGGCTGATGCGGGCGCCGAGGAGCCGAAGATCCGGGTTTTTTGTGTGCGAATCGATCAGGGCGGTCATTACGACTGCTTGGGCGTGATGCATGATCATGCCTTGCATGAATTGCACATCGGCTTGAGATTGCGGCGGGAGGGTGCCGCGTGTTGATGGCGGAAGAGTTTTGCTGGGTTTGCCGGGGGCGCCCGGTTGGACTACGACGGGTGTGGCGGGATTAGTCGTTTGAGCGCGAGCAGGGGAGAAGAAGGGAAGCGCCAGTGCGCTCGCGGTTAGAAGCATGACGCGCAGCGCTACAGATGGGAATGTGAAGTGGAGCTTGCACTTTGGGTGAGGAGGAGCAAGCTCGCCATTCGGCACACGAGAAAACGTCGGGCAAGCCCAAATTTTTTGTGATGGTGCCAAGTTTCTCCAAGGACGTAAATCGGCAGGTCCGCATTGCCGAGGATGGTTCTTGAATCGCCCGAAGGCTCCTCGGCTTGTGCTGCTGCCGCTATAAGTTAGGAATCGTTTATACCACGAGGGACGTAAATGGTGAAAAGTCGCCGGGAGGCCTCGGATGTCCAAGCCAGGTCGGAGACGGGAGGACTGGAAGAGACGAAAGGTGGCAAGGCGGCGGCAAATTGATTGTTGATATCGGAAGGGAAGTGTAGGATGTGTCCACTTGGGGTGTAGGCCAGAAATGCTATTCAGGTACATGGAGTATCGTGACGCCCCTCCCTCCCAGCAGGACGTATTGCGCGAACTCCAGAGCCAAAGGAGTGGTCCGATGAGCCAATCAAAAAAAAACCATGAAATGGCAATGCTTCGAGGAATGTATGTGGCGGTGTGCGTGGCCACGATGCTCTGTGTTTTCGTCGGCTACGCACAGGCGCAGTCGATGAGGACGCGGCACGTTCGATCTGACGTGCAAAGTGGGAAGGCGCGATTTTTGAATCATATGGCCGAGACGCAGGCATTACGGTTGAACATCGTCTTGCCGCTGCGCGACCAAGCTGGATTAGATAGCTTTTTGCAAGAGCTTTACGATCCATCGAGTGCTTCGTATCGGCACTTTCTGACGGTGCAAGAGTTTACGGCGAGATTTGGTCCGACGCAGGCGGATTATGACGCGGTGGTTCGCTATGCGAAGGCGAATGGCCTGTCGATTGTGGGAGGATCGCGCGACGGGATGGATGTGCAGGTCGTGGGCTCCGTGTCCAACATCGAATCGGCATTTCACGTGAGCATGGACGTTTACCAGCATCCAACGGAAAACCGCACATTCTATGCGCCTGATAGAGAGCCGATGGTGGATTTGCCATTTCAGCTGTGGCACGTATCGGGGCTGGATAATTATTCGATTCCACATCCTCTGTATGTGAAAAAGAGCGACTATGCGGCGGCGAACGGGATTGATGCGAACTCCGTTGTGTCTCACGCCACGACTGGTTCGGGACCTTCGGCTTCCTTTTTGGGAAGCGACATGAGGGCGGCCTACTACGGAGGAACGACGCTGACTGGTGCTGGACAGAACCTCGGACTGTTTGAGTATTTGGGCACGGACCTGGCAGATTTGAACACATATTTCGCGAACGTGAAGCAGACCAACAACGTGCCGATTACGCTGCTTTCGACGGACGGGACGAGTACATCCTGCGTAGATTCGAGAGCGGGTGGGAGCTGTGATGACACGGAACAGACGCTGGACATGACACAGGCGATCGGGATGGCGCCGGGGCTGTCGAGTTTGGTGATGTATGTAGGATCGACGGATACAGCCATCATTGGTGCGATGACGACGCACAGTCCATTGCCGACGACGATTGGGTGTTCATGGGGATGGACGCCGGCGGATCCTTCCACGCTTAATCCGTATTTCCAAAAGATGGCTGCGCAGGGACAGAACTTCTTTGCGGCCTCAGGAGATTCATCCACTTGGTCGTCGAGGAATGAGGCCTGGCCGGCGGATAACGCGTATGTGGTTTCCGTGGGCGGGACGGACTTGGTGACTGCTGGCGCAGGCGGCGCATGGAAGTCAGAGACTGCTTGGGTGGACAGCGGAGGCGGGGTCTCGCCAGACTCGATTGCGATTCCTTCGTGGCAGCAATTGGCGGGAGTGATCAACTCGAGCAACAAGGGATCGACGACGCTACGAAACGGGCCGGACGTTTCGGCGAACGCTAACTTTACGTTTTATGTTTGCGCGGACCAGACCACTTGCACGGCCAACGATTATGGCGGGACGAGTTTTGCGGCGCCGATGTGGGCGGGGTACATTGCGCTGGTGAACCAGCAGTTGGCGGCGAATGGAGAGCCGACCATCGGCTTCATTGACCCAACGATTTACTCGCAGAGCGTGACTTCCAGCTATGGGACGGAATTCCACGACATTACGAACGGGACATCGGGCAGCTATTCGGCGGTGACCGGATATGATCTGGTGACTGGATGGGGAAGTCCGAATGGGACTGGATTGATCAACGCGCTTGCGCCAACGTCGACGACGCCTGACTTCACTATCTCGGCGTCGCCGGGTTCGGTTTCTGTGGTGCAGGGCGGCAACGGCGCATCCACGATAACGACTGCCGCTACTGGCGGATTTAATTCAGCAATCGGATTGACGGCGAGTGGGCAGCCCGCGGGTGTGACCGTGAGCTTCAGCCCCGCGACGATAGCTGCGCCAGGATCGGGCAGCTCGACGATGAGTATTGCGGTGGCTTCGACGACCGCGACTGGCACATACACCATTACCGTGACCGGCGCGGGAGGAAGCACAACGCACAATGCTGCGGTCACCTTGACGGTGACTGCCGTGGCGACTGGCAATTTCACCTTGTCCGCATCGCCGACGAACTTGACGATCACGCGATCGTCCCACGGAACCGCGACGATCACGATCACTCCATCCAACGGGTTCGCGGGAAGCGTTACTTTGTCAGCTAGCGGAATGGGCAGCGGAGTTACGGCCGCTTTCAGCCCCAACCCCGCGACTGGGACGAGTACGCTAACGTTGACGGCCAGCAGTTCGGCGACGACGGGAACAAGGACCGTGACAATTACCGGCGTCTCGGGCTCGCTGAGCCATACGACGACGATCAGTCTCAGAGTTCGGCGTTAGCCGCTAGCCGTAGGGCGGTTTCTCGCCAAGCTCTGAGCGAAGAACACCGCGAAGTCGAACAGAAGTTCGTTTGAAGGACCCACCGCGTCGCCAGCTTATCCCGCCGGCGGCGCGGTTTTTTTGTAGATTGATTTGGGAGTACCGACGCTATTCGCGGCGGCGGGCTGGCAAGAGTCGATATAGCTTGCGCGTAGAAGTGGACTAGGACTTTTTTGTGTCTTCGATGCCCTGGAGTTCTTTGCCGGGTTTGAAACGGACGGCCTTGCCGGGAGGGATGTTGACTTCTTCGCCGGTGCGGGGATTGCGACCGATGCCAGTTTTGCGGGGCTTGACGCTGAAGACTCCGAAGCGGCGCAGTTCGATACGCTGGCCGCGGCCGAGAGCTTGTTTCAAGGATTCGAAGATCGTTTCGACGGCCTGTTCGGCTTTGGTGCGGCTGATGAGAGTTTTGGTGACAACCGCATTGACGATGTCCAGCTTGATCACAAGCGCCTCCCGCTTCCGAGGCAAATGCTAGAGTGTGCGCGATAGGTTGTCAAGACGAGATGGGTCAACTACACTGTCCTTCCTTTTGGTTTACTCACTTTTTCGCAATTTTTGAAACTGCAAATTTCATTAGATGATTGAGGAGGCGTGGATGTCCGTTAAGCCAGACCGGTGGATCCGCAAGATGGCGCTGGAACACAAGATGATCGAGCCGTTTACGGACCGGCAGGTGCGCGAAGGAGTGATCAGCTACGGCGTTTCGTCGTATGGTTACGACATTCGAGTGGCCGACGAATTTCAGATATTCACGAATGTGAATTCGACAATCGTGGACCCAAAGCATTTCGATCCGAGGTCGCTGGTGCCGTTCAAGGGCGACGCGTGTTTGATTCCGCCGAATTCGTTTGCGCTGGCAAGGTCGGTGGAATATTTCCGGATCCCTAGGAATGTGCTGACAATTTGTTTGGGGAAATCGACGTATGCGCGGTGCGGGATTATTGTGAACGTGACGCCGTTCGAGCCGGAGTGGGAAGGATTTGTGACGCTGGAGATCAGCAACACGACGCCACTGCCCGCGAAGATTTATGCGAATGAAGGACTGTGCCAGGTGCTGTTCTTCGAGTCGGATGAGGATTGCGAAGTGAGCTACAAGGATAAGAAAGGGAAGTACCAGGCGCAGGCGGGGATTGTTTTGCCGAGGCTGTAGGGCGAGAAGAAAGTCCCACCTAGACGAGCGAAGACCGCGGGTTGTGTTGGACTAGCGGGAACGGTGGTCCCACCGGAAGTCGGACCCTACGAAGAAATTTGCGTTAGCTTGACTCCCGAGACGGGATAGCCATGCTCGCGCCAAGCGTCGAGGCCGCCTTCCAATGGGCGAATGCGCGTGATGCCTCGACTTCTGAGGAGGAGCGCCACACGGGCGCTCGTGGCTTCGTTTGGTCAAGTGCAATAGAGGATGATTTCGCGATCGTGGGGCAGTAGCTCATCTTTCTCTTCGAGTTCCTTGGCATCCACGCGAAAAGCGCCAGGAATAGTTTCGGGGTCAGCTTCAAAATCCAGAGAATGACGCAGATCGACGATGACCAGATCCTCGCCGACGTCGAGCTTGTGTTTCAACTCTTCGACGGTAATGCGAGCGATGCGCAGCTCGCGCAAGAAGCGTCTGCGGGCGATGAATTTGTAGGCGAGATAAGCAGCGAGTGCCCCGAAAATAATGACGCCGAGGCCACCACCGAGGGAGGCTGCGTGCTCGGCGATGTCCTCAATTTGTCCGCTGAAGACGTAACCCAAACCGAGAAAAGTGGCAGCCCAGAGCGAGGCGCCAATACCATCAAAAAGCAGGAAACGACGCGGACGCATGTGAAAGATGCCTGCGAGTGGAGGGGCGACAGTACCGAGGCCGGGAAGAAACTTGGCAACAATGAGCGAGTGAGCGCCTTGCTTGGAGAAAATGCCCTCGGTGCGGCGAACGCAGGAGTCCGGCTCGATGGTGATCTTGCAGAGAAAATGGAGGACTTTAATGCCTCTGTGGCGGCCAAGCTGGTACCAAAGGGAATCGGCGGACACGGCGGCGAGCGCAACAATAATGAAAGAGAAAAAAAGATTCATCTGATGGGAGCCTGCGAGGGCGCCGGCGGCGAGGAGGAGCGGGAGCGAAGGGATGGGCACTCCGGCCTGCTCGACGAAGACCCAGGCAAGCAAAACGATATAGCCATGATGCAGAAGGAATTCGATGGCGCGGTGCATTTGGCTAGGCTGGATCCTCTGTGAGTGATCTAAGCGACTACCGAGAGACGATAGGAGAAGTATGCCCCCAGTGGCCAGACATGACAAATTCGGCCAAGGGCTTACGTGTTCGCGGAGCAACCTCGCGGTCGCGGAGTTTTTCCGGCAGAGAATCCGGATGCCCGGGATAGCCGATGGCAATAGCTGCGATGGGTTCCCAATCGTCTGGAATTTCGAAAACTTGTTTGGCTTTAGCGGGGTCGAAGCCGGCCATTTGATGGACCCCTAGACCTCGGGCCGTAGCTTCGACGCTGAGGAGAGCGGTGGCAGCGCCGGCGTCGTAGAAGGCGTTGCGATTTGGATTGCCGTTGGCGTGGAACTTGAGCGCCGAAACAGCAAGGACGAGGACCGGAGCAGCTTTGGCCCAGCCAGCGTTGAAGTCGACCAACACGCTTAGCGTTTTCGCGAAGCTGTCGGCATCGTCCTTTGTGGCCACGAGGTAGGCCCAAGGTTGTTCATTGCTGCTGGAGGGCGCCCAACGCGCGGCCTCGAAAAGACTTGCGAGGACAGCAGGTTCAACCGGCTTGTCGATGAAAGATCGAGGGCTCCAGCGATCGCGAATGAGATCGTGAACCGGAAAGTCGTGCGCTGCGGGTTTTTTCATTTCTATTTTCCTCTGCTTGAAATCAGCGATTAGATGAACGAAAGAGCCGGAGAGGTACCTTTGAAGAGCTGAAGCCCTCTCTTTTATTTCTTGGCTGCCGTCCGGAGCGAACAGGAAGTTTCAACAGCGCTCCAGACGGAGCCAGTTTTGCGCCAGAAACGATAACGACATTTGCCGGCATGATTGGCCGGATTTTCTTGATTGAGTCTGGCTTCCGAGCCTGATTACTTGGCAAGTTTATGAAACATCTCGGCGTCAATGGTGATGGAGATTTCATCGCCGATCATGGCTGGACCGTAGCCGGTACCAACGCCAAAGTCCTTGCGAAGGATTTTGGTGCTGGCGTTGAGGCCCATGCGTTGATTTCCCCAGGGGTCATTGATGGGGCTTGTGGGACCGTCGACATCGAGGGTGGCTTCCTTGGTGATGCCGTGGATGGTGAGATTACCAACGACTTTGAGCTTGCCGGGAGCGACCTGTTCGATCTTGGTGGACTTAAAGGTAATGGTTGGATAATGCTCGACGTCGAAGAAGTGGTCGCTGCGGAGGTCTTTATCGCGGGCCTCTACGCGAGTATCAACGGAATTGACATCGATGGTAACGTCCACGGAAGATTTTGTGATGTCCGCGTTGTCGAACTGAACAGTGCCTTTCACGCTGGTAAAAGCGCCGCGGACAGTAGAGATGGAGAGGTGCTTGACGGCGAATTGCGCCGAAGAATGCGCCGGATCAATTTGCCACTCAGAAGTCGCCGCTGCCACGGGCAGCGAAAGAGCGGCGCCGAGTCCGGCGATGAATGCGATGCGAGAGAAAACCTGGCCCATTGGTGTTGCCTCCTTAGATGGATGATCTGTACTGGCAAAATTTGATTTTGCTGCGTTTATTCCGGTTCGCGAACGCGGACCTCCTCCAAAAGCTGGGCGAGAGTTTTCAGGCGCGCGGCGGGTATGTGGCGAAACTGGCGCTTATGAAGCTCGCGAACCGGCTGATCGAGATTTTTTAAAAGAGCGAGTCCCGCGGGTGTTATGCGGGTTTTGACGACGCGTCGGTCATTGGTCTGGCGCGCACGAGTGATGAGGCCGCGCTTTTCCATGCGGTCGAGGAGGCGGGTCATGTCCGGGTCGTGAGAGATCATGCGATCGCCGATGCCGCTGCAGGCGAGGCCTTCGGGTTCGGCGCCGCGAAGAATGCGGAGGACGTTGTACTGCGTGCCGGTGAGGCCATGTGGCTTGAGGAGTTGCGCGGCTTCGAGGCCGAGGAAATCGGCGGATTTTTGGAGCGAAATGAAAATGCTATCTTCCAGGGGAAGAGCTGGACCGGCATCGGAGCGGCGACTCATGAGGATACGATAGTCGTTATGACAACTAGTGTCAAGAGGAAATGATTAGAGTCTTGCGGGCTGCCGATGGCTGATGGTTTAGGATTTGCGGAGAGGGCGGAGCTGGATTTCGCTTACGAAACTTTGCGGGCTTTGGGTGACGATCGTGGCTACGGCGTGGGCGACGTCTTCCGGAGCTAGCGCTTTCGAGGGATCTTTCGGGCCGCGCGGGGAAAAGCCGGTGGCGGCGCTGCCGGGGCAGATGACGCTGACGCGGATGCCGTGGTCGCGGAGATCTTCGGCCATGCAGGCGGAAAGGCCTTGGAGGCCCCACTTGGAGGCGCAATAGATTCCGCCGCCGGCGAAAGCGTTGCGACCGGCGAGAGAGCTGATATTAATGATGTCGCCGGCACCAAGTTTGATCATCGAGGGGACAACGGCTCGGGAGACCAGGAAAACACTTTTGAGGTTGGTGTCGAGGACGCGATTCCAGTCGGCTTCGGATTTCTCGTGAGCGGGGCCGAATAGGCCGATGCCGGCATTGTTGACCAGTATCGAGATGGGGCCGAGCGAGGACTGCGTCTTTTCTACGAGAGCTGTGACATCGGAGGAACTGGAGACGTCGGCGATTTGAGAAAAGACCAGGGAGCCCAAATTTTTTAACTGGGACTCTGTGGAGGCCAGCGCGGAGGCATCACGGCCACAGATGGCCACGGAAGAACCTAGCTGGGCGAGGCGTAGCGCAATGGCGCGGCCAATACCGCGAGAGCCGCCGGTGACGAGAGCAACAGCGCCAGAATGTAGCCCAGATTCGTGGGACGATAAATTGACGGTTGTTTTTTGCGCCATTTGAATTCTTCCTCGTGCAGACCACCCCTTTTGTGCGAAACTCATCTTAGCATCCAGGAGTCCAACCAGTTCCCCGATGCCTTGGGATTCTCGACGGTGCGGTAGGAATACAGAGGGAAGCTTGCGGTCAGACGGGGAAAATGTCTGGAGGGATTTGCACTTTCCTATTATGACAGCTTGCGGATGGACCGAGGCTTTTCCTATAATTCCCAAGTTTTGGAAACAACGCAATTCCCGGCTGGAGCAGTGCGAGTGAAGTCGGCAAGAGAAAATCCAGATTTGAAATATGGGCGAGGAGAGTGGGAATGAGTGGAACACGCAAAGTGGCAGGCCTCGCGATTGTCGCGGCGCTGTGTCTGATTCTGGGGAACGGGCTGAGCGCGCTGGCGCGGCCACGAACGGCGGCTGGCGGGGCGCAAGATGCGGGCCAAAGCAAGCAGCCGTACACGATGGCGGAATACAACTCGTATCAAGCTTGCGCGAGCGAAAAGAATCCGGCCACGCAGGTAAAGTGCCTCGATGATTTCGTAGCGAAGTATCCGAATTCCGCATTGCTGATTTACGTTTATCCGCTTTACTACCAGGCTTACGGCCAGCTCAAAAACTATCAGAAGGTGATCGAATACGCGGACAAAGTTGCGGCGCTGGGAGACAAAGTGGAAGCCGGGATCCACTATCAGGCGCTATACGCGCACGCGTTTGCCTACAACGCGTTGAGCGCGACGGACACCGCATGGGGCAGTGATCCGGCGAACGCTAAGGCCGCGCAGGCAGCGGCCGTGGAGGGCCTGAAGGCGCTCGATGCGTTGAAGAAGCCGGACAACATGACGGACGATGCGTTTAATACGCAGAAGAAGCAGATCCAGATCTATTTCAACGGGACAGCGGCGCAGGCCGCGATGTCGCAAAAGGACTACGCTTCCGCAGTCCAATACTATAAGGCGGTCCTGGCGCTGAATCCGGATGACGGGATTACGAGCTACCGGCTAGGCTTGGCATACGAGGCGATGACGCCGCCGCAGCACATGGATGCATTTTGGTCGATAGCGCGAGCGGTGACAGCCAAGGGGGCAACGCAAGCGCAGTCGCAGAAAGTAAAGGACTATCTGAGAAAGCTGATTCAAAATTACCAGCAAGCGGCTTGCGATAACTTGACGGACGCGGAGTTGAACGAACTCCTGCAACTGGCAAGCAGTTCGCCCGAACGCCCGGCGAGCTACACTCTGCCAAGCGTGTCGGATCTCGACACGGCGCGCAAGAGCATGACCATCGCCTCGGTGGTGGCGGACCTGCAGACGGGCGGAGATAAAGGCAAGGTCACTTGGCTGGCCGCGTGCGGACTGGAGTTTCCTGGGGTGCCAGGAAAGGTAATTGAGAATATTCCCGGAGCGAGTCCTACGGACCCGATCGAACTCAAGATTGCCTTTGTGACGAGCGACGCCGAGTTTGACGCCGCGACAGTACCGAATATGGACGTGAAAGTCGTCAGCCAGCCGGATGTAGCTCGCGTTGAGAAGGACAGCGCCGTTCACTTTACGGGCACGCTCGTTTCCTACGATCCCGCGCCTGCATTCATGTTGCACTGGGACAAGGCCACGGTGAACCCAGAGGACATTCCGAAAGAAAAAGCCGCGCCTAAGAGGCCGGTGCACCACAAGCCCGCGGGACGCTCAAGCAATTAAACAAACTTCAGAATTGGAAGGACGGCTCTCCAGTGCGACTGGAGAGCCGTTTTTCCTTTGTGCGCCGCTTTGTTTGCTTCGGGACGCGCGGAAAAGCACATCAGGGAATGCGGAAGACGTCAGCGGGAACGGTGGTTTCCGGATGCGAGCTTATACTCGGTGATCTTGCGGCTGAGTGTGTTGCGGTGAATGCCGAGGGCTTGCGCGGCACGGGATTGGTTGCCATTGGCGCGGTCCAGGACCCGCTTGATGAAGCGCTTTTCGAATTCTTCCACAGCCTCGTCAAATAAAATTCCCTTATCCACCATTTGAATGACAAGCCCTTCGAGTTGATCTCTCACGATCGCACGCTCCGCAGAATTTGTAGTGGGCCGGTAAGCAGCTATGTATCCAGATCGTGCCCCGCCAGGATGCGAAACGCCTCCCGATACTTGGCACGCGTGGCAGCGACGACATCGGGCGGAAGCTCCGGGCCGGGCGGGGTTTTGGGCCACCGGATTCGCTCGAGATAATCGCGGACAAATTGTTTGTCGAAAGAGGGTTGAGGACCGCCGGGATTGTACTGGGCGGCGGGCCAAAAACGAGAGGAATCCGGAGTGAGAGCCTCATCGATCCACATGAGGGAGTTGACGGCGCCGGGGGAGTCAAGAGAACTGTCGAGAAGGCCGAACTCGAATTTTGTATCGGCGAGGAGAATGCCGCGGGGCTCGGCGTAAGCGGCGGCGCGACGGTAGATTTCGATGCTGACGTCGCGGACGCGCTCGGCGAGATCTTGGCCGATGAGAGATGCGGCTTGCTCGAAAGAGATATTTTCGTCGTGGCCACTGGTGGCTTTGGTGGCGGGGGTGAAGATGGGTTCAGGAAGGCGATCGGATTCGCGCAGACCTTCGGGGAGGGTGATTTCACAGATTTTGCCAGTCGCTTTGTAATCCTTCCAGCCGGAGCCGGAAACGTAGCCGCGGACGACGCATTCAATGGGAAGAGGCTGCGTTTTGCGCACGATCATGGAGCGGCCGTCGAGTTCCTCGCGATATGCGTTGAACGCGGCTGGGAAGTCGGTGGCGCTGAGAACGTGATTGGGGATGAGGTCCTTCAGACGATCAAACCAGAAAAGGGAAAGCTGAGTTAGGACGCGGCCTTTGTCGGGGATGGGCGTGGGAAGAATGACGTCGAAGGCGGACAGACGGTCGGTGGCGACGATGAGCAGCTTGTCGCCGAGATCGTAGATGTCTCGGACCTTCCCGCGCGCCGCGGGAGTGAGCCCTGCGAAATGAGTTTCTTGAATGACGCGCGTTACAGGACTTGCAGCCACGGAAAAGTTTCTCCCCAAAGGTGGCGAGCATTTTAGCGCAGTGGCGCGTCAAGGGAAAGTCGCGTGTGAAGGAAATCTTTTGGAAAAATTGCGACGCGCACATAGTGATTCTTGTGAGAGCTCAAGCCGAAGGGCCGGGCGACTCTATGTCATGACGCACCACCGCGACGCATTGCTCCGAACTTAGGCGGCCGTGGCAGCCTTCTGTTTTGGCGCGGGAGCTTCATCGCCTTCCCAGCGGACACTTACGAGCTTCGAGACGCCGGGCTCCTGCATGGTCACGCCATAGAGGACGGAGCCGGTTTCCATGGTTTTGCGATTGTGGGTGACGATGATGAACTGAGTTTGGCCGCTCATATCAGCGACGAGACGCGTGAAGCGACCGACGTTGGCTTCGTCAAGAGGCGCGTCCACTTCGTCGAGGATGCAGAAGGGGCTCGGCTGGTAACGGAAGATGGCGATGAGTAGAGCGAGAGCAGCCATTGCTTTTTCTCCGCCCGAAAGAAGCAGAACGTTCTGCATGCGCTTGCCGGGAGGTGAGGCCACTACGTCGATGCCGGCGTCGCCGGAGCTATCTGGTTCGGTGAGGCGCATTTCCGCCATGCCGCCACCGAAGATGGTATGAAAAGCTTCGGAGAAATTTTTGTTGATGGCGTGAAACGCCTGCTCGAATCGTTCGCGGGAGACTTGGTCGAGTTCGGCGATGGCTTGCTGCGTGTCGGCGATGGATTGCAGCAAGTCGTCGCGTTCGCGGGTGAGGAACGTGAAGCGCTGCTCGCACTCGTTGAACTCTTCAAGAGCCATCATATTGACGGGACCCATGGCCTCGATACGTTGTTTCATTTCGCGGTAGCTCATTTCCGCGGCGGCAAGCTCTTCGCCGGTCAAGAATGCGGCTTCGGTGGCGATGAGATCTTCGGGTTGGGCATTCACTTCCGTCATGCAAGTCTCACGCAAATGCTGGCGATCGGAGTCATTGCGCGCGCCATCCACCTCGGCGTGGCTGCGCTTTTCGCGAAGCTCCTGAAGCGTCTGCCGGCCCATACGCAGATGATCTTCCAATTGGGTGACGCGAGTCCGGCCGGTATCCCATTCCTGCTCGAGCTGGCGCTGGCGGATTTCGAGGCGGAGTTTTTCTCCGCGGAGACCTTCGAGCTGTTGCGCAAGCTCTTCGTTTTGTTTAGCCAGCGCGGAGGTCTCATCCCAAATTGAGGATTCCTGCTGCAGCAACGCGGTTTCGCGACGATCGAGCTCGGCGCGCTCGTCGAGCAGACGCGCGGCAAGAGCTTCGGCGGCGGCAAGCCGCTCGGTGAGGGCGGCTAATTCGGCGCGGCCGGCCGCAAGCTCGTTCTGCTCGGATTGAACAGAGCCGCGAAGCTGCGCGAGCTGTTCGGCGAGGCGCGCGCTTTCGGTTTCCGCTTCCGCACGGCTCGCGGCCGCGGCGGCATGCTGATTCTTCGCGCGCTCGGCACGCATGCGTGCATCTTCAGAATCCCTGCGGAGGCGCAGGAGATCGTTCTGACAGAGGGTCAACTCGAGGCCGAGCCGAGCGAGCTCGCTTTGCATGTGCTCGTGGCGATGCGTTGCGGAGAAGACGTTGCGTTCGGCATCGCGTTGTTCGGTGTTGATTTGTTCGAGGGACTGCTCCGCTTCGCGGAGCTCTGCACTGAGTTGAGCCAGCTCGGTTTGCGCTTCGCTCATCTGGTGTTCGAGTTGCGCGAGTTCCGCGTCGAGAGCGCGCAGTTCCCGTTTCATTCCGAGCGGGCCGGCTTCATCTGCACGGCCTCCAGTGACCATGCGGCCCTGGTAGCAGGTTCCGTCGGGCGCGACGAAAGCAAATTGCGGATTTTCGCGAGCCAGCGTCTCGGCGGATGCGGCGCTGTCGGTTAAATAGGCGGAACGCAGGCGCGGAAGAAATTGCTTAGCAGCGGCGCCGAGAGGATCGCGGAATCCTACCAGCTTGTCCAAGCGGGAGATGACGCCGTCTTCGATGCGGAAGTTGATGATGGGTTCATACTCGGCGAGGCGCAAATTGCGAAGCGAATCGACAAAAAAAGTGGCGCGACCGCCGACTTCATCGCGAAGCAGGGAAACGCCGGCGCGGGCGTGATCATAGGTTTCGACAACGACGTATTCGAGTTCATCGCGAAGATATTGCTCGATGGCGGATTCGTGCTGTTCCTCGACTTCGGCGTAATCCGCGAGTACGCCGACGGCACGGAAACTCTGGCTGGCCCCGCGTTCGTTGGCGGCGAAGAGCTTTTGGACTGCGTCAGCAGTGTAGGAGCGGTCATTGAGGATTTGGGTGAGGGTTGCGTGGCGGGCGCGGATGCTGGACAGGGAATCGCGCACGGCATCCGCCTTTTGTGAGGTGGTTTCCCGGTGTTGGCGCAGGTCCGCTATGCGTGTGTGCAGAGTGGCGGCGTTTTGGCTCAGCGCGTTGAGCTGGCTGCTGGCAGCTTCCCAGGCATAAGCAGCTTGGTCGGCTTCGTCGCGAATGCGAATCGAGGTTTCGAGCAGTTCGTGTTCACCGGCTTCGCGTTTGCCGAGAGCATCCAGGTGATGAACCAGGGCCTCTTCGGCCTGTTTCTGTTCTCCGTGCAGGCGAAGAAGGCTTTCGCCGGCTTGGGATGCAGCATGACGCAATGAGTCGATGCGCGCTTCGGATTCACGAATTTGGGCGGCGCGCGACTCGGCGCACGTGGCCAGTTCTTCGACACGGCCGGAGAGGACACCGGACTCCTCCGTGAGCGAACTCACTGCAAGCTGTTGCGCCACGTTACGGGCTTCCCACTGCGCGGCCTGGACGGCTGCTTCGGCCATCTCAGCGGAAACCTGGGTGCGCCGAGCGCTGAGTTCTTTGGAGCGCTGTTGGTTGAAGGCGATGCGGTTCTCGGTGCGGTCGACTTCGAGCGCGGTGGCGTTCAACACGTTCTGATTCTGGCGAATTTCGGCGTCGAGTTCGTACACGCGCAGGTTGAGGCGGTCCTGCTCGCCTTCCTGCTGCTCGATGGCTTGCGCGTGCTGCGTCTCCGCGGCGGTGAGTTCAGCGAGTTGCTTTGCGATGCGCTCCGCTTCGAGGTCGAGCTCACGGGCTCTTCCGGCGAGCATTTGCCGGGCAATTCCACGCATCTGGTCGCGAATTTCGGCGTAGCGGCGCGCTTTGGATGCCTGGCGTTTGAGAGAGCCGAGTTGTTTTTCGACTTCGACGACGATGTCGTTCACGCGCGCGAGATTGAGTTTGGAGGACTCGAGCTTGGCTTCGGCGAGGCGCTTCTTGGTCTTGAATTTGGTTACGCCTGCGGCTTCCTCAATGATGGCGCGGCGTTCCATGGGTTTGGTGGAGAGGATGAGGCCGATGCGGCCCTGTTCGATGATGGCGTAGGAATCAGGACCGAGGCCGACGCCCATGAACATTTCCTGAATATCACGAAGGCGGCCGATGCGGCCGTTGATGAGATATTCGCTTTGGCCGGAGCGGTACAAGCGCCGCGTGACCACCACTTCGCCCGGCTTCGTGGCGAGGACGGGTTTGTCAGCGCCCTTTTTGCGGCGCTTGCCCTTGAGAAACTCAGGACCGGTGGCATACGCTTCCTCAATTTGCGTGGCAGGGTCCTGCGATTCTGCCGAATCTTGTTGCAGTTCGGGGGCCGGCGCGGGGGCGAGCGAAAGAATTTGTGTGTTCGGGTCAGCCTCGGAGAGTGCGTCGCTCTCAACCATAAGTGCAACCTCAGCATCGGCAATACCCTCGACTGGCGTGCCCTCGAGGACGAAACGGGCGGCTTCGGCCAGCTCGGGATCCTCCATGGTTATGGTCACTTCGGCCATACCGAGGGGCGGGCGCTTGGCCGTTCCATTGAAGATGCAGTCGGCCATGCGCTCAGCGCGGAGGGACTTGTGGCTTTGCTCGCCGAGAACCCAGGAGATGGCGTCAACTACGTTGGATTTGCCGCAACCGTTGGGCCCGACGATGCAGGTGGTCCCGGAGCCGCTAAAAGTGACTACGGTGCGGTCACAAAACGACTTAAAGCCAACGATTTCTACTTTTCGAAGCTTAAGCAAGTTGTCCCCTTTTTGTCTCGGTTCGCGCCAAGTTGAGCTCCCATTTTCTCGATGCAGCAAAGGTTTCGATTACAACAAAAGCCCACGGCAAAAAGCGCGTAGAGAGACGAAGCATTGTTCCTCGAGGGGAGGGTCTTTCGAGCGACAAGTCGACCGGTTCGCGGTCGCTCAGACAAACGTATGGCAGGTTCTCAGTCAGAGGCCCAGCCGCCTGGCGCGTGGATGGCGGTACGGGAAAAAAGCGTATCACGAGCATCGACGGGTGTAAAGAGCTACCCAACAGATAGTACCGGATTCGCAGGGACCACAATCATCGTGTTTTGCAAAAGAAAAGCTCTGTGCCTCATTAACTTTTTTGCGACGACCATTTCCTTCAACCGGGCTATCCAATTTGTAACCAGGGTTTTGTTTCTTCGGCAAGGGCAGGAGGAAGCGCCGTAAGATGCGAACAAGCAGAAAGAGAACGGCCGGGCGCAACTTGGGGGGCGCCTGAATGTGAAAAAACTGCGATTTCTCCTAGCTCTGATCACGAAAGAAAACGATTTCCAGGTAGAACAGGCGGCGTCCGCGGAGACGGCGGCGCGAGACTTAGGCGTCGATCTAGAAATCGTTTACGCGGATGGCGACACCATCGCGCAGAGCACACAAGTACTCAAGACCATACAGGCTCACCCCACGTTGCGGCCCGACGGCATACTTGTCGAACCAGCAGGCGGGACTGGGCTCCCACAGGTAGCGAAGGCCGCACTGGAGGCTGGGATTGCCTGGGGGCTCGTCAACCGAGAGGCGGACTATATTTCCGAACTCCGGCGGAGCGCGAAGGTGCCAATTTTTCTCGTCACTACCGATCACAGAGAGATCGGGAAGATTCAAGCGCGCCAATTGGGTGCGTTGCTTCCCGATGGTGGCGCGGTCTTATACATTCTCGGGCCCACGGAAAGCGCCACGGTGAAAGACCGCAAGGCAGGTTTCGAGGCTCAATGCCCAAAGAATTTACGCGTCACGCTCTTGCGAGGCAAATGGACAGAAGAGAGCGGACACCGAAGCATGGCTACTTGGCTGAAGTTGGGAGTTTCGAGCAAAGTGACGGTTGGGGCGATCGCCGCACAAAACGATGCCATGGCCATGGGTGCGAGGAAAGCGTTCGGGGAGATGGGGAATCCCCAAGAAAGAGAGAAATGGCTCAGCTTGCCGTTTACCGGCGCTGATGGTTTGCCGAAGACGGGACAGGCCTGGGTGCGGTCCGGTTCGCTAGCAGCTACGGTCATCGCTCCGCCGATGGCCGGGCAGGCGGTGCAACTGATGGTCAAAGCGCTGCGCAGCGGCGAAAACGTGCCAGAGCGAACGGTGACCTCATTGGAATCGTATCCCGCAATTGAGAAACTTTCGAAGCCCCAGGCCGTTGGGGGCCAGCGCTGATCGGCACAAAAATACCGACAATCAGTGTTCTCCCAGCTGCGTCATTTCTGAATCGCAATTTCCAGCTACTTCAGGTGCGCGTCATACCACTCGAGGATGCGATTAAGACGATCGAGAAGGTGCTTCTCCTCATGGAAACCATGCGGCTCTCGCGGATACTCGACTAATTCACTTTCCACATCATAATGCTTCAGCCCGCGATACAACTCCTGGCTTTGGTCCAGCGGGTCGGTGGTATCGGCTTCCCCCTGAAGTATGAGCGTAGGCGTCTTTGCATTCTTAAATTGTGTGAATGGAGAGCTGTTCAGAAATTTTACCAGGCTATCCGATTCATAGGGCACGCCATAGAACCATTCGTCGTAGGAAGGATGCGACTCGCTTCCGTATTCGGAAATTAAATTTGAGAGCCCCGCGCCAGAGACGGCGGCCTTGAAATCGTTCGTTTGCGTGATGGCCCATTCTGACATGTAACCGCCATAAGACCATCCGCCAATACCCAGTTTTGCGGGATCGGCAATGCCGCGGTCTATGAGATCCTTGACGCCAGCCATCACGTCCTTGAAATCGGCGCCGCCCCAATCACCGCGATTCATTTCGATAAAGGATTCCCCGTATCCAACTGAGCCGCGAATGTTGGGATAGAAAACGGCATAACCGTGAGTCGCGAGAAGTTGGCCCCAGGTTTCGATGGAGTCCTGCCAGTTGCCCGTTGGCCCGCCGTGTATCAAGGCGATGAGAGGAAGCTTGACTTTTGGATCGGCGCCAGCGGGTTTCAACAGAGCGGCTTCGATCTCGAGACCGTCGAACGATTTGTATTTGTAAAATTCGGGTGTGCTTAGCGTGAACTGCTTCCAAGAATCATTTAGGTGAGAAACCTGTTGTGGAGGATTCTTCTGATCCCAGAGCCAAAGCTCAGGAGGCGTGGTGGCGGAGTGACCGACGAAAGCGATTTCGCCTGAATCGGATACTGCAAACGCGGACACATTGCCCGTCGGCGGGTTCGACAGATTCCTGGTCATGCCTTGCGGGGAAAAGGCAATGAGCTTGTTCCTAAAGCCATCCGCATAGAGGGCCAGCAGGGATCCGTCCTTCAACCAATGATGCTCATGAACGGCGCGGTCGAGGCTCGCGCCAGTCAGGTTGCGGACGGCTCGCGTGCCAAAGTTTAGAAGCATGAGATCGTGGGGCGTGGGACCATCCACGCGGCACCCTATGTAGCTGATGGTCGTTTCGTCGAAAGCGGTGCGGAGGTCGCCGAAGGGTCCGTGAGGCGCAAGAAGAAGTTTTTGAGAGCCATCGGATACCTCAACCGAAAAGATGCGATGCGTGTCCTCGTCGGATTGCGGCTGATCCGTGGCGCTAATGATGATGCGATCGCCATAGGGCATCCAGGCTAGCTCACTGACTTCCCACTTGGGGTCGGTGAGAGCCTTGGTGTCACCTGTTGCAACAGTGAGCAGCCACAAGCGCGGCTGTTTGTCGTCTTTATCGACGACACGTGCATCATCTTTGTCTTTTTCCTTCTTTTCCTCGGCTTCGGTCTTGGGATCCGGAGCAAGAACGGCGATCCGCTTGCCGTCGGGAGACCACTCAAAACTGCGCACGCTGCGCTTGCCTTTTGTGAGAGCCGCGGCCTCTCCGCCGTCCATACGCATCACATAAATTTGCTGCTGATCTTCGCGATTCGAAAGAAAGGCCAGCCGTTGGCCGTCAGGGGACCAGCGAGGAGAGGACTCGTCCTTGGCTGAAAAAGTCAGCTGCCGGACGACGTGAGATGTTTTGTCATAAAGCCAAATGTGGCGCGCGCGCCCGGCGCCCTTGGGGGGCTCTGTGACGACAAAGGCGAGCCGCTTGCCGTCCGGAGAGAATTGCAAATCAGAAATCGAGCGCAAATTGAGCGAAGCTTCCGGCGTAAGCAGTTTGCCCGCATTTGGAGCTGGTTTTTCCTGCGCGACGGCGGTTCCTCCCAGGGCCAAGATTCCGCCCAGGCCGCAACCCAACATGATTCGGTTCATCCCTGCACCTCGCAAGTGGAAACCTAGGACTCTAACCACCCAAGAGCCAAGCGTCAATTTCGTTCCTAGACGTTCGATAATTCTTTTGCATTATTGACCCTGATGCGGCTTCGCTCCTTATAATGCGCCACCTAAAAGTGGGGTGATGTTCATCACAGCCGACATGAACGCAAGTGGTGCTTGCGCTCGTCGCATTTGTCTGCCCCAACGATCAGAAATCGAGTCGAGCGGAAACCGGAGAATCGCATGCGGAATCTCAGAAGTCTGATCTGCGTCCTGACCATGGCCATTTATCCAAGCCTGGGCGTCTCCGCCCAGGAAATCGCCGGAAGCGTCCGCGGGACCGTGATGGACACCAGCGGAGCAATCATCTCCGGCGCCAAGGTGACCGCGGTGCAAACGGAAACCGGGCTGGAACGCAGCGCGACAACCGACGCTCAGGGAGTCTACGTGATCGTCGAGCTTCCCATCGGCCATTACCGGCTGGAAGCGGAAGCAAAGGGATTCAAGAAGTACGTTCAGCAAGGAATCTCACTCGGCGTAAATCAGATCGCGACGGTTCCCGTTCGTCTCGAAGTGGGAACCACAAGGGAAGAAGTCCGTGTCCATGCCGACGCCCCGCTTTTGGAAACCACCGTGACCAGCTTGGGTAAAACCGTCGGTGAAAGCGAGGTTTTGGATTTGCCCTTGAACGGCCGTAATTTTTCTCAGCTGGGTCTGCTTCAGCCCGGGGTTTTTCCCCTGACTCCCGGACTCCAGGCCGCTGGAGGCTCGCTGCGCAACGGCCAGGCCTACGCCGTGAATGGCCAGCGTCCGGAATCCAACAATTTTCTGATTGATGGCGCGAACAACTTCAATTCCGTTGATGGCGGCCTCGTGATTCAGCTTCCCATCGATTCCATTGCCGAGTTTCGCATCCTGACGCACACTGCGAGCGCCGAATTTGGCCACAGCAGCGGCTCAACCACAAACATCATCACGCGCACGGGCACGAACGCATTCCACGGCGATCTCTGGGAATTTCTACGCAACGATGCCATGGACGCCAAAAGCTTCTTCGCCACCAGCGTCGAGCCTCTAAAACGCAATCAGTTCGGCGGAACGTTTGGCGGACCGATCAAGCGCGACAAGACATTTTTCTTCGGCTACTACGAAGGCCTTCGTCTACGCCAAGGCGAAACGGTCAGCGCCACCGTCCCCACACAAACCGAACGCGGCGGCGACTTTGGCCTCCTCTGCACCCAGGCCGGCGGCACGTTCAACGGCGGCGGAATCTGCAGCGCCCCAGCTGGCCAGCTCTTGAACGAATTTGCTGGTCCAACGCCGCAGCCGGTGCCCTTCAACATGCTTCCCGGCGTCGATCCGTTCGCGCAAAGTTTGCTGCCGCTTTTTCCCCTCCCGAACGATCCAGCTCTCGGGCCCAACGGCTTCAGCACTACACAAACTCTCGACCAGACTAACGACCAATTCGGCGTCCGCGTTGACCACTACCTGACCTCCCGCGACGTCTTGAATTTCCGATATATGTTTTCTCAAGGAAACACCGTTGACCCACTCTCCACCGCCGGCGCCAATGTTCCTGGCTTTCCCGTAGGCGAGGACCAACGCGCACAGAATTTCGTCGCGCAGGAAACGCACACGTTCTCTCCCTCGCTTGTCGGCGTCCTGCGCCTCTCTTTCCTCCGCAACAAGTTCCTATTTAACCAGGCCGTCAATCACACTACGCCCGCCAGCCTAGGCTTCGACTACACTCCTTCTCTCGATGCCGCCATCGGCCCCCCGTTCCTGGAGGTCAGCGGTTACGCTTCGACAGGCGATCCCATCACTGGCCCGCGCAACACGTACGAAGACGCGATCGATCTTTCCGGCTCGGTCACCTGGATTCGCGGCCGCCACGAAATGAAATTCGGCGGCGGCTACGGACACGACTCCGTCAACGTGCTCTTTGGCATCGCCACCAATGGCTTTTTCGTGTTCGCGCCGGTTCCCTTCACCGACGCTTTCGCCAGCTTCCTCAGCGGCACGCCCGTGGTCTTCCTGCAAGGCGGAGGCGACCCGAATCGCGGCCTGCGCGGCCAGAACCTCAACTTCTACGCGCAGGACACCTACAAGGTCACTTCCCATCTCACGGTTAATCTCGGCTTGCGCTATGAGCTGCCCTTCCCGTACACCGAAATCAAAAACCGCACCAACCTCTTCGAACCCGGCGTGCAATCCGTGGTCATGCCCAACGCTCCTGCCGGCCTCGTCTATCCCGGCGATCCTGGCGTTCCTGCGGGCTTGATTCCCACGGAAAAAGCTGCTTTTGCTCCTCGCGTCGGGTTGGCTTGGGACCCCTTGGGGAACGCCCGCTGGCTGGTCACCTCTTCGTACGGAATTTTCTACGATCCTTATTACAACGGCCAGGGCGGACCGCTGCAGGCTCCGGTCAGCGCACCGCCATTCCTCCAAACGCCACAGGTCAGCTTCCCCAACCTGCAAAGCCCCTTCGGCGGAGCGGATCCCTTCAGCGGCAGCGGCTTCGCGGAGCCCATGACATTGCTAACGCTCTCACCCAATCTGCGGCTGCCGTATGCACAAGATTGGAATCTCAACCTCGAGCGTTCCTTTGGCCGCGATTGGCTCCTCGAGGTGGGTTACGTCGGCACCAAGGGCACCAAGTTGCCGCGATTTATCGAGGGGAATCCGGCCGTCTTCGTTCCAGGCGAGACAAACGGAATGCCAAATTCCACCGAGGACAACGTCAACAATCGACGCCTCTATTCGGGCTGCAATTTGTCTCCCACCAGCCCGCCCTGCAATTTTGCGTCGGTGGGATTGGTCGCGGGCATTGCGAATTCCAGTTACAACGCCATGCAGGCCAGCCTGAAGAAGCGTTTAGGTCACGGATTATCTTTCCTTGCTTCCTACACTTTCTCGAAGACCCTCGACGATGTCTCATCCTTCAACATCACCGGCTCCGCTTCGCAGAGCGTGGCTGGCGAGAACGATTTGGCGCAAAACCCGTTTGATCTGGCGGCGGAATACGGCAGGTCGATGTTCGATGCGCGGCATCGGTTTGTGGCGAGCTATGAGTGGAAGCTTCCCTTCTGGAATCATCCACAGAATTGGTACCAGCGCGCCCTGGGCGATTGGCAATTGAACGGCATCGCTACCTTCATGAGCGGCACGCCGTTCACCGTCTACGATTCCCAGGACGTCTCCTTGCAAGGAAGCGCGCCGGAAATTTCCGGTTTTTCCAGCAACCGTCCCGACGTCGTTGGCAACCCCAATAGCGGTCCGCGCACCCCGCGGGAATGGTTCAACACGTCCGCTTTTCAAGCCCTCAATCCCACCACGCAGGCCGGACAATTCGGCAATGAGGGCCGCAACATTGTGCAGGGGCCGGGATACCAGAATTGGGACTTCTCCGCCTTCAAAATTATCCCGATTCACGAGTCCAAGAGTCTCCAATTCCGCGCGGAGTTTTTCAACGTCTTCAATCACCCCAACTTCCGGCTTCCGGATAATGACATCAGCTCGCCGACCTTTGGAGAAATCTCGGAAGCCCTGCCCGGCCGTCAGGTGCAGTTGGCGCTGAAGCTTTTCTTCTGATTGGGCGCTCGCGCACGCAATGCGGCGAAACGGGATTCCGCCCGCGTGCATCACCGACGCGCCGCCGGTGTGATGCTCTGCGGGTTCGTGCCAGAGCAGTCGCTCCAGTTCCGCCTCTCCTATGCGAACGCTTTGGGCCGTACTTTCGCAATTCAGCACACCCCTGGACCCTTCTTCATTGCGGCTCTCTGGAAGCCTCGGATACAATCTGACGTTTATCCCTTCGGGCGAAATGTCGTCTGAGCTGCGATGCACGAAATACGCTTTCACAATACGCTAGGCGGAAAGATCGAGTCTTTCACTCCGCAAAGGAGCGACGCCGTCCGCATGTACACCTGTGGGCCGACGGTGTACGACTACGCGCACATCGGGAATTACCGGACCTTCGTGTTTCAGGATATTCTCCGCCGCTTCCTGGAATTGCGCGGCTACAAGATGAACCACGTTATGAACCTGACAGACGTGGACGACCGCATTATCGCCAATGCTGCCGCGGCCGGCGTAGGTATTCGCGAGTATACGGAAAAATACGCCCAGGCTTTTTTTGAAGATTGCAAAGCGCTCAGCATCGAAGCGCCTGAACATTGGATTCGCGCGACCGACCATATCGACGATATGGTGAAGCTTATTCAGCGATTGCAGGAGAAAACCTACACCTATCCGAGCGAAGGGTCGATCTATTACCGCATCGCGAAGTTCCCGCAGTACGGCAGGCTCTCCAATATTGACGTGACTGGCATTCAGGCTGGCGCGCGCGTGGACGTTGATCGGTACGAAAAGGAGAGCGCGCGAGATTTTGCTTTGTGGAAAGCCCCGAAGCCCGGCGAGCATTTTTGGGAAACACCGATCGGTAAGGGCCGTCCCGGCTGGCATATCGAATGTTCCGCGATGGCCATGAAATATCTTGGGGAGACGCTGGACATCCATACGGGCGGAATCGATTTGGCGTTTCCGCACCATGAAAACGAGATTGCGCAAAGCGAAGGTGCGACCGGAAAGCCTTTCGTGCGTTATTGGATGCATGCGGAACATTTGCTGGTCGAAGGCGAAAAGATGTCCAAGTCGCTCGGCAATTTCTATACGCTGCGCGATCTGTTCGCAAAGGGATACAAACCGTCCACGCTGCGTTTTGCGCTGGCCAGCGTACCTTACAGAAAACAGCTCAATTTCACGTTTGACGGATTGCAGCAAGCGGCCAGCTCCGTCGAACGGCTGCGTAATTTCGCCGCGCGGCTGGCCCAAGGAAAATTTCCAGCGGGAAAGCAGAAAGGCATGGCCGAGCGTGTCGCCGAAGCCGCCGATGAATTTGATGCAGGTCTTTCGGACGATTTGAACACGGCCCGAGCGCTGGCCGCTGCTTTCGATCTACTCCGCGAAACAAATATTGCCATCGACAAAGGTGATTTCCGTCAAGGAGATGTAGCCGGCGCCCAGGAATTCCTCGCCAATTTCGACCGGGTCTTTGCTGTTATGGAGGACAACGACGCGGAAAAGTTGCGCGAACTGGGTTTTGGTACCGCCGAGAGCGGCCCGAGCGACGCGGAAATCGAAAAGCTCATCGCGGATCGGCAAGCGGCACGCCAGCGGCGGGACTTCGCGGCCTCCGATCGCATCCGCAAAGAACTCGCGGATCGTGGTATAATCATTGAAGATGCAAAGGACGGCAGCGTCCGTTGGAAACGCAAATGAAACTCTCTAAACTCTATCGGTTCCCCGGCAATTTCTCCCCCGCCGAGCTGCGTCCCAACCTCTTCGGCGTAGACTAAGCAAACTTTCTCCTTGCAGGGCGCACATCGGTATTGGTGTATGCACACAAACCTGCTTTGTAATCGTCTATCCAGATTAACCGCTGACCATTTTCCCCAGGAGGAAGAGATGATTGCCACAATGGAATCGAAGCTGCCAAAGCTAATTACGGCATTGCCCGGACCCAATGCCAAGCGCGTGGTCGCCAGTGACGCCCAGTTTATGTCGCCGTCTTATACGCGGGACTATCCACTGGTCGCAAAGCGCGGGCACGGCGCGATTGTCGAGGACGTGGATGGCAATTCGTTTTTGGATTTTGCCGCCGGTATCGCTGTTTGTTCGACCGGTCACTGCCATCCCAAGGTCGTCGCCGCCATTCAGCAGCAGGCCGCTGAACTCATCCACATGTCTGGAACGGATTTTTATTACGAGAGTATGCCGCTCCTCGCTGAGCGTTTGTTAAATACCTTGTCCGGTGCCGCGCCAAAGAAAGCCTTCTTCACGAATTCCGGCGCCGAAGCCGTCGAGGGCGCCATCAAACTGGCCCGTTACGCCACCAAGCGCGACAAAATGATTGCGTTCTACGGCTGCTTCCACGGGCGCACCATGGGCGCGCTTTCGTTGACCGCCTCAAAAACCACGCAACGCAAGGGTTTCGGCGCTTTGCTCTCCGGTGTCGAGCACATTCCCTTTCCTTACGCTTACCGCTGCGCGCACGGCCACACTGCGGAAACCTGTGGCGCCGAAATCCTCGAGCATCTCGAGCAGCAGGTTTTTAAGCGGCTCTTCGATCCCGAGGAAGTGGCGGGCATCATCATTGAGCCGATCCAGGGCGAAGGCGGATATGTCGTCGCGCCGAACTTCTTCCTCCAAGAGATGCAGCGTATTTGCCGCAAACACGGCATCCTGCTCATCGCCGACGAAGTGCAGTCCGGGATGGGCCGCACGGGAAAATGGTGGGCGCATCAATATGCCGGGATCGAGCCGGACATCGTTTGCAGCGCCAAGGGTATAGCCAGCGGCATGCCGCTGGGAGCATTCTTCGCGCCGGCGAGTATCATGAGCTGGAAGCCTGGGTCGCACGGGACAACTTTTGGCGGAAATCCTGTGTGCATCGCCGCCGCTCTTGCCACTGCGGATCTCATTGAAAACCAGTACCTCGAGAACGCACGGCGGATGGGAGATTACCTGTTCGGCCGGCTCGCGGATTGGACGAAAAAGTTCAAGATTGTGGGAGACGTTCGCGGACGAGGGTTGATGATTGGGATTGAGATTGTGCGAGATCAGCACACGAAGGAAAAAGCTGCGGATCTGCGCAATGCCATCGTCGACCTCGCTTTCCACAAAGGGATGTGCATCCTTGGCGCGGGCGAGAACACGATTCGCTTGTCGCCGCCGCTTCTCATTGACGAAGACCAAGCGGATTTTGCCGTGCGGACTCTCGAGGATTGCGTTCGCGAAGCACAGAAAAAAGTCTAGCGTGTCCTCGTTGGACTCGCGGCGTAGAAAATTAGTCAGGCTATTCCACTCCCGTGGCCACCACAAAAGTTTCGTGGCAGCCACGGGTTTTTTGTTTATACTCCGTGCGAGCTGGCTTGTTTTTCCGGAAACTCGATGCCCCTCGTATCGCGATTGATATTCCATGCCGTTCACTGGGCCGCACGAAAAGGATTGCGCGAAGGCGAGAGACCCTCGCCTGATGCTAAGAAACATGAAGCGCGTCGAACAGGCGTTCGTGGCGAAACCTACGCCTACTGGTACCTCCGCCGTCACGGGTATATTTTTGTCGCGCGGAATTTCACTCCTCGCGCATCCAAGGGCGAAATCGACATGGTTGGTTACGATGGCAAGACGCTCGCATTTGTGGAAGTCCGGACCCGCACGGTCCGCGACGAAATGTCAGCCTTGCCCGAGTTAAGCATCTCGCCAGGCAAACAGCACGTCCTGGCTCGCACTGCGCGACACTTTCTGGTCGAACGCCACGTCGCGGAATGCCCCTGCCGGTTTGATGTCGTCGCCATCGACAATTCTCCCGGCAAACCTCCGGTCGTGCGCTTGCATAAAGACGCTTTCAGCCCGCAATTGTAGAATTCCACAGGAAAATGCTGCCGTAGACTATCCAGAGCCGCGAGACGCGGTACAATCGGAGCCGATGGGGCGCGTTCTCCGCGTCCACATCCTTGTCCCCTATTGAGGAGGTTTGCTTTGCCGGAGTTGCGAAAAGACCCGATTACTGGACGCTGGGTGATAATTTCCACGGAACGCGGGAAACGGCCGAATGACTTTCTGCGCGAAAGTGTCACTCCGCTCCCCAACGGAAAGAACTGTCCGTTCTGTCCCGGCCATGAAGCCAAGACGCCTCCGGAAATTCTCGTGTATGGCCGAAGCAACGGTGGCGCGAACACTGCCGGCTGGACCGTCCGCGTCGTGCCCAACAAGTTTCCTGCGCTCGGGATCGAAGGGGATCTCGACCGCGAAGGCGAGGGTTTGTTCGACAAGATGAACGGTGTCGGCGCGCATGAAGTGATTGTCGAAACACCGGATCACGCCGCGACTTTAGCTTCTTTGCCGGAGCGCGCCGTCGAAGATGTGCTGTGGGCTTACCGCGACCGCATGCTCGATCTAAAAAACGACAAAAGGTTTCGCTACGTCCTGATTTTCAAGAATCATGGAGAAGCGGCCGGCGCTTCTGTTGAGCATACCCACTCGCAGCTGATTGCGCTGCCCATTGTGCCGCGGCGCGTGCGTGAAGAAGTGGACAGCTCCTGGCACTATTATGACGAAAAGGAGCGTTGCATCTTTTGCGACATCATTCGACAGGAGCGTGACACTGGCGAGCGAGTAATCGGTGAGAACGATCACTTCATAACGCTCGCTCCGTACGCTCCGCGATTTCCCTTTGAGATGTGGCTGTTGCCGAAGGTCCACGGCTCGTCCTTCGAGAACAATCAAAGCACCATGTATGCAAGCCTTGCGCGCATGTTGAAGGACACTTTGATGCGCCTCGATGTGGTTCTGGACCGCCCCGCATATAATTTCATGATCCACACTTCACCTGTCGGCGAAGAAATCAACGATCATTATCATTGGCACTTCGAAATTATTCCCAAGCTCACCAAAGTTGCTGGTTTCGAGTGGGGCACCGGGTTTTACATCAATCCAACGCCGCCCGAAGAGTCCGCTCGGTTCTTGCGCGAGGCCAAGATCACTCCGCCCCCGGCACCCGCAAAAAAATAGACTCCGCCGTGCATGCTTTCTCCGGTCTTCCGGGAGGCAGCAGGAATTTTGCTATACTTACTCGTTTGGCGCGGTACCCAAGTGGCCCAAGGGAGAGGTCTGCAAAACCTCCATTCGTGGGTTCGACTCCCACCCGCGCCTCCAAACTCCCTCCAACTCATTCTCTTGTGCGCCGCCCGGAGCCACTATAAGGCTTCTGAGATTACGACGGGCTCTCCCGACTTGGCCGGTTCGATGATCTTCGTGGGACGAGATGCCAGAGCTTTCTGACTCATATTTGAAGAAACCCGAAACCAGCACCGGGCAAAGGAACATCTAACTTTGGAAGATGAGATGGAGCTTCTAATTGGGAGCGTATAGGGAGGATGAGGACGACATTCGTTCAGTTTCGCTGAATAATATCTTCAATTCTTACAAGTTGACAGTTCGGCGAGCGATTTGTAGTCTGCGTCATTCGTGACCACGGTAAGGGCTACGGCTCAAGTTCAAAGGCCGAGGCACCGCACAAATCTGATACACGCCGCCCGTCCACTGCACACGACCTGTGGGCACGGCGTTATAATAATCATGTTCGAGAGCAGGAATGGCCGGTGCATGGCATGAAAACTGCCTTTCTGAAATCAACAAGCCAAACTACATCCTCAAGCGATGGCGAATTACTAACGGGAGAGCAGATTTTTTCGACCGTCGAGGATGTTCTCGCGAACACCTCGTTCGTTGACATTCACACACACTTGTATTCTCCCTCCTTTGGAAAGCTTGGACTGTGGGGCATCGACGAGCTGCTCACCTACCATTATCTCGAAGCTGAACTGTTTCGCTCCTCGGACATAACTCCTGAGAAATATTGGTCGCTTTCCAAGCGCGAACAAGCCGATGTTATCTGGCAAGTGCTGTTCGTCGAAAACACGCCCGTATCGGAAGCGACTCGCGGGGTAGTTGCTGTTCTCAACGCTTTCCAATTGCCCACCGATAGTCAGAACTTGACTGAAGCAAGAGACTTTTTCGAAGCCCAGACAATCGAATCGCACATCCAGAAAGTGCTCCAGATGGCAGGCGTGAGCGTGGTGGTGATGACCAATGATCCACTCGATCCGGCGGAAGCCGCAGTCTGGCGGAACGGTGTATCGAACCACGCGCAATTTCGCCCGGTACTGCGGCTGGATCGAATTTTGTGCACGTGGCCCGCGCACTGGCAGATGTTGGCCGGACAAGACTATCAGGTGGACGAGCAGGCTTCAGGCAAGTCGGCCGCGGAGGTGCGCCGTTTCTTGGCCGATTGGCATGGGCGCATGCAACCGGTGTACATGGCGGTCTCTTTGCCCGACACTTTTGCTTATCCCCAGGAGACTGTTGGCAATCGATTGTTGAAAGAAGCAGTGCTCCCGGCCTGCCGCGAGTTTGGAATTCCGCTTTCGCTAATGATGGGCGTGCGCAAGCAAGTGAATCCTACAATCCGTTTGGCTGGGGACGCTGTTGGCAAATCGGACCTGAAGGCGCTGGAAAATCTGTGCCGCGAATTTCCTGAGAATCGGTTCCTTGTGAGCGTGCTCAGCCGGGAGAACCAGCACGAACTCTGCGTCTATGCCCGCAAGTTCAGCAACTTGATGCCATTCGGGTGCTGGTGGTTCATGAACAATCCATCGATCGTCGAGGAAATTACGCGCGAGCGGATCGAGATGCTGGGAACAAGCTTTATTCCGCAGCATTCCGACGCCCGTGTTCTCGAACAGGTCATCTACAAATGGCACAACACGCGCAGGACCGTATCGAGAATCCTCTCGGAATCCTATCGCTTGCTCGCTGAGGACGGTCGAAGATTGACACGCGGTGACATCCAGCGTGACGTGAACCGTCTCTTCCGTACCAATGCAGAAGCTTGGATGGGATGAAAACACCCGTTTCCGATGCACCCGTTCGCACGTAGGACATATTTCCGTTTCGAGTCTTAATCCGCGCGGCGAAGCCATTTTTCTTCGACGCGCTCACCCGACAATGCCGATTCCTGCGGCTCAAGATGTAGTGCAAAATTATACAGGCACGCCGCTGTTGAGACACTGGCATCTCATGCGTCAAAATATTGTTGTAAAATTCGGGCTTTCCATCTGTGGAGGATCCCCTTGATTTTCAGTCGCAGTTTTCTTGGTCGCTCACTCGCAATTTGCGTCATGGTTCTGTTTGCGCTCATGGCCGCATCCCAGGCCCAAATCCCCACTTTCCATAATGCCCCCGCGTCCACCAAGGAACAAAAGAATCCTTATGAAGGCCAGCATCCCGCGTCTGCCAGGGCCGCCTATCAACTCCGCTGTGCGAGCTGTCATGGTCCAAACGGCGAAGGCACAGGAAACATTCCTGCGTTGGCTACTGGCAAGGCACAGGGAGCTAGCGACGGCGAACTCTTCTGGTATATCACCAAGGGGGACGTCAACAACGGCATGCCGTCCTGGCAGACTTTGCCGGAAGAGCAGAGATGGCAGATCGTGAATTACATCCGTGTGTTGGGCAGTCTCAAACCAGGTTCTCCCCGCGTGCAACTCTCGGCCGGCGAAGCCGTCGATACCGGTAAAAACGCGCCACCTCCCAAAGCGCCCTTTACCGACTACCGCTTTGAGAAGCCCGGCGAGATTCGCAAGATCACGCTGAACGATTTGCCTCCGCCACTAGCTACCGCGTCCTCAGGCAATGGTCCTCAACTCGTCCCGCGACCATCAAATGCGTGGCCGCAGGTTCCGCCTGGTTTCAAAGTAGAGTTGTACGCTACAGAAATCGACGCTCCGCGCCTGATTCGCACCGCTCCGAATGGAGATTTCTTCGTTGCGGAAAGCAACGCCGGAAACATCCAAGTTTTCCGTGGGATCACGGCTGACGGCAAGCCGGAAGCGGTAGAGACTTTTGCCAGCGGCCTGAAGCGGCCATTCGGCATCAACTTTTATCCCCCGGGACCCGATCCACGATGGGTCTATGTCGGCAATACGGATTCCGTCGTTCGGTTTCCATACAAAAACGGCGATTTAAAAGCTAGCGGCCCCGCCGAGCACATTGTGGACCTGCCCTCCGGTGGCGGCCACTGGACGCGCGACATTCAATTCACGGCTGATGGTAGCAAAATGTTTGTTTCCGTAGGTTCTGCCTCGAATATCGACGACCCCGACATCTCTCCAGCGGAAAAGGATCGTGCGGATATACTCGAATTCAATCCCGATGGCTCGGCAATTCGAATTTACGCCTACGGGATTCGGAACTGCGTTGGGCTCGCCATTAATTCGAAGACCGGCGAGCTTTGGTGTTCAGTGAACGAACGAGACGCGCTGGGCGACAATCTAGTTCCCGACTACATCACTCATGTCCAAGAAGACGGCTTTTACGGCTGGCCCTGGTGGTACATGGGTGGTCATCAGGACCCGCGCCACGAGGGCAAGCACCCAGAGCTGAAAGACAAAGTCATCACGCCGGATGTAATTCTGAATCCCCATAACGCTTCGCTGGAAATGACTTTTTATACGGGCAAACAGTTTCCGGCAGAGTACGATGGCGACATTTTTGCCGCTGAGCACGGCTCATGGAATCGCTCTCTTCGCGTGGGCTACGAACTCATTCGCGTGCCGTTGCACCAGACCGGCCATGCGACCGGTGAATACGAAGATTTCATGACGGGATTCGTGGTCGACAATGGCCACGTCTGGGGCCGTCCCGTTGGCGTGACGGTTGCTCCCGATGGCTCATTACTCGTGACAGACGATGGATCGAAATCCATCTGGCGGATCAGCTACACGGGCAAGTGAGCAGAACGGGGCGATAGAGCTTTTGCTCTCGCGTTTGCTACTTCGAGACGCGCAGCATGACCACGCCGTGCGCGGGCACGGTCGCTGAGTACTCCGATGAAATTATCTGAAATTCCTGATTAGAAACATTGGACCGTTCGCCGATTCGAATACTGATGTACCCTATCCGGGTTTCGAGAGCGGTCGCTTAGCAACTGCCGACGCGGCCGCAATAGTTACAAGAACGCATTGAATCCGTGCGCAGAGCCCTGTGAGAGTTCCATACGCAGAATTGTTCAGCAGCTTGTTTGGAGTGTTGCTGAAGCTTGGTTTCGAGCAGGACCGCGCTTCTCTCTGTGCGCGTCTTTTTTCAGAGGCCAGCCGCGACGGCGTCTACTCCCACGGTTTAAACCGATTTCCACAATTCGTCCGCATGATTCGCAGTGGAGTTATTGATGTGGATGCAGTTCCCCAATGCGTCGCAAGCTTTGGCTCTCTCGAACGCTGGGATGGAAAAAGCGGCCCCGGCAATCTGAACGCCTACGCGTGTATGAGTCGAGCGATCGTGCTCTCTCGCGAGCATGGAATTGGCTGTGTGGCTCTCGCCAATACCAACCATTGGATGCGCGGAGGCAGCTACGGCTGGCAAGCAGCCGATGCAGGGGTTATAGGGATCTGCTGGACGAATACGCTGCCCAATCTGCCGCCGTGGGGCGCCAGCGAACCGCGTATCGGCAACAATCCACTGATCATTGCGGTGCCACGCGCGAAAGGGCATGTGGTTCTCGATATGGCCATGTCGCAATTTTCCTACGGGGCACTCGCATCCTACCGAGTGCGCGGCGAACAATTGCCCGTCGAAGGAGGCTTTGACGCTGCTGGCAAGCTCACGCGAGATCCCGCGGCCATTGAAGCATCAAAACGTGCGCTGCCCATCGGCTATTGGAAGGGGTCTGGCCTTGCGCTTATGTTGGACATGGTTGCCGCACTGCTTTCAGACGGCTCCGCAACGTTTCAAATACCTGCGGAACCGGAACGGGAGACCAAGCTCTCCCAAATCTTCATTGCTATTGATTCGCATGTGCTGAAGCCACAAGCGGGCTGCGAAAATCTCAGCGACCAAATCGTGGAATATCTGCAATCATCATGGTCCGCAACCGGCGAGCACGTGCGATATCCTGGCGAACGCGTGCTGCAAATACGGAAGGAAAATCTTGAGCTGGGAGTTCCTGTCGAGCCGACGATCTGGCGCGAGGTGCAAGCCCTTATTTGAAACGGCGGAAGTAAAACGCTTCGCGTCCGATCATGTCAATCAGTAGCCTAGCTTCTTATCCACAACATTGAGCAACGCTTCGCCCTTGCGGAATCGCTCATACTGCTTGATGAAGAACTTCATGGCGTTGTCCAGCCAATCTGGCGTATGGTCCGCGCAATGCGGCGAGAGCAAAACGTTCTCCAGCTTGTAAAATGGATGGCCCGCGGGCAAAGGCTCGTGATCGAAGACATCCAGCGCAGCGCCTTTGATCCTTCCATTGGACAGAGCACTGACCATCGCCGCCTCGTTGATCACCGGCCCTCGCCCCACATTGATCACAACCGCCGTCGGCTTCATCGCCGCGAACTCCCGCTCACCAAGCATCCCGCGAGTTTCCGCGGTTAACGGCGTCGCCGCAACCACGTAGTCACAGCGCGAAATCATCTCAAGCCGCCCTTCCGGCGAATAAACTTGCGAAACCAGCGGGTCCGCACCCTGCGATGACAGCGCATGCCGCCTCAAAGCGAGGACGGTCATTCCGAGGGCATGCGCTCTCTCGGCCACCGCGCGTCCAATGTCACCATACCCGATAATCCCCACCGTTTGTCCCGAAGCCCACAAGACATCGAACGCTTCCCATCTGCCGGCCATCTGATTCCGGATCATCCGTCGAAAATCTTTCGCGAAATACAATATCGCGCCAAGCGCAAACTCGCCGAGCGAAGCGCTGAAAACTCCCACGCCATTGGTGAGCGGGACGGCGCTTTCCACCAGTTCCGGAAATAGCGTTCTCTCCAAGCCTACCGAGCGCGAATGCACCCACAGCAGGTTCGGACACATCGCAAACACCAGCTTAAAAAGCGCTAGCGGTCCGGACCAGTTAAAAAGAACGGTAGCGCGAACGGCATCTTGCTCAAACGCGTCCGCGGAATTTCCAACTATAATTTCCACGTTGGCGAGCCGCTGCTTGAGCATGGCAATCTGCGGCTCATCAGGATTCGCCAGCACTAGAATTATCTCGGTTCTCATAAATCCCGCAGTAACAGCGCCAGAGATTACAACACAACCAGAGCGAGCCGCATGCACCAAATACTTTTTTAAAAAAATCAAATCCTTTGTTTGAAGCCCATGATTTGACACTGCAAAATGAGTCCTCCTAAACTACATCGCGTTGCACCAAGGATTTAAAGCTTACTGAGCTTCTTCAAAGTGCTACGGTTGGATGCGTCACGTCATCGTCCCTCGGAAGGATTTTATGCCGTCAAAAGATTCCAAGTCCTTGAGAAGCTATCGCTGGTTCGGTCCAGACGACCTCAGGTCGTTTGGCCATCGTTCGCGCGCCGCCTCCATGGGCTGCATCCAGGCCGATTACGCCGGCAAGCCCGTCATCGCCATTATCAACACATGGGCCGACGTTAACCCATGCCACAGTCATCTTCGCGAGCGCGCAGAAGAGGTGAAGAAAGGCGTCTGGCAGGCAGGCGGCTTTCCTGTGGAGATTCCAGCGTTCACTCTCGGCGAAACATTTCAAAAGCCCACCACGATGATGTATCGGAATTTGCTGGCGATGGAAACAGAGGAGGCCTTGCGCTCTTATCCAGCGGATGGCTGCGTGCTTCTCGGTGGCTGCGACAAAACGACTCCTGCGCTATTGATGGGCGCCATCAGCATGAATCTGCCAGCGATCTATGTTCCCGCGGGGCCGATGCTTCGCGGCAATTGGCGTGGGCAAATTCTCGGCAGCGGCTCCGATGTTTCCAAGTATTGGGCAGAACGGCGCGCCGGCAACATCGATCTGCAAGCTTGGACCGAAATCGAAAACGGCATCGCGCGTTCCGCGGGAACTTGCATGACAATGGGCACGGCCTCCACGATGACCAGCCTGACCGAGGTGCTGGGCTTTACGCTTCCCGGTGCCACCTCAATCCCTGCGGTCGATTCCAATCATCCCAAGATGGCCAATCGTTCCGGGCGACGGATCGTGGAAATGGTGTGGGAAGATTTGAAGCCACGCGACATTTTGCGCGAAGCCTCCTTCAATAATGCGATTGCGGCGGAGTTTGCGCTGGGTGGTTCGACGAACGCTGTCATCCATCTGATAGCTATGGCCGGACGCGCTGGAATAAAGATCACGCTCGACCGTTTCGACGAATATTCGAAGAAAACGCCCATGCTCGCGAACATTCGTCCCAGCGGTAAGTACTTGATGGAGGATTTCTATTACGCCGGTGGATTGCCGGCATTGCTGCGCGGGCTAGGGCCTCATTTGGATCTCAGCTGCTTGACCATTACCGGGAAAACGCTCGGCGAAAATATTGGCGGCGCCGAAATCTACAATTCGGACGTTATCCGTTCTTTGGACAATCCCGTTCTCGCTTCAGGCGGTTTGGCTATACTCTACGGGAATCTCGCTCCAAACGGCGCCGTCATCAAAGCTTCCGCCGCCGAACCGAGACTCCTTAAACATACGGGCCGGGCCGTCGTCTTCGACAGTTTTGACGAAATGAACGCCCGTTTGGATGATCCTGCTCTCGATGTAGATGCTGACAGCGTCCTGGTGCTGCGAAACGCCGGACCAAAAGGCGCACCCGGAATGCCTGAATGGGGAAACCTGCAGCTTCCACAAAAAATCTTGAAGACAGGCGTCCGCGATATGGTCCGCATTTCCGACGCGCGAATGAGCGGCACAAGTTACGGCGCCTGCGTCCTGCACGTTTCGCCAGAATCGTTTGTGGGCGGACCGCTAGCGCTGCTGAAAGAAGGCGATCTTGTCGAACTCGATGTCCCAGCGCGAAAACTGAATATGCTCGTGAATGAGGACGAACTCGCCCGCCGCCGCACAGATTGGCGCCCGAAAGAGGGAATTTATCCTCGCGGTTACGGAAAACTATTCATGGAGCATATCAAGCAAGCACATGAGGGTTGCGACTTCGATTTCCTGGAAGGCACTGCGCCAATTCCAGAGCCTGAGATTCATTAAGGCCAAAACACCAGGGAGAGGTTTGGAGCGCGACAAAGAGACTTAGCTTAAATTGCGGGAGACTCACTTTGCATCGGAAGAGCGCGACGTCCGGCTCCCACCGCAAGCATCAAGATCCCCGAGAGGCACAAGCTCCCTACCAAGTACAGCAGCCCAGCGCGGAACGAGTGGGTGCGGTTGACGAGATAACCCATTACCATCGGCCCAAAAAATCCGCCAAGGTTCCCCACCGAATTAATCAGTCCGATGGATGCAGCCGCGGCGGATTCGCTCAAGAACGCAGTTGGCACGGCCCAGAAACAGGGATGGAATGAATAATAGCCAGCTCCTACCAGACAAAACAGCGCGACCGCGACCCCAAGACTCGATCCATAAATAACTGCCAGCAACAGAGAAACGCCGCAGAGGAAAATCGAAACCGCCGCATGCCAACGCCGCTCCAAGGTCCGGTCCGAATGCCAGCTGTTCAATTGTTGAACCACAAAGCCGGTCAGATAAGGCAGCGCGGCGAGCAGTGTTACCCGCATGTCACTCTGCCCGGAAAGCCGCTTCAGGATGCTCGGCAACCAAAACGCGACTCCGTATCCACCCGTGGTTGCGCAGAAGTAACACAACGTCAGCAGAATGACGTCGCGTTGCGCAAACGCCTGCCAAATCGTGTATGAACGTACTTTTTGCTTGGCCCGCTTTTCGTTTTCCAGGTGGTCGTTGATCCACTCGCGTTCGTCGGGTTGCAGCCACTTCGCCTCTCGTGGCCAGTCCGTCAGATAAAAAATCGTAACCACGCCCAACACGACTGCTGGCACGCCTTCCAAGATGAATAGCCATCGCCATCCCCGGAGTCCGAACCAAGAAATTCCCAGCAGCACACCGGCGAGAGGAGAGCCCACGACGTAGGAAAGCGGACTCGCCGCGTAAAAAACCGCGATGGCTTTCGCCCGGTCTCGATACCGGAACCAATGCGACAGGTAGACAATGACCGCGGGGAAGAATCCCGCTTCCGCGGCCCCGACAAGAAAACGCACCCAATAAAATTCGTGCGCCGTGTGGATAAACGCCATCAGCGCGGTTATGATTCCCCAGGAGATCATGATTCTGGCAATCCATTTGCGTGCGCTCCAACGTTCCGCGATCAACGCGCCGGGAATTTCCAGCACCAGGTACCCGATAAAAAACATCCCGGCTCCCAGGCCAACCACTTTGTCGTTGAAGCCCAGGTCGTGCGGCATTTCTAGCGCCGCCGCGCTGACGTTCATGCGGTCCAGGAAAGCGATGATGTATAGCAGGAAGAGAAAGGGAAGCAGCCGCCATGCAATCCGTTTTCGTGCGCTTTGTGCGGCTGGCGAGTCGGGCGATGCAATGGCCATTTCCCCTCGATTCATGAACTCTCAGATTTTCGCGAAGCTATGCTGCATCATTTTTGTTCTTCGCGCCGCAAAATTTGCGCCGCGTAGTATACACATAAAAGGTTCCCGGCCCTTTGCTGGCGACAAATCATCGCGGCAGAGAAGACGCATCGCTTTGGCGCGTTGTCCTTCGACGGCGTCTGATCGGCTAATTTTTTCCTGGAGTTGAAATGCGCGAGTATTCCATTGCCGCCATCCCCGCGGATGGCATCGGCCCAGAAGTAATATCCGCCGGCCTTGAAGTATTGCAGGTGCTAGCACAAAAAATAGGGACATTTAAGCTGAATGTGGAGACTTTTCCCTGGGGCTCGGACTATTACAGGAAACACGGCGTGATGATGCCGCAAAATGGACTTGAACTCCTGCGCCCGTTCAGCGCAATTTATTTTGGCGCCGTCGGCTCCCCCGATATTCCCGACCACATCACCCTCTGGGGCTTGCGGCTAGCGATCTGCCAGGGATTCGATCAGTACGTGAATCTCCGCCCAACACGAATCTTACAGGGCTTGTCCTCGCCTCTGCGCGACTGCAAACCTGGCGATCTCGATTGGGCGATCGTCCGCGAAAATTCCGAAGGTGAATACGCCGGGCATGGTGGCCGTGCGCACCGAGGGTTTCCAGAGGAGGTCGCAACAGAGACTTCCATCTTCACTCGCCGCGGCGTGACGCGCATCATGCGCTTCGCTTTCAAACTCGCCCAAGACCGTCCGCGCAAGTTGCTCACAGTTGTCACCAAATCGAATGCTCAGCGCCACGGTATGGTTCTATGGGACGAAATCGCGGCCGAAGTTTCAAGAGATTTTCCGGACGTCACCTGGGACAAAATGCTCGTCGATGCCATGACCACGCGCATGGTTGCAAAGCCCGCGAGTATCGATACCATCGTCGCAACAAATCTTCACGCCGACATACTTTCCGACCTTGCCGCGGCCCTTGCCGGGAGCCTGGGAATCGCGCCGACCGCGAACCTTGATCCGGAGCGCCGCTTTCCCTCCATGTTCGAGCCCATTCATGGCGCCGCGTTCGACATCACCGGCAAAGGCATCGCGAATCCTATCGGTGCGTTGTGGACTGCCGCGCTGATGCTCGCACATCTCGGCGAACAGGACGCGGCGCAGCAACTCATGCAGGCCGTGGAAAGTGTAACTGCCTCCGGCCTTCACACTCCCGACCTAGGTGGCAAAGCTACGACTCGTGAAGTCACGTCCACTGTCTGCGATGCGATCCACAGTTCGAATGTATAGGCGGGGATTAGAAGTGGCGGAGAATCATTCTTGACAGCCGGTGTAACCTATTCGACGCGTTTCAGATTTATGCGGATATTTCACCACGCGAAGTCTGGCTGGACTCGCAGAAATGCAAAAAATAATCGCGGCGCTTTTCATCTCCGTTTCATTTTTATCGCCCCGGCCGGATTCATCTCCGGCGTTGGCCGGAATCGCGCATGTTGCTTTTCGTGTAAGCGACGTGGAAAAATCTCGCGAGTTTTATCGCGCGCTGGGTTTCGAGCAAGCGTTCGAATTTAAGGATCCGGGCAAACCCGAAGTCTCCTACATAAAAATAAATGATCATCAATTCATCGAGCTTTATGGCCGTGCGAACGATTCCCAGCCGACAGGCCTTCTCCACGTCTGCTATGAAGCGGCTAACATCGAATCGCTCTGGAACGAATATGTGAAGAGCGGTCTGAATCCGCCGCCGAGCCGCAAAGCTCGCGCCGGCAATCTGCTTTTTGTACTTCACAATCCCGAGAGACAAGTCCTCGAATACACGCAATATCTACCGGGCTCGCTTCATTTTGAAGACCGTGGGAAGCACCTTAGTAACCGCCGCGTCTCTCAACATCTATTCCGCGCTGTCCTGGCCGTGCAAAATCTGATTGCAGAGCACGAATTCTACACTGTCAAGCTGGGTTTCCAGGACGATGTTGCCGGTAGCGCAATTCGAATCCGCTTACCGGGAAACTCAGGCGACGAAATAGAACTCGAAGCGGCGGCTCCGCAAACGAAGCCGCGTATCGCATTCACGGTGGCAAATCTCGCCCGCACCGCCGAAACACTGAGGAGCCGCTCGCTCGACGTAAGAGCGAGTAGCGATTTGGTTTCCATCACCGATCCCGATGGCACTGTGATCCTCTTCATGCTGGAGAAGAGCAGTTTGTCAGGCACGCGCTAGCCAGAGTTGGCAAATCATGCAGCCGCCGAAGGGCGGATTCAAATATACGAAAGGGACGTTCAGAGACAGATGAAGAAAAGAAACTCGGGATCCAAGCGAATCACGTATTTCCAAGCAGCAGTGGTGCTCCTCAGCGCTGTGGCATTCCACTCTTCCGCTTCCATGGCTCAACAGAAAGAATTCAAGAAATGGCCCGCAGGAAGCTCGCCAAGAGAAATCGGCAGGCGCGTGGCCGAACGCTTCGTCTCCAGTCCGCACACGAATTTCAGTAGGAACACGCCACCTGCTCACATCACTTATCCAGAGTCAGTTGCCTGGTACGGTGCCTTGACCTTTGCGAAATTGAGCGGCGACAAAGATCTCAGTGCCCGCCTCATCTCCCGCTTTGATCCACTCTTCACCACCGAATCCGCGCTTGTGCCGCCGCCCGTGAACGTAGACAGCACGATTTTTGGCTCCGTCCCTCTCGAAATCTATATTGAAACCAAGCAAAAGAAATATCTGGATCTGGGCCTCTCTCTAGCCGACAAACAATGGCAAGATCCCACGCCCGAAGGGCTCACAAATCAGAGCCGCTTCTGGATCGATGACATGTACATGATCACCCTCGTGCAAGTGCAGGCCTATCGCGCCACTGGCGACGCCAAGTACATCGATCGTGCCGCGCTCGAGATGAGCGCGTACTTGGATAAGCTTCAACAACCGAACGGTCTTTTCTATCATGCCCCCGATGTGCCATTTTTCTGGGGCCGCGGGAACGGCTGGGTTGCTGCGGGAATGGCCGAACTATTGCGTTCGCTCACCGTAAATCATCCTCAGCGCGCGCGAATCATGGCTGGCTACCGGAAAATGATGGAGTCACTCTTGAAATATCAAGGTAAAGACGGCATGTGGCGCCAACTGCTCGATCATCCTGAAGCTTGGCCCGAATCCTCCTGCACCGCCATGTTCACCTTTGCGATGATCACCGGCGTGAAGAATGGCTGGCTGGCCGAGAAACATTATGGCCGCGCAGCGCGCAAAGGCTGGCTTGCGCTCGTCAGTTACCTCGACCCTAACGCAGACTTGAAGAACGTTTGCGAAGGCACGAACAAGAAAAATGACCTGGACTATTATTTGACCCGTGCGCGCAACACGGGCGATCTTCACGGCCAAGCTCCCCTCTTGTGGTGTGCATCGGCGCTCCTTCGTTGAATGAAACAGTGCGTATGATGCGATTCCGTTTAGCTTGGTCAAAGAATAATTCCATGCGTCCGCGAGCGTGCCACAGCAAAGAAAATCGACGCACCACAATGTGAGACGGTCAAACCTCAAGGAATCTCGGTACGCCTAGCAAGCGCCATGCACTTTTGTTTCGTATGGGAAGGCCAGCAATTTAGTCTGGCTAAACCACTCCTTTAGTATTTCGCGTTTGACATCACCCCGGCTTCGCTCCTAATGTCCGCTCACTGGGTCTATTCAAGCAGTTGATTGCGACTATTCAGCAAACTGATGGTCAGAAGCGAGTGCTGCGTCTCGTTCAATCTTCGGTGCGACGGGCGTGGCCGTGTGTTCGAGGCGCACGGCGCGCCGCAGCTGGCGGGTATGGCTGGAGTTCTATCCCGGGCCGCCCGCGAAAGGGAAAAACAGAAATGAAGAAGAATGTCCTTATTGTTTTTTTCACGCTTCTTTTCGCCCCTCTCTATTCGCACGCGCAAGGCCTGGGGAGCATTCTTGGCAGAGTCACCGACCCTGCGGGAGCTGGCGTCGCTGGTGCCCAAGTGACGGCCACTCAGCAAGGCACCGGATTCTCTCGCGCCGCCACCACGGACCCCGACGGACTCTACGTGATCCCCTCGTTGCAACCCGCCGTCTACACGTTGACGGTCGAGGCCAAGGGCTTCAGCATCTCCAAGCAGCACGACATTACGCTGCTCGCGGACCAATCACTAACCGTGAACGTGGATTTGAAGCTCGGCGCGGTGACGGAAATAGTCAACGTCACCAGCAATGCGGTTCAAGTGGATACCTCCACCTCCTCACTGAAACAGGTTATCGAGCAACAGCGCATTTCTGAATTGCCCCTAAACGGCAGGAATGCTGCGCAACTCACCCTGCTTGTGGCTGGAGCTGTGAACTCTCCGAACGGTGGCGCCGATCAGGGCGCAACTAAAACCTTCCCCGGTGCCGTGACTTATTCGACGAACGGCACGCGCCAAGATACCATCAGTTACCAGCTCGATGGCGGCAACTACGTCGATGAATACACGAACGTCAATCAGCCATTTCCGTTCCCTGACGCCCTGCAGGAATTTAGCGTGCAGACGAGCAACTACAGCGCCGAGTACGGACAAAACGCCGGAGGCGTTGTCAACGTAATCACCAAGTCGGGCACAAATAGTTTCCACGGCGATGCGTTCGAATTTGTCCGTAATCCGGCCTTCAATGCGCAGAACTTCTTCGCCACACCAACCACTCACGATCAAATCAAGCGAAATCAGTTCGGCGGCACCGTTGGCGGCCCGATTATCCACGACAAGACCTTCTTCTTTGCAGGCTATCAGCGCACGACATTTCGCAATCTTGTCTTGGGCAGTGCGCACGTCGTCGGGCAGACGGACATCGCCAACTTCCTGGCATCCGGCGGCCCCGGCGGCACGCCGGGCACGATCGATCCCGGCATCGCCAAAATGCTGGGCGTCGACCCTACCACCGGCGCGTATTTGGGCTCCTCGGCAAAATTCAGCTTAGCTGGACCCATTCCAACGGGCTCGAATCCAACAGTCGCTTATTCAAAACCGGACATCGAGAATTACGATTCGGGGATGGGCAGACTCGACCATTCATTCAGCACGAAGGATAAAGTCACCGGCCGTTATGAATTCGATCGCTTTACCAAGGCGGGCGTTTTCAATCCGTTGGAACTCGTTGCTTATACAGACGCCACCCACTCCATTACGGCCCAGAACGCGCTCATCCATGAGACTCACATTTTTTCGCCAAGTTTTATCAATGACTTTCGCATGAGTTATTCCCGCGAGGTTTCCTCCCGCGGCCCTGCTCCCGGTGCAGTGGACTTGGCGACCTTTGAAATCGCTCCTCTTCCCTTCGAACCCTCGCCCAGTGCCATCCAGGGCATCGGCGTGCAAAGCGGCTTCAGTTTTGGCGACAATCCCACCGGCATTTTCACCAGGAATAATTTCACATACGCCGATGACGTGAGTTGGGAGAAAGGCAAACACGACATCCACTTCGGGGGCGTCATTGAGTGGAGCCAAGTGGACCTCAACAATCAGTTCAACCAGCCCGGTATTGTCAATTTTTGCACACAGGATACCTACCTTGGTCAGGCCGCTGGTCTTCCTGTCTTCCAAAATTTTCTCGCTGGCACCATGTGCGACGGCAACGCTACCGGTAACGGCTACGCGTTCCAGCAGGGAGCCGGTGAATACAAGGCCAATCGCGATAAATTCCCAGGTTTATATATCCAGGACAACTATCATGTCACCGCGCGCCTGACCGTCAACCTCGGCCTTCGCTATGAGCCAGCTCTTCCCTGGAGCGATAACGGCGACCGTTGGGCCCAGGTGAATCTTACTGCCATGGCCGCAGACGTCCGGTCCAGGGTTTATCCTAATGCGCCTCCGGGAATCTTCTTCTCGAGCGCCAATGGCATTTCCAGTGACCCGGGTATGCCCAAGAACGCACTGAATTCCAGCCTGAATGGTTTTGCCCCTCGTGTTGGCTTTGCTTACGACGTTTTCGGTGATGGCAAGACCAGTGTGCGAGGTGGTTTCGGCATCGTTTACGACACCCGCGCCGAGGGTATGCTAAGCAATCGCTTCGTCGACGAATGGCCCTTCAGCCCGCAGTTCATCCTATCCACGGCCGGCAATAGCTCTCCCACTCCTGGCTCGACGGCTGGCTCCTTCAGCGACCCACTTTGCACTCTGCCTGCCACGCAAGCGGTGCTGAATTGTTCGGGTGCCCAAGCCACTTCATATCCGACGTTCCCAAGTCCGTTTCCGGCTCCCACAAACTTCGCTTACAATCCGCCCTTCAATGAAATTGCCGTGACCTACGATCCAAGCGGCGTTTACCACGTTCCCACGGTCTATGAGTGGAACCTCACTCTCGAGCGTCAGTTGCCAGCCGGCGTTTTGGTCCGCGCAGCCTATGTTGGCTCTCGTAGCACCCACATCCTCGAAACCCAGTATTACAACGCTGGTGTCCCCTGCACGGACCCGGCATCCGCCGTATTGTGCACGGGGAAGGCCAACGTCGGCCTTGCAAATCTCACGGTTTGCGAAGCTACCGGTGGCACCGTTGCTTCCTGTAATGGCCCTGCCAACTCTAGCGGAGCCCTCTTCAAACCAAATACCTTCTCGACGACTGTCCAGGCCGACATCAACGACATTAATTCCAGTTATCATTCCTTGCAGATGTCCGCTCAGAAGCGGATGTCTCACGGCCTCACGATCTTAGCCAACTATACCTATTCGAAAAGCCTCGACGATCTTCCCTTCGGTGAGGGGGTCACAGGCTTTGACACCGGCTACTCAACACTCCCCCTTAACAATCCTGACCGCCACGCCTTTGACTATGGCCCTTCGAGTTTCGATCACACCCACGTATTCACCGGCTCTTATGTTTGGCAATCGCCCACCCTATCCGGGCACAGTTCATTGATACACCACCTTTTCGGCGACTACGAATTCGCCGGCATCATCTCCGCTGCGAGCGGCCGTCCCATCACCGTTCTCCAGGGCACGGAACTTTCTGGCACCGGCATCGGCAACGATCGAGGAACGTTCATCGCGGGCGTCGATCCTTATAGCTCGACGACTTGCGGCACGACCGCAAACTGCGTCAGTTGGCTCAACCCGGTCGCATTCCAACCCACCAAGGTGACCGCCGGATGCACGCCTCCGGCCACTAGCTGTATCAACACGGCCATCTACGGCACCTTTGGCGACATCGGCAAGAACGTATTACGTCTGCCCCATACCGCCAACTGGGACGTGCAGGTCGCCAAGAATATCTTGATCACGGAACGCTGGAAGGTTCAGCTCCGCGCGGAGTACTTCAACATCCTCAACCACCCGAACTTTGCACCGGAAAGCATCAGCACCGGCACTGTAAACAGCACCGACCAGATCAGCAACTTTGACAAGCTCAGCAGCAGTTCATTCGGCACTTTCCGTGCCGGACAGGCGGGCGATCCACGCATTGCTCAATTTGCGCTGAAAGTCTTCTTCTAGCCACACCCCAAAGAGGAAGAGTCGGGGCGCCCTCTAACGTGGGCGCTCCGATTTGTGTCTGGCGTAATGTAGTCCAGGCGGCCTTTGTCGGATGCCTGTCTGAAATGTGCACGCAAATTGGCAGGAGGTTCCAAATGCTTGGCGAGTTACCTCTTACCGTGTGATGATTCCGTTCCTTCCAGCGCTTGGACAAATGACCGCCTGGATCGATCCGAAAAGCTTTTGAGGAGAGATAAAATGAAAAAGCCCTGGCTGCTCCCGCTATTTGCAATTCCATTAATCGCGGTAGGCTCACAGGAGCAGGCCCCTGCGGGTTTTGAGCATTGGCCGGCATCCTCCATGCAGGCATTGGCTCACGACCTGGCAACCGATGCTGCAAAGGATCCTCATCATTTCGCCGTCAAGCAACTCGCCGATTTCCCAAATGACACTTTTCTTCTGGTCCATCGAGAAGCTGACGGAGCACCCGAGTGGCATGAAACTCAAGTGGACGTAATGATTGTGCGATCAGGCTCAGCAACCCTCGTGGTCGGCGGTACGTTGGTCAACGGCGAAACCGTGGCTCCTCATGAAAAACGTAATGGCACCATTCAGGGAGGAATCCGCGAGAAGCTATTACCAGGAGACATTGTCCGAGTACCAGCTCATACGCCGCATCAGATCGTCCTCGATGGCAGTCATGAATTCACATACTTTGTGGTCAAAGTGAAAGGCTACTAGCGCCCGGAGGTTCTATAAGAGTTCTTGAATCCCCGCATCGTCAACTGCTTCATGATCTTCAGGGGACTCACGGAAAATGCTCTTATAAATTGTGCCTCCTTGTCTTCCTCTGTCGTTCTAGGCGTCCGCGCCCGGCCCAATCGCCACCACAAAATAATTTGCCGCCGTTGCGCCAACATTCTTGATCCCGTGCTCGTCGTCGGATTTCACAAATCCCACTCCGCCCGGCCCGAGTTGATAGCTCGTCCCGTTCACACTGATTTCCACCGTTCCTTCCCGGATCAACCACATCTCGGAATGTAGGTGGTGATGCGGCGGATGCGGAGCGCCGCCCGGCGGCAATGTCGTTTCATGCACTTCCAGTGCTTCTCCCGTCGCCAGCTTGCCCTTCAGCACATGCCGAGTCACCGCTCCATTCGATGTATGCGTCGGTAGCTCATCGAAGGAATACATCGCCGACGGCATCGGCTTATCCTCCTCGGCGGCCATCTCAAAAGGAAGCGTTACAGGAATCAGAACCGCAGGAATCATTGCGCACAATTCACGGCGTGAAACGGACATGATTTCTCCTTTGTGTCTTTTCCGCGCACTGCTTAGCCACTCCAGACAAATCCGAGCGAGACTTTGCTGGAGTTCGTCGCGAAGAATCTTTAGCACCTCTCGGTTTGTTTATAAGCGAGTTCACATACAATCTCCCCGTTCGGCGTGGAAATGAGAGCGAGCGCCGCCATCCCAGCGTCCGACGGCGAGCACGAGAACAACCGTGCTCGCGTTCTAATTCCGAGCGTAAACCGGATCATTTCAATTTTTCTTCTCTGTTGAACCATCCCTGCCGATGGAGTGCCGAGAAACAAAGCCAACATAGCCGCAAGGCCAAACTCGATATGACTCCCCATGGGAACCCTCCTCGCTTTGAGTTCCGCACAATCACCCAGGGAAGAGCCGAAAACAAGCGGGTATCGTACTGCGAACCGGCTCACCAATGAAGCAGCGAAATTGTGGAAGGCGTTCCTCTCCTGCGTATATCCATTCTGGCACTCACGCAAACAAATATTTCTGACGCACTCCCCAGAGCCAGCAAAATAGACTCAGGTCTTTAACGATTCGTTTGCCCCCACGAAACCTGCGTGGTTGGAACATGCGCGGCAGGGGCGCATCAGGACCTTGCTTGGGGCCAGCACGAAATTGACACCCCACCGTTGGATTTGTCCCAGACAGGAGTGAGCGTGCAAGAAGCGCCCGGCCAACTCAAAATCAGCACAACACGCGCGACTTTCTCCAGCAAAAGAGCTCTGGTCGTCCTGGTTATTTCTCTGCTGGTCTTGCTTGCTGCCGCTTCGCTTCGCGGCCGACCAAGCTACGCTCTCACTGCCTTCGGCGATTTGACCCAGTTTTTCCTGCTTATCACGGCCACTGTTTTCTTTGCCTGGAGGGGTATTTCCAATCGGGGCGCACAGCGCGCCTTCTGGCTCTTGCTGGCGCTCGGATTCGCTATGTGGTCCGTCAATATGTTCTTGTGGGTGTACTACGAAGTCTGGTTCAGCCGCCTAGTCCCGTCGGTTCCTGACGGTGAGTTTCTCCTCTTCACTAAGCTTGTCCCAATGCTTGCGGCGCTGGCCATCGAGCCCAACCACGATAAGCCAGATCGCTCCCGCCTTCTCGGTTTATTCGACCTCACCTCGCTGCTCGTTTACTGGACTTACGTCTACCTCTTTTGGGCCATGGCTTACCTGCTTGCCGGAAACGATCTGGCGACCTACAACAGTCATTCGGACATTATCGATGCGCTGGGCAATCTAGTGTTTCTAGTTGCTATCGCCGCCGTAGCCTTTCGAAGCCGCGGGCAATGGCGCCGCTTCTACTTGCACTTTCTGGGTGCGGCGTCGATGTACAGTTTGGCTTCCCTCGCGATCAATTGGGCCATCGAGTCGGGGCGCTACTTCACGGGCAGCGTTTACGACCTACCCCTCACAGCGGCGATGGCATGGTTTTGCGTCAATTCCATCACGTTGACCCCTGATTCGCGTTCAATGCAGGTTCAAACCTCGGAAGTGCGCAAAACTGAGGCACGTCCAAGAACAAAACCCGTACTTTGGCCTGCCCGACTCTCGATGTTGGTGACCCTTTCGACTCCTGCCATTGGCTTATGGCTGGCAATGAGTGGCGAAACGCAGGATCCCGTGCGCCATTTTCGCATCCTCCTGACGCTGTTCACGATGCTGTTTCTGACCACTCTTCTCCTGCTAAAGCAAGATCTTCTCAACTCCAGACTCTCCGGATACCTGCAGGATGCATCCCTCGCCTACTCCAACCTGAAGCGCTTCGAAGACCAGCTGGTACAGAACGAAAAGCTGGCTTCGCTAGGCCAGCTCGTGGCGCGAGTGGCTCATGAAATCAATCGAGCCATGGTCGCAGTTGGCAAGAATGTCCAACGTCTCTATTCGGATTCGGTCACTGACTCGAATCGCCTGAAAATGACCGAGAAAATTGGCGATGCCGCGCGCCGAACCAACAGCTTGGTTGAAAGCATGCTGAGCTTTGCTCAGGAGATGCCCGTGAATCGCTCGAACGTGAATCTCCGCTCTCTACTTGAAAGCGCCGTGAATCTAACCCGTGCGGAGCGTCGCCACCGCGTTCGAGTCGAGATCGAAGAGCTCGAGACCGTGCCGCTGGTTGAGGCCGACGCCAATCAGCTGATTCAGGTATTCGTCCAAATTATCGACAATGCGATTGACGCCATGGAAGGAAACGAATCCGGGCTGCTTACTATCGCCATCGGCTCGGAACAAGACCGTGTCGAGATCCGATTTACGGACACGGGCGCAGGCCTGCAAGATCCGCGCCGCGTTTTTGAACCCTTCTACACCACCAAGCCTGTTGGCAAAGGGGTTGGTTTAGGCCTAAGCACTTGCTACGGCATTATTCGGCAGCACGGCGGCGAGATCGCTTGCCAAAATCGGCTAGAAGGTGGGGCTATATTCAGCCTGAGGATTCCTGCCTCTGTGGTCCATTCAGGCGAAGCAGTTTTCTAGACTTCTGGCGGCTCATGGAGACGCGCAATTGCTACGAAAGATTGACACACTCTGGACGCGTATCGCTCTCGGCTTGGTTCTTTGCCAGATCGCTGCCTCCGTCTTCTTGCCTGCCGGCACATTGTTAACCGCGCTCGGTGACACCTTCCCCTGTCTTCTAGCCTTAGTCGTTATGCTGTCCTTCGGAAGCAACCGCCGTCATTCCAACGGAACGGTTCACTTGTTTTGGCTCATGAACGAAACGGGCTTCGGTATTCTGTTCCTGTCCCAAATGGTGTGGTTCTATTACGATGTTATCCTGCGCCGGCCCGCACCCAATCCCGTCGCCGGTGACGGACTTTTTCTGTTGGCTTTGGTCCCCACTCTTGCCGCCTTGACGCTCAGGCCGCAGACCGAGTCTGTTCTTAGCGATCTGCGATTTCGCCGTCTGGACTTCGTTCTTCTGCTCTTCTGGTGGGTGTGTCTTTACCTTTATTTTGCTTTGCCTTGGCAATTTGTGATCAGAAGCTATCCCAACTACAACCCTGCCTACTCTATCCTCGCGCTCTCCGAACATTGTGCGGCGCTGGTTGCCGTCGGACTGCTCTATCTGAAGAGCGAAGGCTCCTGGCAACGATTTTACCGCCAATTTTTTTATGCCCTTTGCGTCTTTGCCGCCGGAAGCCTCTTCCAGAATATTGCGATTGATAAAGCGCTCTACTATACCGGCAGCTTCTATGACGTTCCTTGGGGCTTTTCCCTCGCCTTGCTGACCGTTGCTGCCGCTCTTGGCCGGAAACTTGCTTCTCAGCCAGCCCCTTGGGTTTCTGCTGCCCAAAACCGCGGCTTGTGGAGCGCCCGGTTCGCCATGATCGGAGTAATCTCTCTTCCTCTCCTGGGCATCGCCACGGTTTTGGATCACCACAGCCCCCACGCCATCGTTGTTTTTCGCCTCCGCCTGCTCTTCGGCGCCATGCTTTTCCTGGGCACTTTGACGTTCCTCAAGCTAATGTCCATGGACCGCGAACTTCTGCGCCTGATTGATCTTACGGAGTCTTCACTTGAAAGCTTAAAGCTCGTGCAAAATCAAATTCTGGAATCCCAAAGGTTAGCGGCACTCGGGCGGCTGGCTTTCGGCGCGACCCATGAAATCAGCAACCCCCTGACCGCCATCCTGGGCTACAGTGAACTCCTCCGTGACGCTCCCGGCCTTTCGCAAGAAGAGCACCGTTCCGTGGAGGATATTCACCAGCAAGTTCATGTGGCCCAGGCTGCCATCAACGGAATGCGCAGGTTTGTCCGCATCGAAGCCCAGGCCGAAAATGGTCCACCGCAGGAAATAAAAACCGGCTGACACCTGGCCGTCTGGTTTAGTCACGCTACGTTCGCGTCTCGCGCTTTGCTCGCATCGGTCATCATATTGTTCAAAATGCGAAGAAATTGCCGCAAGTCTTCAGCGGGTCACAACCTCGCACACCCGGCTCAAATAGGAGTGACCCGATCAGGCGTCTTTGCGGCGCGGTAGATGGCTTCGACCACGGCAATGCTGCGACGGCCTTCGTTTCCGTCGCAGGCGGGCGCTCGGTTTTGCTGAATGGCTGCAAGAAAATCTTCGAGGACGGCTAGGTGTCCGCGAAAATCGCTGACAGCGGCTGAAGAAGCACTTTGGTTTTTGTCCTCAGCTGATTCAGCGAGTCTGGCGAGATCGGTTTCGATCGCCGCTGACGAATTCCGCAGTGTGGCATCGAGGACGCGATCGTGCTCGAGGATGACAGTACCTTCGCTGCCCGTGATTTCCACGCGACGAGGGTATCCCGGATAAGCGGCAGTACTCGCATAGAAAATCCCCAAAGCGCCGTTCGAAAATTCTAGCCCCGCCACCGCTGTGTCCTCCGCTTCGATTTTGTGCAGTAGCGTGGCCGTGCGCGCCTGCACGCGAACAATATCGCCCAGTAGCCACAGAAGCAGATCGATGGTGTGAATGCCCTGATTGATCAGCGCCCCTCCACCATCGAGCGCCAGCGTCCCCCGCCAGCGCGAATTGGCATAGTATTCAGGCGGCCGGTACCACTTCACGCATGCATCAACGAAGAGCGGTCTGCCGAGCAGTCCTTGATCGAGCCAGGTTTTGAGCTGCCGAATGTGAGGCTTGGTCCGGTCTTGAAAAATGACGCCGAGCTGCACCCCCGAGTCTCTCGCAACCTCGATCAGGGCATCCGCTCGTGCCGTGCTGATTTCGATCGGTTTTTCCGTGAGCACATGAAGTCCGCGGCGGGCTGCCGCCATTCCTTGTTCCGCGTGAAGTCCCGAAGGACTCCCGAGAATTACAAGTTCCATGGGTCGGTGATTCAAGAAAGCGCCGAAGTCCTGATACGGAATGCCGCCGTAGTCGCGGCAGAGGCGGCCGATCCTTTCAGCGTTGGTGCCGTGCACAGCTGCGATTTCTACCCCGGGAATAGCGCACGCGGCGCGGGCATGGGTCTCCGAGATATTTCCGCCGCCGATTAAGCCGATGTGGATGGTCATCTGGCCGCGTTTTTCAGTGATATGCAGCGACGAAATCTTTATACGCCGCTTCCGTGGCTTCGGGCGTAAGAATTGCCGATGAAATCAAAATGCGATAGCGGAAAGTCACGCTGACGTGAGGAGCCAAAGAAAAATTCAACTCCTCCTTCCCATTGCTGAAGACCTTTTCGCCGAGCGGGTTAGCGGCGAACAGCCCATACCCCCGTGCGTGCCAGTAAGTCGGAAAACCAGGATTCTCAGGGTTATCGAGAATCGTGATGGTCACGGGTTCATCGCCGACCATTCCGCTGAGGTTGCACCACCGTCCGCGCGTGCCCCAAGCGGCGTCGCCTTTTTTCCCTTCGCTGGTCAAATAAGTTCCGTTCACGCCGGTGTTATCCAGTTTCGCGACCGTGGTCGGGTGGCCGGTCGCATCGGTGAACACTTCGGGCTTGTCCGAAGGAATTTCCAGCGCGCGGATCACGCGAAGCCCCAGCATCCCGTCCTTCTCGTCTGGAAAAGAAACCTTCTCATCCTGCGCCGTCAAAGTCGTAATGCGGTCGATGCTTCGGAATCCCGGCCCGCCGCGAAACACGAAATGCGTCTGCTCCTTAAGCAGGACTTTCTTCTCGAACGTAACCCAATCGGCCGCGACATCCAGCTCGCCTTCGTGCGCACCACTCTTTGCCGAGAGTATTTCCCGTTGAACGATTGTCCCCATCTTCGGAGCCCGCTCGGCCGGGATTGCATCGGAATTATTCCAGAAATCGATGCCGTTTACGTTTTCATAATTGAACCACAATCCCGCGTGATGCGGATGGTCGATCCGTTCGCCCGCGCGCTGCTCCAGCGGATAGCCGCGAGTAATGACCGTGCCTTCCGCGGTGCGCAGCGGATAAAGCACAGGTTTCTTGAGCGTAGTCGGCCAAATATACGACGTGAAGGGCCTCCCATCAATCGAGATGTCAACCCTGCGCTCCGGTTCATGGACAACCACGGAAACGTGATCGTTCGACCGCGGCCCGGCCGCGCTCAGACCTGTCAGAAAGAGTGCCACACCGACGAGTATAAGAGACCCACCCGCAATTGGAATACGCATAATTCGCTCCGTCCCCCAATACGACCTTTCAAATACTATTCCAATACCTGGGAATCGGGTGTTGAGACTTACTAAAGCAATCGTTTATCACTCTTGATTTGACTCGAACGCTTTGGAGCCATAAAAACGGTGCGGGTAGAATTACAAAAGTATATATCGAAAGCCAAGACTACGAAGGGCGAAGGATGCTCTCCTGCCAGGTGCCATGCGAATCGAACGTCGCTCGGACACTCACGAGAAAATTCCGCACAAAGGGAAAATGAATGAAGATGAAAAACGGTCTGAGGCACTTCGCATGGTTCGTCCTCCTTGGATTTGGCTCCGCGTTTTTGAGCCCCGCGAGCCGGGCCGCCGAAACATTGGAATCCTCCGCCCTCCGCCTCGAGTTGAACAGTGCGCCCTATTCCTTCCGCGTGCTTGAGCGCTCAACCGGCGAAGTCTTAGTCTCCGAGACCGGCGCCACCACGTTCACTTCCAACGGCTATACCGTCAGCGCCGTTTCCGACGTCACCAAAACAAACGATGCCATGCTCGCGACTCTTCATCTTGAAGGCACGTCGGTCCCCGCGCAGCTCAGCTTCCGCTTCGTCACCCCAGAGGTTCTGCAAGCGATTTTCACATTTGGAAATGGTGTTGCCGCGGAAATCAAGGAGGAGTTCGCCGACTCCGGCGAACACTATTACGGAATCTGGGAAATGCCCATCGGCGGCAACATCGACGATCGTGGCGCGGACCACGACTTCATGGGCATCCGCCATCAGCAGGACATCAACTATTCCAGCGCCCGCGCTCCGTTTTACGTAACCTCAAAAAAATACGGCCTCTACGTTGAAACAACTGCCAAAGGCCACTTCACTATCGCCCAATCCGGAAAAACAAATTTCTCCTTTTTCGACAACGAACTCAAATACGACATCATCTACGGCCCCACTTACGCGGATGTTTTCAACCGCTACAACGCCATCGCCGGCCCTTCCATCATGCCTCCCACTTGGGCCTTCGAGAGCATCTGGTGGAGAGACGACTACCACGACGATCTGCGTCGCGCAGCAAATGCCCAGCAAAAAGTGATCGAAGACGCCGACAAACTGCGCGCCCTGCACATCCCCGCAGGCTCGATCTGGCTCGATCGCCCCTATGGAAGCGGCGAAATGGGCTGGGGCAGCATGGATTTCGATGCGTCATTCCCCGATCCTCCAAAAATGATTAAGGATTTGCGCGACCGCGGTATGAACCTGCTCATCTGGATCGCGAACCGCGCCTGGAACCAGCTCCAGGCCGAAGGCTCGGCCCGCCAATATTTGTTTTTTGTTCACGGCTCGGCCGCCGACATGCGTATCCCCAGCGCCTACGACTGGTTCAAGGACAAACTCAACGAGTACGTTCGGCTAGGCGTAAAAGGCTACAAGATCGATCGCGGCGAAGAAGACGAACTCCCGCTTGCCGATGAAAATTTGAACGCCATTCTCTTCCCTAAAATGGCTGCGGAAGGTTTGCGCGATGTAAATGGCAACGATTTCTTCATGTTCACCCGTAACGTCAACGACACCGCGCGCAAATACACCGCCGTCTGGAACGGCGATACGCACAGCACCTTCGCCGGCCTCGAAGTCTCCCTCAAAACCGCACTCCGCAGCGGCGCCATCGATTTCCCCATGTGGGGCTCGGACACCGGCGGCTACATCCGCTTCCCGGACAAAGAATTATTCGCGCGCTGGCTCGAATTCAGCGCCTTCAGCCCCATGATGGAAGTGCTCAACGGTCCCAAGCGCACGATCTGGGACGACTACGACGACGAACTCGTGCAAATTGCAAAAACCTACGCAACCGAGCATCACGATCTAATCCCCTACACGCAATCCTCTCTGTACCAGTCGACGCAGACCGGCATGCCCGTCATGCGAGCCTTGGCTTTTGCATACCCTGGTGACGCCACACTCACCGATACCTGGGACGAATATCTCTACGGAGAAGACATCTTGGTGGCTCCCGTGACCACAGTCGGCGCGACAAGCCGCAAAGTCTATCTACCGGATGGCAAATGGATCGACTACAACGATAAGCACACGGTGTACGATGGAAAGCAGACCATCACCGCTTCAGCCCCACTCGGAACGATTCCCCTGTTCGTGCGCGAAGGTGCGATCATTCCGCGCGGCGATATCCTCAAGTCCAACAACAACTGGGAGGAAAACTGGACCCCGAAACTTCGCATCGAGATTTTTCCCTCCGCCACGATTTCGAGCGAATTTAATTACTTCACGGGAGAGCAAGTCCGGAAAATCACCGCCACGCCAGAAGGCGGTGAATTGAAGGTTCATTTTGGTGATTTGGGCCCAAAAGGCGTTGTCGAGATTTACTGCAAGCATCCTAAGGAAGTGCTGAAAGATGCAAAGAGGCTGCGCGAAGGCAGCGACTACAAGTACGATTCCGCGGCGCAAAAACTCACAATCTCATTCAATGGAGCAACAAACCTGGTATTGAAAGGTACACGCAGTTTGTTTAGCCGGTGACGCCGTTCCGAGAAAACTCTCTGCTCTCTCTGCAGATCGATCTTTTCCATCGAACGACTTCAGGCAGCTGAGTTGCTAGCCTGCTCGTCAACCAGCGCCGAGCGCAAAAAACTGGCAATGGATTCCGTCAACTTCCGCGGACATTCCGTCTGCGCCGTCGCCAGCGCCAAGCTCCTCGTCAACCGGTGCCCCGCGATCCGAAATTTCTGAAAAAAGTGCGAACGCCCTCGCAGCGCGTGCTCTGGAAGTATGGAATGCCCAAACCCGGATTCTACCAGGCGCTTAACGGCTTCCGTGTCATCCGCCTCCATCAGCACACGCGGCGTCACGCCAATCTCGCTGAAAAACTTGTCGATTACCAGCCGCACGTTGCTCCGCTTGGGATACAGCAGAAAAGGTACGCCCGTCAGATCCGAGGCCCGAAGCGTCCCCACGTGCCCGCTGCCCACCTTGTTCGCGGATGGCCGGACGATCAGCAATTCTTCATCGAAAAGTGGAATAAGCCTGAGGTTGGCTTCGGAAACCGGCAGGGAAATCAGCGCCAAATCAAACCGCCGGTCAAGCAGCCCCGCGACCATCTCCTCCGTGACGCCAACCGTCACGCGAATCTCGGCTTTGGGATACCGCTTCCGCAATTGGCGCAATGGACCGCCCAACTGATAAATGAGCGTCGTAACGCCCGTCGCGAAATGAAAAGGACGCACATCCTTGGCCAGATCGTTTTCAAACAATTGCTGAATCTGGCCCATCATCCGCACGACTTCTTTGGCATGCTCGGCAAGCCGCAACGCCGCCGGAGTTGGAATCAATCTCTTTCCACGCCTCACGAAAAGTTCCGTGTGCAATTCATCCGCGAGATTGCGTAGTTGGAGACTCACGGCGCCAGGAGAGAGGTGAATTTTTTCCGCCGCCCGCGTCATGCTCGGCGAGTCCATCACCGCAAGGAACAGCTCGAGTTGGTGAACGTCCATTTATTTGCTCCGAAAATTGCCGGCCGGGCCCTCAGCGAATTAGCCTTGGAATCTCCGTCCCTTGCACGCATTGGGGAAAGTGCGTACCGCATTCTACACTGCGGATGGCGGCTCGCGGAATGTTCCGTTCCTGTATCCGGAGAGCTTCATGCGCATCGCAGCCGCCTGTTGTCAATTGAGTCTCGCTGAAGCGAATCATCAGCTTTTACGGTTTGACTCCTGGCCCGCCATTTCCTAAAGTTCGCCCTGAAGCATGCACATAGGTGTGTCTCGGCGCCGGCATCGCGCCGCATCATCCCCAGGAAGGAGCGGTCATGACCACTCACCCTCAACTCGCCCCCGAAAAGATGATCTTCCGTAAGACCAACGCGCACCTGGGCCGCCATCTCTCCGTCACCCCCGCCAATAGCACGATGCGCCATCTCGCCTACGGCCGCATCCTTCTGAACTCCTCCAAATCCGCTGAATCCTTTTCCACGGGAAATCGTGAGATGGGATTAATCTGCCTTTCTGGCAACGCGGTTCTGCAAGTCGACGGAAAAGAGATCGAGCTTGGCCAATACGACGCCATCTACATCCCCCGCGATTCTTCTGTGTCCATTTCCACCCAGGCAAGCGTCGATCTCGCCGAGTTCTCCTCCGACGTCGACAATCTCTATCCTCTCCAAATCGTCCGCTTCGCGGAAATCTCCAAGGACCCCGGTCTCAAATTCACCACCGGCGGTCCCGGCAGCACCCGCCACCTGAACATGTTGCTCGCCAAAAACATCCAAGCCGGCAGGCTCGTCGTCGGCTTCACGCAAGCTGATCCTGGTAACTGGACCAGCTGGCCCCCCCATGAACACGCCGCCATGCTCGAAGAAATGTACGTCTATTTCGATATGCCCGATCCCGCTTACGGAATCCAACTCGTTTATAACAACACCGAATATCCCGAACTCGTAACCGTAGTACGCGATGGCGACGCCGTCCTCATGCCCAGCGGCTATCATCCAAACGTTTCCGTACCCGGCCATCGCATTTGTTTCCTTTGGGCTATGGCCGCTCATCGCGAAGTGGCCGACCGCCAATTCGGCGTCGTCAACGTGCAGCCCGGTTTCAATCAGGGTGCCACCGGGCTGGAAGCCGGTCGCAAAAACTAGTACCTTTCCCACTGCAAAATGGACTCAGAGCGCCCTACCTCGCCTTCCAACGCCTCACCATCGACGGCAGACGCGCGTCTCTCAAATACATCCTCTTCTTCTTCGGGCCCCGTTTCCTCTCGCATCGGCCATTTTCGCTGGGTCATCTGCGCCCTGTTGCTTTTCGCCACGACGAAAAGCTACATGGACCGCAACGTCCTGGCGTCTCTGAAGCACACCCTTCAGCCCATCCTCGGTTGGAACGACATTGACTACGGCCACATCGTCGCTGCCTTCCAAATTTGCTATGCCTTCGGCATGCTCCTCGCCGGTCGCCTCGTCGACCGCCTCGGAACTCGAACCGCATTCGCAATTTTCATGTCCGCCTGGAGCGTAGCCGCGATGTCCTACGGCCACGCGCCGACAATTTCCCTGCATGTCGCGCCCTTCTTCGCTTACCTGCATGGATTGTGGAGCTATTTCCCCGCCGGCCAAGGCACCGTCGCAGGCTTCCTCGTTGTCGCTGCCGCCATGGGCTTGGGCCAGTCAGGCTTGTTTCCCGCCAGCATCAAAGCCGTTGCCGAATGGTTTCCCAAGAAAGAACGAGCCCTGGCCACTGGAATCTTCAACGCAGGCACGAATCTTGGCGCCAGCATCACCCCATACCTCGTCGCACTTATCACAATTCAATTTGCCCGCCCCTGGCCGTGGGCATTTTATATCGTCGGCGCCACCGGGTTCGTCTGGCTAATTTTTTGGTTTCTCATCTACCGCCGTCCCCAGGATCATCCATCCGTCTCGAAGTCCGAACTCGCCTACATCCTCTCTGACCCGCAAGATCCCGTCGGAGCGAAAGCCAATTGGCTCAAGCTGCTTTCACACCGCCAGGCGTGGTCGTTTATCCTCGGCAAACTCTTCACCGATCCCATCTGGTGGTTTTGGCTCTTCTGGGTCCCCGACGTGCTCCAACGCCGCTTCGGCATGTCGCTGTCTCAAATCGTCTGGCCGATCTTGATCATTTATCTTGTCTCGGATGTGGGAAGTGTCCTCGGCGGATGGTCTTCGTCTGCGCTCATCGCTCGTGGATTCACCGTCAACGCAGCCCGTAAGACCGTGATGTTGATTTGCGCCCTCAGCATCATGCCCGTCTTGTACGCCGTGAGAACTCATCATGCCTGGGTTGCCGTCGCGCTCATCAGCATTGCTGCGGCCTCGCACCAGGCTTTCTCAGCGAATCTGTTCACGCTCCCCTCCGATATGTTTCCCAGATTTGCCGTGGGCTCAGTCGTTGGAATCGGGGGAGCAGCCGGTGGCTTGGGCGGCTTCATCATCGCCAACACCGTCGGTCACGTGCTCCAAAATACAGGCAGCTACCTGATCCCGTTTATCATCGCCAGTTGCGCCTATTTGGTTGCGCTCGCGCTGATTCATATTCTCTCTCCCCATCTGGAGCCCGCTAAAATCGATGGAGCCGCGCAGGCATGAACCCGAATCTAGCCCAGCCGAAAACGACGAGCATCACAAACCGCCGCCTAAAGCGCTGCCTGAGGTGAACCCATGCCGTTAACGATCAAGCCAAAAAAGGACTGCCGCTGGGACGTTGTCGCCCTCGGCGAAATCATGCTCCGCTTCGATCCTGGTGACGGCCGCATCTCCACCGCCCGTTCTTTCAACGTCTGCGAAGGTGGCGGCGAATACAACGTGGCGCGCGGCTTGAAGCGTTGCTTTGGCCTCGATGCCGCCGTCGTCACCGCCTTTGCCGATGATCCCGTCGGCCGCCTTCTTCAGGATTTCGTCTATCAAGGCGGCGTCGATCAATCTCTCATCCGCTGGCTCGAGCACGATGGCGTCGGCCACTCCGCCCGCAACGGCCTCAATTTCACCGAACGCGGCTTCGGCGTCCGCGCCGCTCTCGGCAGTTACGACCGCGGCCATACCGCCGTTTCCCAGTTAAAGCCTGGTGATATCGATTGGGACGAAATCTTCGGTAAGCAAGGTGTCCGCTGGTTTCATACTGGCGGCATTTTCTGCGCTCTCTCCGCCACGACTCCGGAAGTTGCGCTCGAAGCCATGCAGTCCGCCAAGCGCCACGGCACCATTGTTTCTTACGATCTGAATTACCGCGCCTCTCTCTGGAAATCCCACGGCGGAAAAAAATCCGCTCAAGAAGTGAATCGGCGCATCGCTCCCCACGTCGATGTCATGCTCGGCAATGAAGAGGATTTCTCCGCCGCTCTCGGTTTCGAAGTGCCCGGCTTGGACGATCATCTCTCCTCCTTCGAAGCCGAAGGCTTCAAGCAAATGATCGCCAAAGCCGTAAAGGAATATCCCTTCGAGGTCGTTGCCACCACGCTCCGCAAAGCAAAAACCGCCACCGTGAATGATTGGGGCGCTATCTGCTATTGCGATGGAAAATTTTATCAAGCCAAAAACCGCGAAAATCTCGAAATCTTCGATCGCGTAGGCGGCGGCGATTCCTTTGCCTCCGGCCTAATTTACGGCTTCCTAGCCGGGCATGATCCGCAATGGGCCGTCGATTGCGGCGCCGCCCACGGCGCCCTCGCCATGACCACGCCCGGAGACACGAGCATGGCCACGCTCCAGGAAGTCACGCAAGTAATGAAAGGAGTTGGCGCCCGCATCGCGCGCTGACATGAAAACGCCGGAGGTTTTCATCCTCTGGCCGGAAATCAAAATGGATAGGTCAAATGAACAAACAAAAAGTTCGTGAGCGAATCATCGAGGTTGGAATTATTCCGGTAGTTCGCGCCGCTTCCGCCGCAGAAGCATGCCTCGCCGCTGACGCCGTTCGCGCGGGCGGCATCCCCATCGTCGAAATCACCATGACCGTCCCCGGCGCCCTCGAAGTCATCCGCGAATTAGCAGAAAAATGCGGCTCTGACGTCCTCATCGGCGCCGGAACAGTTCTAAACGCGCAATCCGCGCAAAAGTGCCTCGATGCCGGCGCGCAATTTTTGGTCAGCCCCGGCTTCAATCTTCCAACCGTCGATCTAGCCGTCAGGGAAGGGAAGTTGATTATGGCTGGCGCGCTCACTCCCACCGAAATCATGGCCGCCTGGGATGCCGGCGCCGACTTCATAAAAGTTTTCCCCTGCGGCCAGCTAGGCGGAGCCAAATACATAAAAGCCCTAAAAGGGCCGTTCCCTCAAATCCCCTTTATTCCCACCGGCGGCGTCAATCTCAATACCGCCGCCGAATTTCTCGAGGCCGGCTCCGTCGCCCTCGGCATCGGCGGCGAATTAGTCCAAGCCCACGCCCTCAAATCCAATCAACCAGAAATCATCGTGGAGAACGCCCGAAAATTCCTCGCCGTCGTGAAGCAAACCCGCGCTCAAATGGCCGCGCCAGCCACCGCCAACAGCACCCCATAGCGCAAGCTGTCAATTCCGCATGCGTAGCCGGGAACCGCACCCTGCGCTCCGGAATTATTGGTTGACGCCGCTAGCCAAAAATCCGCCATCCACCGCCAACACATGCCCCGTCACAAAACTCGCCGCATCCGACGCCAGAAAAATCGCAGCTCCAATCAATTCGTCGAGCTTTCCAAACCTCCGCATCGGCGTCCGCATCAAAAACTCCTTCCCGCGCTCCGTTCCGTCGAGCAACCCCGCGTTCAAGTCCGTGCGAAACACCCCCGGCGCGATCGCGTTCACGCAAACGCCCGACGTCGCCCATTCAATCGCCAGCGATTTGGTCAGCGAAGCAACCGCCGCCTTACTCGCGCTGTACGCCGCCACTTCAAACAGCGCCACAAACGATGATAGCGACGCAATATTAATAATCCTTCCATAGCCCCTTTGAATCATGTGCCGCCCAAAAATTTGGCAAGCTCGCAAAGTCCCATTCAAATTCGTTTCAATAATCCCGTTCCATTCCGCCTCAGGAAAATCCAAGGTCGCCATCCGCTTCGTACGCCCCGCGCTGTTCACCAAAATTTCCACGCTCCCAAATTCGCCGCACGCCGCTTTCAGCAATCTCTCAATGCTCCCGCTGTCCGTCACGTCGCAAGTTTGCGCCAACGATCTTCGGCCAAGCCCCACAATCTCCGCGGCAGCTGCCTTCACGTGCTCCTCTCTCCGTCCCGTCGCCACCACATTCGCCCCCGCCTGCGCCAGTCCGCGCGCCAGCGTAAGCCCGATCCCGCTGGTCCCGCCAATCACGACCGCGGTCTTGTTCGCCAAGTCCAAAGGCAAATAGCTCATGAATCGCTCCTAACCTGCGTAGTTACACACCGCATCAACTCATTAGCGGTCCATTCGAAATGCCCAGTAATTGTAAAGGTAGCCGCGATTTACAAGCAGCGAATATTCCTAAACGGAAGGTTTACAAGTTTCAATTTGATACCGCGCGCCGCCGCGCCGAACCTGGCCGCGTAATACCCACGCCAGAAGCCGCCATTTCCGTGCAAAACGGCTTTGTATCCCCGGACGTCTGCTTTCTCTCGCCAGGGCCGGCGATCTGCTCCAAAAATCCCAAGCGCTCGCGATTCTCAATTCCCCGTCGTCTCAAGGAATATATATCGTAGCACGATACATCATCCGGGGCAACGCTCCGGCAACATATCGCATCACGATATATTGAACCTGTTCGCGCGCCTCCGTGGCTGGGCGGGCCCTTGAGGCCCGGGGAGGCGCGCCGGGGCGGTACCCGGATTTTTTCTCTCCGCCCGGTACCGCCCTGCGGTTCCTCTAACGGTTGTCTTTGCCCCATGACGGAAACTTTTTCAACAAGGAGAATCCCTAAGATGCTTAAGAGATTTTTTTGTCCAGTCGTTCTCATGTTTGCTGCCGCCGTATTTTTCTGCGTGGCCCCGTCCTTTGCTCAGTCTTCCATGGAAACTGGCAAGCTGAAAATTCACGTCGAACCTAAGCAGGCCTATGTCTTCGTCGATGGCAAAGCCATCCGCGACGGTAGCCAGACCATCGACCTCGCCGCCGGCGATCACAAAGTCGGCGTTTACAATTACGGCTATCTCCCCAAAATCCAAAATATCCACGTCGGCGCCGGGGAGCGCACTGATCTCAGCGTTCATCTCCAATCTTCCGGCGAAGTTGTCGACGGCCCATTTGCCTATATCGAGCTAAAAGGCGATCCCCGCGCCGCCGTTCTTCTCAACGGCAAAACGCCCGCCTATTTCGTTGGCCACGTCGACGAATTCAATTGGAGCTGGATTTGGCACCAACGCCTCCTCGTCCACCCCGGCACCTACCAGCTGACCGTCACGCATGAAGGCAACACCATCTGGTCCGGGCCCGTCACCGCCAAAGCCGGCCAGCAGGTCGTCGTCTATCTCGACCACAACGGCAAAACGAAAACCAAAGATTGGAAAGAGGGCCTTAACATGCCGCCCCAGCCGCGTTTCCATGCCGGCATCGCCAGCGCCACGGTTCCCGTCGCTCCGGTCTCCGCGCAACTCGCCGCTCAAAATGCTGCTCTCAGCTGCGGCGGTTCCACCATGCTTAACTGGAAATCCGCCAACGCCGTGGACACGTCCATCTCCGGCATCGGCGAAGTCCCGCGCGACGGTGATCGCACCGTCTCTCCCACCGGCAGCACCACCTACGTCCTCACCGCCAAGGGCCCCGGCGGCGATTCCTCGAAATCCATCACCGTCGACGTAAACATCAAGCCCACCGCCTCGCTCTCCCTCAGCGAACCGGTCGTCCACTACCACAAAGTCGGCGACAAAGTTGTCCAGGATGATTCCGCCACGCTCACCTGGTCCGCCTCCAACGCCAATTCCGTCCTGGTCTCTCCTTTCGGAAATGTTGCTGACAGCGGCTCGCGCACCGTCACCGCCGATCCCAAGACCGACGCCACCGGCCCCATCAATCAAGACGAGACCTACACGCTCACCACCGCCAACGGTTGCGGCGGCACCACCACCAAAACCGCCACTCTCCAAGTCGTCGGCTCCATTGATCCTCCCCCGCCGATCACGCTCGCGAGCCTTTTCTATCCCACCGCCTATCCCACCCGCCGCCATCCCCAAGCGGGCTTGGTAGCCAGTGAAAAGCAGCAGCTCGTCAACATTGCCGCTCACTTCCAAAATTACGTGCCCTACGATCACAAAGGCACTCTGTTAATCGTCGCCCACGCCGATATCCGCGGCTCCAAACATTACAACCACGCCCTCAGCGAACGCCGCGCCACGCTCATCAGAAACTTCCTGATCGCTCATGGCGTCCCCGCCGATAAAATCGAAATCCGCGCCGACGGCAAACAGAATCAGCTCGCAGAAACTCAAGTCAAACTCCTGCTGAAGCAAGATCCCCAAAAGCCCGAATCCTGGGAAACCCGCCACATGCGAACGACGTGGCTCGCCTATAATCGCCGTGCTGACGTCATTCTCCAGCCCCGCGACATCCAATCCGCCAAGGACTATCCCAACGACGTCACCTCCGCGCGCCTCCTCTGGCAGCGCCCCATGCCCAGCTTCAAGAAAATCCAGAAGGCAGACAAGTTCACGCCTTCTGAACAGTCGATGAGCGCCAGCACTGCTGCTGCCGCCACCGGCAATTGACCTGATCTCTCGAGGTCAATCCATGTGCGGCCCAGCGCTAAACACAAAGGGAACATGCGAGAGCTTCTTCTTGCTCAGCGCCAGGCCGCACGCCACTCTTCCGAATATCGCGCAACCCGCTAGCTGCCTCACGCTTCTCAAGTTCCCGCCGCACATCTCCGCGGCGCCTCTCCATCTCGCGGCGTGCATTTCCGCTACGCCTCATCGTTTCCAACTCGTTGTGGGGACGTGGCCTGCCCCGCCCGCCACAGCTAAATTGCAGAATGTTTTTATAATGTCCGCAAAAGGAGGACACTCATGAAACTCTCTCTAAAGGCGATCACCATATCCGGAGCCCTACTCTGGGGTGGCGCCATCCTGTTGGTAGGATTGATCAACCTCTCGCGCCCAGGCTACGGCCTCAACTTCCTTCAACTGACCAGTTCCGTCTATCCCTGGTTCCACGCGTCTCACAACATCAGCAGCGTGGTAATCGGCACAATCGACGGACTCGTCGACGGCGCCGTCGCCGCCCTAATCTTCGCCGCCCTTTATAACGGCATCGCCAGCCACGAATCCCACACCCCGAGCCAGGGCCAAACCCAGAGCCACGCCTGACTCTCGACCATCGCCTCGGGTCCGGCCCTCCACGGTCGGACCTGAGCCTCATTTAGCGCCCACCTCGTCCCCATCGCATATGAATCCAGCCAACCCCTCCACCTCTTCCCCCATCCGTTGCGACGAAGCCACCGCCCCCACCCAAATCATCCTCGAAACCCCCAGCGCCCCGCCCCCAACTGAGGAAGAGCTATGTATATAGCCCAGCCATAATCAGTATCTGTGCAACAAATGTTACCGCTCAGCGGCGCGCCAAGAATCCGATACGCGCTATCGAAATGCGCCCACTTGACACCGGAGCATCTTGCGCATAGCCTCTCACCAATCAGACAGCAACAAATGTTGCAAAAGTCGCCGCAAAACCCATTGCGGCCCCGGTCGGTGCACAGTATTTCTAGACAGCGAGTGGTTGGAGGACTGAAGAATGAACGCAATCAAACGGCTCAATTCAGCAATCGACAATCAAAGTATCCGAGGTTCACGGATTCGCGCGGCATTTCTTTGCGCAACGCTTGTTTCATTCCTTCTCTTTGGGGCGCCGCCGAAAACTGCGGCGCAGTCCGCGGGCACCGGCGCTCTCTCCGGCATCGTCACGGATGCTTCCGGCTCCAGCGTCGCTGGCGCCCGGGTCAAAGTCACCAGCCAAAGCTCCGGCGAGGTCCGCACCGTCTCAACGGGCCCCGCTGGCACATACACCGTTCCTGCGCTTTTGCCAGGTGCCTACCGCGTTGACGTCACCAAAGAAGGCTTCCGCACTTCCACGATTCCCAGCGTCCAAATCGTCGTCACGGAAACGAACACCCTCAACATCAGTCTCGAAGTCGGCCAAGTCGCCGAAAAAGTAATTGTCGAAGCGCAAGTGTCCCAACTCCAAACTGAATCGAGCACTCTCGGCCGCGTCACCACCAGCCAGCAGGTGGAATCATTGCCTCTCGCCGTGCGCAACTACACCCAGATCATTGGTCTTAATCCAGGCGTCTCCGCGGAAATCACCAACGCCGGCGAGCTCGGTCGCGGGGGCGGCGGCAACAACCAGGATCCCACCGTCTCGAACGGAAACTGGGCCTCCGACAACAATTTCGAGATGAACGGTGTCGGCGTCAACGACATCCAGCAGAGCGGCTACTTCAGCGCCGGTGTCGCCATTCCCAATCCCGACACCATCCAGGAATTCAAGGTTCAAACCGGCCAATACGACGCCTCTTACGGTCGCAACGCTGGTGCTAGTGTCGACGTCGTGACCAAAGGCGGCACGAACGACTATCACGGTGCGGCCTGGGAATATTTCCGCAACAACGATATGAATGCCAACACCTTCTTCGGAAACTCCCACAGCCAGCCCAGGGCCATCCTCAAGCAGAATCAATTCGGCGGTGATTTCGGTGGTCCCATCAAGAGAGACAAGTTGCAATTCTTCACTTCCTATCAAGGCACTCGTCAGCAAAATGGGCTCGACCCCAACTGTTCTTCAACCATCCAGGAAGCGCCTCTCACCAACGATCGCTCCGTCGCCGCCCTGGGCGCTCTCTTCGGAGGACAATCTGGAGCGTTGGGCGGAACGGCCATAGCAGCGGACGGTTCCAATATCAACCCCGTCGCTCTAGCACTCTTGAATTTGAAGCTTCCCAACGGAAATTATTTGATTCCCACGCCGCAAACCATCACGACCGGGCCCAACATCCCCTTCGATGCAGAGGGCTCTTTATCCTTCAGCCAGCCTTGTCCTTTCACCGAAGATCAATTCATGACCAATGCCGACTACGAAATGTCGGCCAAGAGCAAACTCAGCGGCCGTTTCTTCTTCGCGAATAGTGGAATTACATACACTCTACCCACCACCAACCTAACCGGTGGCGGCTCGCCTCCAGGCGCTCCCGTCAACCTTACCCAGAATTTCCGCAATTTCTCGCTAACGCACACTTACATCTTCAGCCCCACCTTGCTGAACGAGGCTGAGGTCGCTTACCACCGAATTTACGCCACCTTTGCGCAATCCATACCGGGTTTCACCTGGTCTCAGGTCGGGGTTAGTGTTGTCCCTTCCGACAACGATTCCCCGGCGATTGCCATTGATGCGGCCGGCCCGACGGGATTGTCACTGGGAGGAAATGGCCAGAGCGTTCACATTACGGAGAACACCTACACGTTTCAAGACACCGTCTCGTGGACCCACGGCAAGCACACCTTTCGTTTTGGCGCTGGTGTCTTGCGCGAACAAAACAATCAGCTCGGTTTTCAATACTTGTCCGGCGAGCTCTTTCTGAGCTGGGCGGATTTCCTACTCGGGCTGCCGGGAACCCCAGTGGCCGATGGAGGAAACGGATCTCCCTATGGGATTAGCAATATGTATGGCTCCGTCGATTTGCTCGGATTGCCGGATCGCGCCTATCGCGATTGGGAGCCATGGGCCTATGTCCAGGACGATTTCAAGGTAACCAAACACCTGACCCTGAACCTCGGTTTTCGCTACGACCATATCGGCGCCTTCGGCGATGATCTGGGCCGAAATTCGGGTTTTGATCCATCTCTGGCAGATAGAAATCCCCCTGCCAGCGGCACGATTGCTGGTACAACACTTCCGAACAACTACGTTGGTACGATTCCTGCCGGCGCCACGAAACTCGACAATGACTTCGGCATAAATGGCGACGGCCAGAACACTTGGAATCCCCGAATGGGTTTCGCGTATCAACTGCCCTGGACGCATTGGACGCAAGATCGCGTTGTAGTTCGCGGCGGATATGGAGTCTACCATTCCCGGTCCACCGGCCAGGCCTTTCTCCAGTTGATCTCTGCTCCTCCTTATGGTCAAATCCGCGAGTTTCTGCCGAACGCTCTCTTTTCGGAGCAGCAGCCTTTGCCCCTCAACGTTCCGACGTTCCCGGCCTTCATTCCCTACTCTCCGGCCACGGCTAACTCCATCACCTTCTTCGCTCCAGATTTTCGTCCTCCCATGGTCCAGGAATATAGCCTTGGCGTTCAGACGCAAATAACTCCGAGCATGGATCTGGAAGTCGGCTATTCCGGAGCGCGTGGGCTTCATCTCTTCGACATACGCTCCATTAACCAGGCGGGTCTCGCGAGTCCTTCAGATCCAATCAACGGCCAGACCACCAACACTCTTGCCAACATCGAGGATCGCGTCCCCTTCCCCGGTTTTTCCAGCTCTCTAATGCAACAGATAGGCTCCGACGCCGCGTCTTGGTATAACGCTCTGCTTGTGAGCCTCAACAGGCGCTTCAGCCATGGCCTCCAGTTGCAGGTTTCCTACACCTTCTCTAAAGATCTCTCCACGGCTTATGGGTCTACGACCGGTGCCAATGGCGGTGAGGCTGTCGGTAATCAGAACAATCTAGCCGCTAGCTATGGCCCTGACAACTTTGTTCGTCCGCACAGGATCATCGTGAATTACTCCTATCAGTTGCCAAAACCTCACAGTGACAATGCTTTTGTACAGCAAGCCTTCGCAGGCTGGTCCCTTCAGGGTGTCACGACCTTCCAAACGGGACACTTGCTCACCATCATTTATCAGAATCCCACCAACGTTTATGGCATCACACTTGACCGCGGCGAACTCTCTGGAACCTGCACGCCTGGCCAATATGTTACCAGTGGTTCTGTTACTTCGAAGCTGACCGACTACATCAATACCAGCTGCTTCACCACGCCTCCGGTCGTCGGCGATGACGGTGCCGCCTCATCCTTCGGCAATTCTGGTGTCGGCAATCTTCAGGGGCCGAGCGAGCTCAACTTTGACTTTTCCCTGATCAAACAATTTCCGCTTCGCAAGATCAGGGAAGGCGCCAACCTGGAATTTCGCTCGGAGTTCTTCAACATTTTCAACCATCCGCTCTTCCAGGATCCGGACACGACTCTTAACGATGCAACCTTTGGAAGAATTACAAACACCTATGGCAACCCGCGAATCATTCAGTTGGCTTTGAAGCTGACTTTCTAATCCGAGGGCCGCGGCCGCGCCGCGCTCCTATACGAGGTGAACAAGCAAACGAAATTGCAAAATGGGAAAGGGATGGGCCAGAAAACTCAGCCTGTCCACTGCGCTTGTTCTTGGTTTTCTCGCTTGGCGAGACTTGTTGCAAATCCTGAAGCCCATTTCCGCGCGGCCAGAAAACTGGTACCTTGCCTCCTACACATGGAAAGATGCAAACTGCCTCACGCGGTGCGCTTGTAAAATCGCGAGCGGTGCACCCATGTGAGCCCAATACCAGGAGCGAGAGCGATGGATCATGTAGCAGCGGTGATCGGTGTAGGGTTTGTCGGCAGAGCGCATGTGGATGCTCTGCGGCGTCTGGGAATTCCGATTCGCGGAATCCTCGGCAGCTCGAAAGAACGCGGCGCGGAATCCAGCAAAGCGCTTGGCCTCGAACGCTCCTATGCCTCGCTCGATGAGCTCGCGGAAGATTCCGCCGTCACCTCCGTCCACATCTGCACTCCAAACAACGTGCATTTCGAGCAGTCGAGCAAGCTTCTTCGCGCCGGAAAGCACGTGCTTTGCGAAAAACCGCTCGCGATGGATTCGCGCGAGTCCGCGATGCTCATCCAAATTGCGAAGGAATCGAAACGCGTCGGCGGCGTCGCCTACAACCTACGCTACTACCCACTCTGCCAAGAAGCGCGCTCGATGATTCAAAAAGGCGCGATCGGCCAGCCGCACACCGCGCATGGCAGCTTCTTGCAGGACTGGCTGCTGCATCCGACCGATTGGAACTGGCGCCTCGAACAAAAACTCGGCGGCGAACTTCGCGCCGTCTCGGATATCGGCACGCACGCCATGGACTTGCTGATGTTCCTGACGCGAAAAAAAATCACCGAAGTCTGCGCCGACCTGGCCACCGTAATTCCTGTCCGCCGCAAGCCGCGCGGCCGCGTCGAAACGTTCAAGAAAGCCGATGCCTCGGACTTCGACGAAATGCCCATGACCACCGACGACTACGCCACGCTGCTTCTGCACTTTCAGGACAACTTGCGCGGCGTCGTCACCGTGTCGCAAGTCAGCGCCGGCCACAAAGCGAAGCTGTCGTTTGGCATCGACGGCTCCGAAGGATCGCTCTGGTGGAACGCCGAGGATCCCAACGTGATGTGGATCGGCCGCCGCGACTCCGCCAACGGTTCGCTGCTCAAGGATCCCGCGCTGATGTCGCCCGAAGCGCGGCGCTACGCCGTCTATCCCGGCGGGCACACAGAAGGCTATCCGGACACGTTCATGCAACTCTTCCGCGATTTTTACGAGTACATCGAAAAAGGGGATTGGAGCGCGCCTCGAACATTTCCGACCTTTGAAACCGGCCACGATGAAATGCTCTTATGCGACGCCGTCCTGAAGAGCTCGCAAACCAGAGCGTGGGAACCGGTCGAATGGGATTGATGTAGCGCAGGCAATCCTGCCTGCGCTCGACCCGCGCCGCAAGCTACTTCGGCTGCGGCCGGAAATGGTAAGTCAAGCTCGGCGGCAAGCGGTCCGAGCGCTCGCGCGTGTTGTATTCCAGTTCATAGCCAAGATGCTGTGCGTCTTCCGGATATTCTTTTCCCGTCGGATAGGGATACGGAATCATTCCGTGCCGCGGCAGCGGCTCGACGCTGAACGCATACGCGGCGTAGAAATCGAGGTCCTTCTCGAATCCGTTAGCGTAGAAAAAGTAGTCGCGCACCCAGCCCGCCGGAAGCGCGGGCAAATTATGCGGATCGAAATCGAGTTTGACGCCTTCGCCGGAGCCGAAAACTACGAAGCGGTCGTCCACCGAGGTCAGCAAATCCAGAACATCGCCGAAGCGCGTGTAATTACCTTCCGCCCGCGCGTATGGCCCGGTCATGCTGCGATTCGTAAACGAATAAGTCGTATCGCTCGCCGGATGCAGGCGAATTTCGCGTGGATAGCCAAGGAATGCGAGCGAAGCCTTGGCGAGCGGAACTTCCGACTTATGAATTTCGCGGACGTCGGGAGTTTGGTCGATGCGAATCGCGTCCCAATAAATTTTTAGATTGGTGACGATGCGAATGCGTCGGGTGCCGGGAGGCAATTTGCCGGTCAGGTCGGTGACCATGGTGCGTTCGAGGCCCGCGGGGAAGCCCATGTCATCCACCACGCGGACCCATTTATTTTGCGCGTCGAGCGCTTCGACATATGGGGCAATCACTTTTACGCCGGCCTGATCCGCGGCGTACATCGAAGTGGCCATGAAATAGTCCGTGTAGCCATCGATAATCAGCCGCAGTGGTTTCGCGGCGTCCCATTTGCCGAGATCGAGTTCGAGCCAATGAAGCTTTGCGAAGCCAGCGAACGGCAGGCTCTCAAAATCGGTGACGTATTTTCTGTCTCGCTTTGAAATCAGCCGGAGAACGTCGTTTCCGTGGTCATCCCATGCGCCGAGCGGCGGATGAGCGTTCTCGCTGGCGATGACCTTGAAATCCGGGAACGGCGGATTGGAGACGAAACGTTCGTTGGGAAAGACTTTGTATGTCGAGGGGTGATCGATGGCCAGCAAACGCAACTGATCGAGATAAACGGTTTCTTCCATCGGCTCCATGAAACGGAAACTCAACATGCCGTCAAGCGGACGAACGCTCGCGGCATCGACTTTCAGATATTCGTCGGGATCGGGAACATCGCGCTCGGCAACGCCGTGCTCGCCGGGCCCAACCCAATGGCCAACGACGCCGGGACCAATCATGTCCGCGATGAATTCATATTCCTTGCCGTTCCAGGAAAATAGAACGGGGCAGGAGCTGCCGCGGCGATCGAGTTCAGCAATGGATTGGGCTTTATCGGCGGCGAGATTGATTTCGTCCTGCGGAACGCCGGTGGGCCAGAGCAGGCGGACAACTTCGGCGTTATGTTCGTTATCGAGTCCAGCGAGAATCGGGGGCGCGTTTTGCCCGAGATAGCCGCTCGCGCCCTGCACTTCCCATTTCTGATAAAGCGCGCCCGCGTACAGCTCCACTTTTGTGCCAATGGCGCTTTTATTGTCGGCGAGCGGCTTGAAGTCGATGCTCATCCAATTGTGCTGATTGGCGCCTTCGTTCTTTAGAACGATGGGCGGACCACCGAGCTGAGTGACGATGAGGTCGGCGCTGCCATTGCCGTTCAAATCGGCGACGGCGATGGCGCGGGGCTGGGTAATCTTTACGGAATCGAGGCCCGTTACTTTGGTATAGTCGGACCAACCCCGCGCGCCGAGATTGCGCAGGAGCCGGATTTCACCTCCAGTTTTCGTCTCGCCTACCGCGACGAGATCAACCCAGCCGTCATTGTCGTAATCAATTGCAGAAATTCCCCAGCCGCGTTGCCAGCCGAAATCGGGGAGAGGAACGCGTTCGAGATGTTTGCCATCGACGTTGCGCCACAGGCTGATGCCGGGAGCGCCGGCGTGAGTGAAAGCGAGATCCATCCAGCCATCTTTATCGAAATCAAACGCGACGACGCCCACAGCGGGCGGAAGATTTTCTTTTTTGAAGTCGATAGCAGTGGACGGCGTGAATTTTCCCTCGCGAGGATTGAGAAGAATCGACGCGCCGTTACTGCCGCCGGCGATCACGAAATCGATGGCGCGGTC
>JBARBE010000401.1:0-8149 GCA_049792735.1 Candidatus Acidiferrum sp.
CCGGCCTCGATCATGTGCGGAACGGTGGCCTTGATCGTCTTCCACACGCCGGTCAGGTTGACGTCGATGACGAGCTGCCAGCGCTCCTCAGAGAGTTCCCACATGCGGCCGCCGGCCATGGTGCCCGCGTTGGCGACCAACACGTCCAGCCGCCCGAACCTGCGCGCCCCCTCATCGACGACGTTCTTCATGCTGTCGTAGTCGCGCACATCGGCTCTGCCGACGAGCGCGCGCCGACCCGTCTTCTCGACAAGATCGCGCGTCTCTTCGAGCTGCTCCATCGTCGCCGGCTCGACGGGGGACCCCACCACGGGGCCGGCGACGTCGATCGCGATGATGTCGGCCCCCTCCTCAGCCAGCCGGACGCAATGCGCACGGCCCTGGCCTCGCGCGGCCCCGGTGACGAAAGCGACGCGACCGGTCAGGCGTCCCATGCCGCCCTAGCCACGGGTGACCGGGAACGAGACAGGAAGCCGGATCGCGGCGCGAACGCCATAGTTCGTGTAGATCACCTGCTCGTCAGGGGTGATCTCATAGTCGGGAATGCGCCGGAGGAACTCCTCGACAGCCAGGCGCAGCTCGAGGCGGGCCAGGTTCGAGCCCAGGCAGCGATGCGGCCCGGCCGCGAATCCGACGTGCGCGTTGTGCGGACGCGCGAAGTCGACCGTCTGCGGGTCGTCGAACGCGCTCGGGTCCGCGTTCGCCGCCGCCCAGAGCACCTCCACCTTGGCCCCGGCCGGGAAGCGGCGGCCGCGGATCTCGATGTCCTCGGTCACCCACCGGTGCCCGAGCGGCACGGGCGACTCAAACCGCATCAGTTCCTCGATCACCCGTGGCAGCTGCCCCGGGTCGGCGACTACCTGGCGGCGCTCGTCCGGATGCTCGGCGAACCAGGCGAGCAGGCAGGACAGCGAGCTCGTGACGGTGTCCAGCCCCGCTATCACGAGCAGGTAGCAGATGTCGACGATCTCCTGGTCGGTCAGCCGCTCGCCGTCCAGTTCGGTGGTCAGGAAGCCGCCGATCAGGTCGTCACGCGGCGGCGCGGCACGCCGCTCCGACAGCACCGTCGTGAGGTAGTCATACATCCGGTCTCCGGCCGCCCGCATGTTCGCCTGCTGCTCTTCTTCTGTCGCCCCGACCGGGCGGACCACCGCCTCCTTGAACTCAAGGAAGACAGGCAGGTCGGTGGCGGGCAGCCCGAGCAGCTCGATGAACAGGTACGTCGGCAGCGGTCCGCACAGGCTGGCCATCAGCTCGGCCGAGCCCGCGTCCGCGAATGCGTCGATCAGGGCGTTGGTCCGGGTCCGGATGGCCGGCTCCAGCCAGGCGACGCGCTTCGGCGTGAACAGCGGGTCGAGCAGCCCGCGGTATCTGCGGTGCGTGTCGCCGTCCAGGTCGAGCGGGATCAGCGGCCGCTTGCCGCCGAGGTTGAAGTGCACGCCGTCGGTGGCGCGGACCGCGGGGTGGCGCAGGAACTCGGTCAGTTCCTGCCGGGCGGCGACGACGAGCGTGCCGTCCGGGCGGGCGGGAGCTTCGGTGGTCGCCAGCTCGGTGAAGGCGGCCTGCGGATGGAGCTCATCCCAGCTGTCGAGCATGTGCGCCGCGCAGAAGACCGGCGCGCCCGACTCGGTTTCGGCGCTCATGAGCGTGCCTGCCCGGCGTGCACGGGCCGCCGCGGTTCGACCGTGATCGCCTCTTCTGGGCATCCGGCCTCAGCCGTGTATGCCGCCTCGTCGAGGTCGCCAGGCACCGGATCGGCTATGACGAAGGAATGGCCCTCGTCGTCTAGGTCGAACAGGTCGGGTGCGTGCATCGCGCACAGCGCGTGCCCCTGGCAGCGGCTCTGGTCGACGGTGACTCGCATGCGCCTCATCTCCCGGGCTGGTTCGCCTGGCAGTCCTCACGGACCCGAACGCAAATCATTCAAAATAGCTGAATGATTATAGTGCCGGGAGTCACACTGCCATCCGCATGCTGGCCTGTCAAGATATCGCTGCTATCTTGGATACCTTCGGGTCAGCTATCGCGGATCGACGACCCGCGCAAGATGAAGCCGGACATCTGCGCGGCGATGGCGGCGTGGTCCGGTCGCGCGTCCGAGGGGAAAAGTGCCTGATCAAGCACTGACACCCCGAAGATCAGCGCAAAGGTGAACCGCACCGCGTAGGCCGGGTCGATCGTCTTGTCGCCCCGTACCCGCGCTTCGATCGCGACTTCACTCTCGAGGCGCGCGAAGACCTCGCGCAGGAACGCTTCCGTCGCCGTGGCCAGTTCCGGTGGCTGCGCCGCCGCGAAACCGGACACCACCGCGAGCAGGCCGCGGTTATCCAGCATCAGCCGGTACAGGCCGTCGACGAAGACTTCTGTGTCGTGCGCGGAGGTGTCCATGCCGTGCCCCTGCTCGGCCCACCGGCGTACATAGCCGACGACGAAATCGTAGAACGGCTGGTAAGCAGCCTCGACGAACAGCCTGGCCTTCGAGCCGAAATGACGGAACACCTGCGCCTGCGTGACGCCCGCCCGGAGGGCGACCTCGCGCGTCGTGACATCGCTGAAGCCGCGGTCCGCGAACAGTTCCCGCGCGGCCTGCAGCACGAGCGACCTGATCGCCGCCGGGCTGCGCCGGGAGCGGGGGGCAGCAGTCTCCATAACCCGACCATCTTTGCCCACTCTGGCGCGAGCGCGAAACCGCACGCGCCGGCCATCTATTCCTCAATATTATTTAACCGTATATACTCGGCGATGGTCACCGTCGCCAAAGGAGCTGGCATTGAACGAGCACTTCGCGACCACGTGGGAAGCGATAGCCGACGCGTACCCGGGCGACCCGGCGATCATCTACGGCACCCGCGTGCGGACGTGGAGCGAGTTCGACGACCGCGCCAGCCGGCTCGCCGCGGCGATGACCGCGGCCGGCGTCGGCGCAGGCGACACAGTCGCGATCGACCTGTACAACTGCGGCGAGTACCTCGAGACCTTCTACGCCGCGCTCAAGATCCGCGCCGTGCCGGCGAACGTCAACTACCGGTACCTCGACGACGAGATGCTGCATCTGCTGGCGCAAGCGGAGGCACGCGTGCTGGTGCACCACGCGACTTTCGCCAGGCGAGTGGCGCCGGCGATCGCCGCGCTGGCCGGCCTGCGCCTCGTCATAGAGGTTGACAACCTGGGCGGGATGCGCCAGCCGGACGCCGGGACCGTCGGCTACGAAGCGCTGATCGCCGGCCACGACCCGGCTCCGCGTATCGAACGTCCCGGCAGCGACGTCTTCCTGTCGTTCACCGGCGGCACGACGGGACTGCCGAAGGGGGTCGAGTACGTCGTCGGCAACTCGGTGAACAACACCGACGTGCTCGCCCGTCTCAACCTCGGCATCACGGATCTGGACTGGAGTGCGCCGTCGATCGAGCGGGCCCGCCAGCTCCGGGCGGTGTATCCGCCCCCGGTGGCACTTCCCGCTTCCCCGATGATGCACAGCACCGGGCTGATCATGGCGTCGCTGCCGGTGCTCACGCTTGGCGGCACCGTCATTTCCCTCACCTCACCGCACTTCGACGCCGATGAGCTGTTCGCGGCGGTCGCCCGGCACCGGCCCTCGACTGTGTCCATCGTCGGCGACGCTTTCGCGCGGCCGATGCTGCGAGCGCTCGACCGGCAGGCGGCCATGGGCGCGCCGTATGACACGTCCAGCCTCATCACGATCACCTCGGCCGGGGTGGCGTGGAGCGGCCAGGTCAAGGAGCAGCTGCTCGAGCACATACCGCAGGTGACCCTGGTCGACGCGTGCGGTTCGAGCGAGGGCGCGGCGATCGGGTCCCAGGTGACCAGGCGCGGCGAGGCCGCGAGCACCGACCGTTTCGTCCCTGGCGCGGGGCTGCGGCTCCTTCGCACCGACGGCAGCGTCATCCCGGCCGACAGCCGGGAAATCGGGCTGTTCCTCCTCCCGACCGGCTGCCGCGGCTACCGGAACGACCCGGAGCGCACCGCGCGCGCGTTCCAGACGATCGATGGGCAGCGTTACGTGCTGCCCGGCGACTGGGGACGCTGGAACGAGGACGGCACGATCACGCTGATCGGGCGCCGCACGTCCACGATCAACACCGGCGGCGAGAAGGTGTTCCCCGAGGAGGTGCAGCAGGTCGTCCTGCTCCACGAGGACGTCGAAGACTGCCTAGTGCTCGGCGTGCCCGACGAGCGGTTCGGGCAGCGGGTCGTCGCGATCGTCCAGCCGGTCGCCGGGCGGACCGTCGAGCCCGATGAGGTAACGAGGTTCGTGCACAATCGGCTGGCCGGGTACAAGGCGCCGCGCACGGTCATCGTGGCCACCGTGCCCCGCGGTCCCAACGGGAAGGCGCTCTTCAAAGAGGCCCGCGCGATGTTCGAGGACAGCCCTCTCCCCGGTTAGGCCACACCGAGCAGGTTCAGGCCGTTATCGCGCAGGAAGTCACGGCGCGCCTCGTCGCCGAGCTCCGCCACCTTGGCGTAGAAGTCCGCCGGCTCCCTGAGGCCTTCGGCGTGCGGCCAGTCCGACCCCATCACCAGGCACTCCGTGCCGCCGAGGCGCCCGGCGAGCTCGACGGTGTCGTCCTCGGGATAGGGCACCACGCGGACATGCTCCTTGAAGACGCGGCTCGGGCGCTCCTTGAGCTGCCCGCCGAGCCACGGACCGTTGCGGCCCATGCCGCGGCTCTTGTCCATGTGCCTGATGAAGTGCGGGACCCACTCGGCGCCGAACTCGCTCACGAGCACCCTGATGTTCGGGTAGCGGCCGAACAGGTTGTCAAAGATCAGCGCCGACAGCGTGTCCGTGATCGGCCGTTCCCCGTACGTGTTCTGCCACTGCCAGGCCGAGAACCGGAACGGCGGAACCAGGCCCCAGCCCCAGGCGGACGCCACGTTGGCCTGGTAGTGGAACTCGGAGATGTGATAGGCGATCACCGCCCTGGACTCGTTCACCCGGGTCCAGAACGGGTCGAAGTACGGGTCGCCGGGGCTGCGCCCGTAGGCCGGGCCGCACGGCAGCACGATGAACCGGGCGCCGGCGTCAAGGACCCGGTCGAGCTCCGCGCAGGCGAGGTCGAGGTCGCGCAGCGAGAGCATGGCGGGCGCGTAGATCCGGTCCTGGTAGCTGAAGCCCCAGTCCTCGTTCATCCAGCGGTTGAACGAGCGGAGGTTGTCGTACAGCACCGCGGTGTCGTCCAGGTACGCCTCGGCCATCAGCGCCCACCCGCCGGGGTACATGATCGAGCGCTCGATCTGCTGCTCGTCCAGTTGCTTCAGGCGGGCGTCGTGGTCGCGGAACTCAATCTGCATCGACATGGAGAACCGCTCGGAGTCAGACGGCTCGCCCGACGCGCGCAGGCGGAGCATCTCGGCCAGGGACCCCGGCACCGGGACCGTGTCGCGTTCCCCCGCAGTCTCCAGAGCAGTGACCAGCCGGTCGTTCGCGATCAGCGCGTTGCGGCCGCTGGCGGTCCGCACTGGGTAAATGGCCGTATCGAGCTTGTCCTTGGGCATGTACCGGGTAAAGCAGTCGTCGGCCTCGTAAGAGTGCTGGTCGAAGTCGAGCAGCTTGTAGGGCAGCGGCTGCACGGTGCTCTTGATCAAGGTCATCTGCGCTCACCTTTCGGTGCTAGTAAGTTTCAGTGCTACTGCGTTCATTTGGGGCCCTAGGTGTCAGAACCCGAGAGAGCGGCCGATGAGGTCGCGCATGATCTCGGTCGTGCCGCCGTACAGGCGCTGCACGCGGGCGTCACGCCACAGCCGGGCGATCTCGTACTCGTTGATGTAGCCGTACCCGCCGTGCAACTGAAGGCAGCGGTCGACGATCTCCCACTGCGTCTCGGTCGCCCACATCTTCGCGCCGGCGGCTTCCTGGGGGGTCAGCTCGCCGACGTTGACGGCCTCGATGCACCGGTCCACGTAGACCTGCATGATGTCGAGCTTCACCGTCATGTCGGCGATCGCGTGCCGGTTGACCTGGAAGGAACCGATGGGGGTGCCGAAAGCCGTGCGCTCGGCGGCGTATTCGCGCGTCAGGTCAAGCGCGCGGCGAGCCTGTGCGGCGGCATTGACCGCGATGGCCAGCCGCTCGGCCGGCAAGTTGCCCATCAGGTGGTAGAAGCCGCGATTCTCCTCGCCGAGGAGGTTCGCCACGGGAACGCGCACGTCGGTGAAGGAGAGCTCGGCGGTGTCGGACGCCCGCTGCCCGATCTTGTCCAGCTTCCGGCCGCGCTCGAAGCCCGGCATGCCGCGCTCGATCGCCAGCAGCGAGATCCCCTTGTGGCCCGCTGCCGGATCCGTCTTCGCCACGGTGACGACGAGATCGGCGAGGATGCCGCTGCTGATGAATGTCTTCGCCCCGTTGACGACGTAATGATCCCCGTCCCTGACGGCGGTGGTGCGGATCCCGGCCAGGTCGGAGCCCGCGCCGGGTTCGGACATCGCGATGGCCGTGATGATCTCGCCGCTGACGTAGCCGGGCAGCCACCGCTCCTTCTGCTCCTCGGTGGTCAGGCCGATCAGGTACGACGGCATGACGTCGTTCTGCAGGCCGAGCCCGGGGCCGACCGCGCCGGTCGCGTGCTTTTCCTCCGTGAGGATGGCGTTGTAGCGGAAGTCCTTCAGGCCCTGGCCGCCATACTTCTCCGGCGCCTCCCAGCCAAGGAGGCCGAGTTCGCCGGCCCGCAGCCAGACCTCGCGCGAGGTCACTCCGTCGCGCTCCCACTGCTGCCGGTTCGGCAGGCACTCCTTCTCATAGAAGCGACGGGCCGTCTCACGGAACGCGTTGTGCTCGGGCTCGAAGATCTTCCGTTCCATGCGTTCCCTCCTATTCAGGTACGCGTTGGGCGGCTGTCACTGAGTCCGGCCGGGCAGGCATGACACGCGGCGCCGACCGCCAGTCCGCGGTGCCATCCTCGGGCAGGCCGCATGGCTCCTTGCCGGGGTGGATCTCCGCCCAGTGCGCGTGGTTCAGCTCATGCAGCGTGAAGCACGCGTTCAGCGCGTTGTAGAAGCCCATGTTGTCCACGCTCTGGTTGACCGACTCCTTGATCATGAGCGCGGTCATCGTCGGCAGCGTGGCGATCCTGCGGGCGAACTGCAGCGTCCGCTCGGTCAGGTCGTCCGGCGGGAAGATCTTGGACACCATGCCCAGCCGCTGCGCCTCCACGGCGTCGATGGAGTCGCCGGTCAGCAGCAGCTCCTTCGCCTTGCGCGGGCCGAATTCCCACGGGTGCGCGAAGTACTCCACGCCGCACATGCCCAGCCGGGTCCCGACGACGTCCGCGAAGACGACATCGTCGGCCGCGACGATCAGGTCGCACGCCCACATCAGCATGAGCCCCGCGGCGTACACCGCGCCCTGCACCTGGGCGACGGTGATCTTGCGAAGGTCGCGCCACCGGCGGGTGTTGTTGAAGAAGAAGTGCCATTCCTGCAGCGTGCGCTGCTCAGCGCCAACCCGGCTCCCTCCGTACTGGCCATACGTGGGATGCTGCCGAGGCCCGGGCTGCCGCTCGTCGCGGTGTTCGCGCGACCCGAGATCATGCCCGGCGGAGAACATCGGCCCGGCCCCGCCCAGGATCACCACCCGGACCTGGTCGTCGGCCTCGGCTGCCAGCATCGCCTCGCCGAGTTCGACCAGCAGCCCGCGGTTCTGTGCGTTACGGGAACCGGGACGGTTCAGCATGATCCGCGCGATCGTCCCCTCGTCGAGCAGCTCATAGGTCAGGTACGTATAGCTGGTCATCCGCTCCTCCTAGCACCGGCCGGCCTGCCAGGGTAAAGATATCTACCCTATTTATATCATTTTATTGTTCCTGGTGGCCGTCACGACGGCTCGCCACCGCTCCCGCCCGCTGGCGGAGCCGAGGTCGGCGCCGTAGGGAGCCACGCGGTCGACGAGCCCGCCGTAACGACGGGCGAGCACACCGGGCAACTCCTCCCAGGTGGCGGCCACACTGTAGGAGTCGAGCATCTCCCCGGTGATCAGCGCCGCCATGCTGGCGGTGTCGCCGCGGGCGAGCAGCTCGTGCAGCCGGTCGCAGACGTCGCCCCAGCCATGCGCATCGAAGACGGGGCGGTACGTGCGGGTAGAACCGTAGAACGCGATCTGCCTCGCGATGCCGGCCCGCTGACGGTCGATCTC
>JBARBE010000402.1:0-19814 GCA_049792735.1 Candidatus Acidiferrum sp.
ATTCTGATTACAAATGTTTCCGGTTTGGTTTTGATTCTGGAGTCGCATTCGTCAGCATCGATCACCCGCCGATAAATCTTCTTGATGAAGTTCTGTCGCAGGAATTCGACAAACTCGGCAGAGAACTCGAGGCCGATGAGAGCGTCCGCGTTGTGGTATTGCAGAGCGCCCTTCCTGATTTTTTTATAGCCCACTCGGGTTTAGGCAGGGTTGCAGCCGCTTCCAAAGTGGTGTCCAACACGCGCAGCTTTCGTCTTACGCAGATGATAGGCGAGCGATTCAGGAACATGTCTAAGGTAACCATTGCCAAAGTCGAGGGACGCGCCCGCGGTGGAGGGAGTGAAATCGCGCTGGCCATGGATATGTGTTTTGCTGCCGTTGGCAAAGCCATCTTCGGCCAACCAGAGGTGGCGATTGGGCTTGTTCCGGGCGGCGGCGCTACGCAAAGACTCCCACGGCTCATCGGGCGGGGACGAGCCTTGGAAGTGCTCCTGGCTTGCAATGATCTCTCGGCGGAGCTGGCAGAACGTTACGGATATATCAATCGAGCTTTGCCCGCGGACGAGCTGACTCCTTTTGTCGAAAAACTGGCTCACCGCATCGCCTCATTTCCTGCTCATGCTATCGCGCACGCCAAGGCTGCCGTGGATACGGGCGCATTTGGTTCCATGGCAGAGGGGCTTCTGGTGGAAGCTCATAAGTCCGATTTGAGTGTCGCTAGCGATGTGACGCATGCGCGCGTGATAGAAGTATTGAGGGTCGGCGCCGAAACGTATGAAGGCGAGCTGGAGATGGATTATTTATCGAAACTTTCACCGATAAGATAACCCCGCGACTCCAGATTGCCATTTGCGGAATGCTTCAAAGTCTTCAGCCAGTCAGCTGCCTCTCGAGATTCCTGTCTCGATTTCGACACTACGTTATTTGACAACAAGACGAAACAAGCCCGGCCACGTTTCGCGAGGACTCTAACCCCGCGCTTTTATGAAACGCCGTCCGCATCGACCCCCGCAGTCAATATCCTTGTGTCTGCGGTCCAGGGACATTTGAAATCCTCCGCGTCCGTCAAAGCCTAGGCAGTTGAGTGAACGTGTTGACAGCGGTTCGGAAGCCGGAATCATCTCGGAAAAGTTAACGGGCCTCTTTTCAGCGATCTAAGCCAACAATCTCTTTGGCTGACAGCATGCTTCAAGTCGTCGTGCGTTTACAAACACACAAGGAAACAGGACAACAGGAATCTTCATGGCGACTCCCACAAAAGAAATCAAAAAAGCACTTCCGAAACCCAATTCTGACTTTTACCAGCTCTTAGAAACTTTGCCCGCCGACGAGCTGGCGGTGGTGAAGCAGGTGCGCACGTTCATGGAAACCAAGGTCCAGCCCATCATCACAAAGTATTGGGTCGAAGATTCTTTTCCGTTTGAATTGCTGCCCGCGATTAAGGAACTCAATATCGGCGGCGTGGCCATGAACGGCTATGGCTGCCGAGGTGGGAGTGCGCAGCTATTTGGCTTAATAGCCATGGAGATGGCGCGCATCGATTCCTCCATCGCTACGTTCTTCGGTGTGCACAACGGCCTGGCGATGGGGTCCATCTACCTGGGCGGGTCAGAGGAACAAAAGCAAAAGTGGCTCCCGCCAATGGCCCGTTGGGAAAAAATTGGCTGCTTCGGCTTGACCGAGCCTCTCGTCGGCTCGGGAACCTCCGGTGGCCTTACGACTACGGCCAAGCGTGACGGAGACACTTGGATCCTCAACGGCCAGAAGAAATGGATCGGAAATTCGCCGTGGTGCGACATCTCGATCATCTGGGCGCGCGATCTTGCTGACAACCAAGTTAAAGCGTTTATCGTCGAGAACAAGACCACACCCGGATTCAAGGTCGAAAAAATCCAGAATAAGATCGCCCTGAAGGTCGTGCAGAACGGCCTGATCACCATGGAAAACTGCCGCGTTCCAGAGGAAAACCGCCTGCAGAACGATCAATCGTTCCGCGACACGGCCCGCGTCTTGAAAATGACGCGCTTCATGGTCGGCTGGGAAGCGACGGGTTGCGCGATGGGCGCTTACGAAAACGCGGTGAAGTACTGCCAGGAGCGTTTGCAGTTCGGCAAGCCGATCGGCTCATTCCAGATGGTGCAGGACCTCCTGGCCAGGATGCTCGCCAACATCACCGCTTCGCAGTGCCTCTTGGTGCGCATGACCCAGTTGCAGGCCGAAGGCAAAATGACGGACGCGCATGCATCGCTTGCCAAGGCGTTCACGACAGCCAAGTGCCGCGAGACGGTCGCCTGGGCGCGAGAGTTGCTCGGCGGCAACGGCATCGCCGCTGAGTACAACGTCGGGCGGTTCTTCGTGGATGCGGAAGCTCTTTACTCCTACGAGGGCACGTTCCAGATGCAAAACCTGATTGTGGGCAAGGCCGCTACCGGTCTTAGCGCCTTCGTCTAGCCAGCTGAGAGCGCTCCTGCAAAAACGGCGCCCGATAAATGAAAAGTACAAAGAAAAGAGAGGAATAAGAAATTCCAATGCCGACTTCTAAAGCTACCAAGTCCGAAACAGTGAAGTTTTCCGCAAAGACTGTGGGTCGTTTGTATTTTCTGGATCTCGCCTCAGGTCGAGTCCTTACCGCGAACCCCGACGGCTCCGATCTGAAAACAATCATCAGCGAGGGCCGAAAACTTCCGGACGGTATCGTGGTTGACGTTGCAGCCGGCCACATCTACTGGACAAACATGGGAAATCCCAAGGCCAACGACGGCACGATCGATCGTGCGGACCTCGATGGCACGAACGTCAGGAACATTATCCCGTCGGGCGCGACTTGGACTCCCAAGCAACTTCAGCTCGACGCGAAGAACCGGAAACTCTACTGGTCGGACCGCGAAGGCATGCGAGTCATGCGTTCGAATCTCGACGGCTCAAGTATCGAAACGCTCGTCGAAACGGGGCATGGCGATGCCGACCGGCTTGACGCGAGAAATTGGTGCGTTGGGATCGCGGTCGATGTGAACGGCGGCAAATTTTACTGGACGCAAAAAGGAAATGACAACGCCGGGCAAGGGCGCATCTTCCGCGCTGCCCTAGAAATCCCGAAGGGCCAGACTCCGGCAAACCGTCAAGACATCGAAGTTCTCTACGACAACTTACCCGAGCCGATTGACCTTGACCTCGACCTCGGCAACCGGGTGATCTACTGGACCGACCGCGGAGACCCGCCGCGCGGCAACACGGTAAATCGAGCCTCGATGGACGCGGCCCCGGGGGCCCGCAAAGAACCAGAAATTGTCTTTAACCACCTGATGGAAGGCATCGGCGTGTCGTTGGATCTCGAAAACAGGCGCATGTTCCTGACCGATTTGGGCGGATCCGTCTACAGCGCCAATCTCGACGGATCGAATAAGAAAAATATCGTCTTCGCAGAAGGAAATTTATCTGGAATCGCATACGCGGAGCTTCCTGCGAATTCCTGGTGTGGTGTCGATCAGCCCCCAACAATTAAGAGGAGAGAGTCATGAGTTCGCCCGCTGCTGCTTTGAAACTTGAGAACGTCCTGTACGAGAAGAAGGGCCCGATTGCCTATGTGACCATCAATCGGCCCAAAGTACTCAATGCTCTCAACGCGAAAACCATTTCCGAATTGCGATCTGCGTTCGAAGATGCCCGCGACGATTCCGAGGTGCGTGGAGTCGTTTTCACGGGAGCGGGGGACAAGTCGTTTGCGGCCGGCGCGGACATTAGCGAAATGGCCAACGATACTCCGCTCACGGCGGAACAGAAGACTCGGTCGGGCCAAGCGCTTACTGACCTCATTGAAAACCTCGGCAAGCCGGTCATCGCGGCTGTGAATGGTTTTGCGCTCGGTGGTGGCTGTGAGCTCTCGATGGCGAGCACGATTCGAATCGCCGCGGAAACTGCGAGGTTCGGTCAGCCCGAAGTGAAGATCGGAGTCATGCCGGGTTACGGCGGAACGCAGCGTCTTCCCAGGCTGATCGGCAAGGGCCGCGCATTACAACTCATTCTGTCAGGCGAAATTATCGACGCGCAAGAAGCCCATCGCATCGGCCTGGTGAATGAGGTCGTTCCGGGCGCCAGTTTGCTCGCACGGGCGGAAGCGATTCTCAACCAAGTCATCTCCAACGCCCCGGTCGGCGTGAAGTACTCCATCGAGGCCGTAAACAAAGGATTGGATGCGAGCCTCGCGGAAGGCTTGCTCCTAGAAGCTTCCCTATTCGCGATTTGCGCGGGGACCGAAGACAAGAGGGAAGGAACATCTGCCTTTCTTGCGAAGCGTGCTCCGAAGTTCCAGGGGCGCTAGCACACGGGGGCTTCAACCTCGTTTTGAAATTCCTAGCCAGAAACGGAAGAAAGGAAAACTCATGGCAGACGAAAACATATTCTCAGGACTAAAAGTCGTGGACCTCGCGAGCTTCATCGCCGGCCCAGGAGCGGCTACGATCTTGTCCGACTTCGGCGCGGATGTCATCAAGGTCGAGCCGCCCGAGGGAGAGCTGTGGAGAAAGGGGCAGAAGATCCCGCCCCAGCCGCATTCGGAAGAGCCTTATCCCTTCCAATTGGCGAATCGAAACAAGCGTGGCGTTGCGCTCAATCTGAAAGCTGAGAGCGCGCAGCAGGTTCTCGAGCGGTTAGCCAAGTGGGCCGACGTGTTCATCGTCAACACACCGCATTCCGCGCGCAAGAAATTGAAGCTCGAATATGAAGATGTTACGCGGTGGAATCCGCGTCTGATCTATGCCGATCTCACCGGCTTCGGCGAGAAAGGTCCGGACGCTGCTCTTCCGGGGTTCGATCTGACGGCCTTCTGGGCGAGAAGCGGTTTGTTATTCCTGACGCGCGATGCTGGAGAGCCGCCGACCTGGCCAGTGGCAGGTAGCGGGGACAATGCAACTGCCGTCTGCATTTATGCCGCCATTGCGACGGCGCTTTATCGCCGCGAACGCACTGGTAGAGGATCCTACGTCACGACTTCGCTCCTCGCGGCGGGTGTCTGGTCGGCCGGCGTCTTTATCCAGGCCGCTCTATGTGGTGCGAGTTTCTACGGGCTGCATGATCGAACCCATCCCGCAAACGCAGCTTTGAACACATATCGCTCTTCCGATGGCACTTGGTTCGTTCTCGTAGCCACTCCAGACAAGGTACCCGCGGTCCTGAAAGCAATGGGTCGCGAGGATATCCTAACGGATCCGCGATTTTCGGATCCTGCCAAGCTCGCGCAGAACCGGCCACAATTGACGGCAATACTCGATCAGATTTTTGGCTCACAGCCAATGTCGCATTGGTATGAGGTCTTCAATGGCGTTCACGTCCCCTTCGGCGCCGTGCGTGAGCCGCAGGAAGTCGCCAATGATCCGCAATTGCGAGCGAATGACATCGTCGTTCCGCTCGAAGGAGCCGGCGAGAAGTTGACCTCGACCATCAGCAGCCCTATTCAAGTGCACGGCGTTACTAAAATACCTGCCAAGCGCGCGCCGGGAATCGGCGAGCATAACGACGAAGTACTGAAGGAACTTGGATTCACAAGTGACGACATCGCGGGCCTGCGCGCCAGCGGCACAATCCCGCACGATTCGAGTTTGGAATCGGCCGCTACAGGAGGGGGAAGATGAGTGACATTGTTACCGAACGCTCCGGAACTATCCTCCGAGTTCAATTCAATCGACCGGCCAAGAAAAATGCGATGACGTCCGCCATGTACATCACCATGGCGGATGTGCTCAACAACGCAGCAAAAGATGACGGCGTTCGTGTGGTTCTTTGGCACGGAGCGGGAGACTCCTTCTGCGCGGGCAACGACCTCCAGGATTTCCTCAATAATCCCATGGGACCGGGCGACAGTCCGCAATCCCGCTTAATTGACGCTTTCATTGCCTTCGACAAACCAATCGTCGCAGCCGTGCACGGCTTCGCCATCGGTGGCGGAACCACCATGTTGACGCATTGCGACTTTGTTTACGCTGGCGAAAGCGCGAAGTTCCAGATGCCGTTTATCAATCTGGCCTTGGTGCCGGAATTCGGAACAAGCTACTCGATTCCTGCGCGCATCGGGTATCTCCGAGCTGCCGAATTGATTCAGTTGGGAGAGCCCTTCGATGCCAAGCGCGCAGCGGATCTCGGGCTTGTTACTCGTGTCTTGCCGGACCAAAAACTGCTGGCAACGGCAACAGAGACGGCGCAAAAACTGGCTGAGAAGCCCGCCAGTACGCTCCAAGCCTGCAAGAGACTTATGAGGCAGCCTGTTCGGCCTCAGCTTGAGCAAGCAGCGAAGCTGGAGAACGAGGAATACTCCGTGCGACTCCGCTCTGACGATGCGAAGGAGGCGTTCACGGCGTTCCTAGAGAAGCGCCCGCCGGATTTCACGCGCGCAAAGCACTCGGTAACTGCTGCTTAGTGGCTGCGCGGCGCCTGCAAAACCATTGAGAGGAGCGAGTCATGACGAAACAGACTGGAGCTGGAAACACGGTTTACAAAGTTGTGGAGGTCATCGGAACGAGTACGCAGTCCTGGGATGACGCTGCGAAGAATGCAGTGGAGACCGCCGGGCGCACGCTGCGGGATCTGCGCGTGGCAGAGGTTGTAAAGACGGACATGACTGTCAAGGACGGTAAAGTGCAGACATACCGCGCACGTGTGTTGCTGTCCTTCAAATATGGAAGCTGAGAGTTCAGAGTGTCGGAAGCTCTCGTTCTAGATCGGCTGAATTGAATCGAGGGAGAGATGTCGCGACCTAGCATCATCATCGTCGGTGGAGGTTTTGCGGGCTTGGCGGCGGCCAAAGCTCTCGCGAAGACCCCGGCACAGATCATTTTGATCGACCGGACAAATCACCACCTGTTTCAGCCCCTGCTATACCAAGTGGCGACGTCGGTGCTCACTGCCAGCCAGATTGCGACTCCCATCCGCGGAATACTTCGGAAGCAAAAAAACGCCGTCGTGATTCTGGGCGAGGTCACGGGAGTAGACAAAGACCAGAAGCGCCTCTTTGTGAGTGACGCCGACCGGCAGAACGTCCCGATTTCGTACGACTATCTGATATTGGCCACCGGCTCCACGCACAGTTACTTTGGCCACAACGAATTTGAACAGTTCGCACCCGGATTGAAGAGCCTCGCGGATGCCGAGGCAGCCCGCAACAAGATCTTGCAGGCTTTCGAACTGGCAGAGGCTGAAGATGATCCGGCACGCCATCGCGACCTACTGACTTTCGTTCTGGTTGGCGCCGGCCCCACCGGTGTCGAGATGGCCGGCGCGTTGGCCGTGTTCGTTCGGACAAGCCTGAGGTCGGAGTTTCGCCGCATTGACCCGGCTTCAGCCCGCATTGTGCTGGTCGATATGGCACCTCGAGTTCTCGGCCCCTTTTCTGAAGGCCTCTCCAGAGCCGCTAAGGCACGCCTCGAAAAATTAGGCGTTGAGGTCCGGCTTGGCCACAGCGTCGACCAAATCAATGCAGACGGCATCATGGTCGCGGGCGAGCGGATAGCCAGCAAGACTGTGATTTGGACCGCAGGTGTGGCGCCATCGCCCGCAGGAAAATGGCTAAACGTCGAGACGGACCGCGCTGGCCGCGTTCGTATTCAGAAAGATCTCACGGTGTCTGGGCATGTTGAGATTTTTGTCGTGGGTGATACTGCGTCTCTCGATCAGAACGGCAAGCCGCTCCCAGGTGTTGCGCAAGTAGCAATGCAGCAAGGGCGCTATGCGGCGAAGGTGATTCATAACCGTATAGCTGGCAAGCGTCCGCCGGATCCTTTCAGCTACTTTGACAAAGGAAGTATGGCCGTTGTGGGCAAGGGATTTGCCGTACTCCAGAGTGGCAAAGTCCAGATGAGCGGGTTCGGGGCTTGGCTCACTTGGGCGGCCGTGCACCTCCAGTTTTTGGCGACTTCGAGTCTTCGCTTAACCGTTTTCCTCCAATGGATTTGGACCTACATCACTGGGCAAAGAGGCGATCGCCTGATTATCCATCATCGCGCGTCACCGGCGTGGACGCCGGCACGCGACACGGCTACGCAAAGCGCCGTGGTGGGCAAGTGAGCCGCGACAACAAAGGATTTGGCGGTAACGAGGATTCAAAATTTGAGGAGGAGTTTTTTCATGGCAAACAATAAGCAGATTCGCAACGTAGCAATCGTCGGCACAGGAGTCATCGGCGCGAGCTGGGCAGCACTCTACCTAGCGCGTGGCCTCAATGTCACCGCAACAGACCCGGCACCCGACGCCGAAGCCAACTTGCGCCGTTACGTCGACGTCGCCTGGAAAGACCTGACTACTATCGGTCTTTCTCCGAACGCGTCGCGCGATCATCTGAAGTTCACAACGGATTTGAAGAAGGCGCTCGCAGATGCAGACTTGGTGCAGGAGAACGGACCCGAACGGAAGGACTTCAAGATCAAGCTCTTCGCAGACATGGATGCCGCGACTCGGCCGGATTCGATTATCGCGTCGAGTTCATCCGGACTGACCATGAGCACGATGCAATCCGCCTGTAAGTATCCGGAACGTTGCGTCATCGGGCATCCCTTCAACCCGCCCCATGTGGTGCCTCTCGTTGAAGTAGTGGCAGGCGAAAAAACGTCGCCGGAAACTGTCCAGCGTGCGATCGCTTTTTACGAATCGATTGGCAAGAAACCGATTCATGTCCGTAAAGAGGTTGTCGGCCACGTGGCCAACCGCCTTCAGGCAGCGCTTTACCGTGAGGTTGTCTATCTCATCGAGCAGGGTGTATTGGATGTCGCCGATTCGGATGTTGCAGTGTGCTGGGGACCTGGACTGCGTTGGGGCGTGATGGGGCCAAATCTCCTGTTCCATCTCGCCGGTGGTCCCGGCGGAATTCACCACTTCATGGAGCACCTCTCCGGACCGGTGGCCACGTGGTGGAAAGATCTCGGGACGATCACCGAATTCAGTTCTGAGGTTAAGCAAACGATCATCGACGGCGTGCAAAAGGAGGCAGGCAATCGCTCGATTGAAGAACTCGAACATGAACGCGACGCCATGCTGCTGGATCTGCTTGCTACCCGTGCAAAGGGTGAACAGGCGGCGCAAGCAGCAATCGCCGGAGGCCACGGCGACTAACTTCAATCAGTGAGGAGCTCTGGACTGGTGCCTCGCAGCTCCAGGCGCTCCTTCATTGGACAGTACACGATGATATACGTTCATTCGCTCGGCCGGGCATTCCGGTATTACTCGCAACGCACAGCGCTGGCTGTCGACGGTGCCGCCGTTTCTTTCAAGGCGCTCCACGAGCGCGTCGGGAACATCGCGGCTGCGCTCGCCGCCAACGGCTTTGCAACAGGCGACCGCCTCGCGCTTCTGTTGCCGAATTCTCCTGAGTACATCGAGTTGGTCTACGCCTGCAGCTGGCTCGGCGTTGCTGCAGTCCCGATAAACGCAAGGCTCTCCGCAGCCGAAATCGATCAAGTTCTGCTTGACGCAAAACCGCGTGGGCTAGTGCGGCATTCTTCGCTCCCGATACCTGCGGTGCAGCTTCCGTGGCAACGTGTACTCGATGAACAGCCATTGGACGTCCGGAACGACTCCTTTCCAGATCCTGTTTATGACCCTGAAGCAACTTTGGCTCTCATCTATACGAGTGGCACGACGGGCAGGCCAAAAGGCGTTATGGTGACTCACGCCAACATCCTGGCGAACCTCGACCACTTCAACTATTGGATGGGGTACCGAGAAGCCGGTGTCTATCTGCATGCGGCACCGATTTTTCACATTGCCGATTTTCCCGCCATGTTCGCAGCGCCGGCTTTCGGTGCGGGCCAAGTCACCATTCCAAAGTTTACCCCGCAAGGTTTCTGTGAATCGGTCCAACGCGAACGCATAACTCACACGGTGCTCGTGCCGACGATGCTAAACCTGCTGACGCAGATACCCGAAGGGACGCCGTATGACTTGAGCAGCCTCGAGGTTTTGGCTTATGGCGGTTCTCCAATGGCGCCGGAACTTGTCCATCGGATGAGAAAGTTTCTGCCGAATGTGAAACTTCTCCAGTGCTATGGGCTCAGCGAGACTGGCTTCCTCACAGGTCTCAAAGATCAGGAGCATGTCGAGGCCAAGCTCCTATCCTGTGGGCGGCCCTGTCCGGGAATTGACCTGCGAGTCGAAGACGAGACGGGAAAGGAAGTGGAAGTCGGGCAGCAAGGGGAATTGGTCGCACGGGGCGCCAACGTCATGGGGGGCTACTGGAACGATCCGCAAGACACGGCTCTCGCGTTTCGAAACGGAAGGTTTCGCACAGGAGACATCGGCTATCAGGATTCGGACGGCTATTTCTACATTCTTGACCGCCTAAAAGACATGATTGTCACAGGTGGCGAAAATGTTTATTCCGGCGAGGTCGAAGCGGTCATCTACAAACATCCCGCGGTTCGTGAAGTGGCGGTCTTCGGAATTCCGGACCCTCAGTGGGGCGAACTCGTAATGGCTTGTGTCGCGCTGAAGCCCGGAATGGTTATGAGCGCAAACGACCTGACCAGCCATTGCAGGCAATTCCTAGCAAATTACAAAATTCCCCGCCGCATCGAGTTTTCAGATACCGAACTACCGAAAAGTGGTTCCGGGAAGATCCTCAAAAGGCTTCTTCGCGAACGATTCTGGGCTCACGAAGAGCGGGCCATAGGCTAAAAAACGAATCCAGCGCAGCGCCTAATCGGCGACGATTGGTAGAAGCACTTCCAAATTGCCATCGTGGACGATGCCCTTGTTACCCAAGCTATCATCGTGTTACACCGAGCCTACGAGTACATAGGTGATCTTCTCGATACCACGGTGCGGGTGCCAGGGGAATCCTGCGACATAGCCGGCCGGGTTGTCGTTGCGGAAATTGTCCAGCAAAAGAAACGGATCGAAATCCTTGGTCTTGCCGAAACCGAAGGCGCGTTGGAGTATGACTCCCGCGCCTTCGATGGTCGGCTTGGGCTGAATGATTTGCTTAACTGGGCGCAGTGACATAAACGTTCCTCTCCACGATCGGATCAACTGCCCTACCGCCTGGCGGTTGATCGTTCAAGCCTTTATGAACTCAACGTCAAGCGTGATAGTCACCTCGTCGCCGACGAGGATGCCTCCGGTCTCGAGTGCGGCGTTCCAGGTCAAGCCGAAGTCTTTGCGGTTGATCTTCGTGGTCGCCGAGATTGCAATTCGGGTATTGCCCCAGGGATCTTTCATCGCTGGCGTTGGCCCTTCAACTGCAAACGTCATCTTGCGGGTAACGCCCCGAATGGTTAGGTCGCCCTGGACCTTTAGTTCTCCGTCGCCGACAACTTTGATGTCGGTGGACTTGAACGATAAGGTTGGGAACTTCTCCGCATGGAGGAAGTCTGCGCTCTTGAGGTGCGTGTCACGCTGCGGTTCGCGTGTTTCAATTGAGGCGGCTTCGATTGTGGCCTCGACGTGAGACTTTGTCGGGTCGGATTCATCATGTACCAGTATTCCTGTGACTTTGGAGAAGTGACCCTTTACGTAAGCGATCATCATGTGTTTGACCTTGAATTCGGCAGTTGCATGTGCCGGGTCAATGCTCCAGGTTGTAGTAGACGTTTGCGGTATTGCCGGGGTGCTCATTTCGTTGTCCTTTCTGGCCTTTTCGGCCGGTACGATTTATATAGATGCGTTATGACGATATTCGTTGCAACAAATAATAGCCACTCAGAGAGCTAGCGCTTAACTCCCTTGAGAGGCACACGCCCGGCACATTCGCAAGCCTGACCGGCGATCGACAAGGGCATAATCCGAACCTTCGCGATGCAGTCATGAGTTCGACACTTTCGTCGAAACTCCGTCGATGAGTGTGAAATTCCGTCATTTGCCCTTTCCGCCGCCACCCCTTTGTCTCGAAAAACACAGCGGATGCGCGTTCTTTGCCGAAATCCCGCCTTGGACTCCGAGTTGCTTAAGAGCCTAGAGGAGAGAATCAGCCACGGAGATTTGGCGCGGTGGGACGAAGAGGCGAAAAACCGATGCTTATGGGCTTCCATTATCCGCTCACGCCCAAGGGGAAATCGACACTCAATCCAGCGCCCCCTTGGTACTACTCGTCGGATTTTCTGAGCGTTGAATTTTGGGCGGACACCTCGGCTGTCGAGGCAATACTGCCACCAGGGTTGGAATCGGACCGCGCCGCGAACGGCCACGGCGCTGGTTTCTTCTACGATTGGCAATTCAGTGGAAAAAATGAGGAGTACCTGGATCCGGAGCGCTACCAGTATCGCGAATTTTTCATCCTTGTCGACGCTCTGTACGACGGAAAGCCCGTGTCCTATTGTCCTTATATTTTTGTCGACAATGATGCAGCGCTGGCGCGTGGCTGGACGCAGGGATATCCGAAACGCTTTGGCCGGGTGTTTCAGACTAGGTATCACGCGGCTACCGGAAAAGCTGGCCCGGCTCTTGCGGCAGGATCGAAATTTGCTGGCTCACTCACATCCGGTGGGCAACGGCTCGCGGAGGGGCTCGTAACGTTAAAAGAGCCCCTAAAGGACATGTCGCTGTTGAAGCAGCGGCCGGTCGTCAATCTGCTGTACACCCCGCGTCTCGCTGTCGGGAAGCACGATAAGCCGGCAGTTCACGAGCTTGTCGAGAACGTCCCTCACGATGTGAAGATTGAGCAAGCATGGATTGGTGAAGGCTCCCTTAGTCTGCCTGTCTGCAGAGGCGAAGAAATCTCGGATTTGACGCCTGTTCGTTGTGGCAAAGGAATGCGCGCTTCCATGGCATACATCGTCGACGATCTCAAAACACTGAAGGATTTGAGCGAATAACAACGCGAGCGCAACTACATACGGAGGAGACCTCATGGCAAAAACAGCAGCAGATCAGGTCGCGGAAATGATGATCGACGCCGGCATTCAGCGCGTCTATGGAGTGGTCGGTGATTCGATCAATCCAATCATCGACGCTATTCGCAGGTCCGATGGAAAACTTCGCTGGGTGCACTGTCGAAATGAGGAAGTTGGCGCGTTCGCGGCTGGTGCGGATGCTCTTTTAACTGGGCAGATCGCCGCCTGCGCCGGATCTTGCGGTCCCGGCAACCTCCATCTGATCCAGGGGCTTTATAATTCTCATCGCAACAGGGCCCCCGTTTTCGCTATCGCCGGGCAGGTGCCAACCCGTTTCCTTGGCACCGAATACTTTCAGGAAACTCATCCCGAAAGACTCTTCCGTGATTGCAGCTACTATTGCGAAGCGGCCTACACCGCAGTCCAGGCCGCCACCATGAGCAGGCTCGCGATTCAGACTGCGATAACCAAGCGCGGCGTTGGCCTGGTTTGCATTCCCGGCGATACCCTGGCGCAACCCGCCGCGGTCGATTTGCCAACACATCCATTTTCTACCGATCCACCGCGGATTCGTCCAACGGATGGCGATCTCGACAAGCTGGCCCAGATCATCAACTCCGCACGGCGGCCTGTCATTTTCGGAGGTGAAGGCTGCCGAGGTGCCCGTGATCAGGTTTTGGCGTTGTCACAAAAACTCAATGCCCCAATCGGATTTTCCTACCGTGGAAAAGACGTGCTGGAGGCCGACAATGCCAACGCCGTGGGAATGACCGGTCTCGCGGGCTGGGGTGGATTGCAGTATGGTCTGGACCGCTGTGACGTATTTATCATGTTGGGAACAGACTTTCCCTACGTCGATTTCATTCCCAAGCAACCGAAAATCGTTCAGATCGATAGCGATCCCACGCACCTGGGGCGCCGCGCCCCACTGGAACTAGGCCTCTGCGGCCATGTCGCCGAGACGCTCGATGCTCTGCTTCCACGCGTCAAATCGCGCGGCGACGAACGAGCATTTCTGGATGAAGTGCTCGTCGCCCACCAAACCGCTACGAAGCACATGCAGGCCTATGTCGAGCATGGTGGCTCTGACGGGAAACTCCGTCCCGAGCAGGTGGGGGATGCGGTTAGCCGCGCGTGCGCAGAGGATTCCATCATTATCGCGGATACCGGCATGTGTGTGGTGTGGGCCGCCCAACACCTACACCTCCGCCGCGGCCAAAGAGTAATAACTTCGTTCAATCACGGGACAATGGCTAACGCTATGCCTGACTCTATCGGCGCGCAAATGGCATTTCCGAAACGCCAAGTCATTGCCTTTTGCGGTGACGGTGGTCTCTCAATGCTTCTGGGCGATCTCCTGACTATCGTGTCCGAAAAACTGCCAATCAAGATCATTGTCTTCAACAACTCAACGCTGGGGATGGTTCGGCTCGAAATGATGGTTGGCGGCTACCCCTTCTGGGGAACCGAAATGCAGAACCCGGATTTCAGCGCCGTCGCAAGAGCAATAGGTTTCCACGCGGAACGCGTAGAGCGAAAGGCAGAACTCGCCCCCGCAATCGCGCGTTTGTTTGCACATCCCGGACCAGCTCTGCTGGACGTGACTACCGATCCAAACGCCCTGTCCGCTCCGCCGAAAGCAACCTATGAAGAAGCGCGCGGATTCGCATTGGCGATGACTCGAATGGTCATGGACCACCGCGGCGACCAGGTGTTCGAACTCGTTAAGGACAACATTCGCGGAATGGTCTAAGCCCATGCCGGGACGCGAAGCTCTACCAATTGACCGGGCCCTGCCCGAAGAATTGTCGGCCCTCGAAACTTCTTGGTGCCAAGGAGCAAGTTGATGTCCTCCACACCCGTGCCCGCCAAATCTGACACACCGGTCGCGAAACCCGCGCCTGAGCACGATAAAACTCAGATCGCGCCTCGGCCGGAGGCAGGCTGGAAGAAATTTGTGACTCCTCTTCTGGTCATGCTGCTCGCGCTGGCCGTCTTGATTACAGTCACGCGTAACTGGAATGCGTGGGAGGGCGGCAAAGCGGATCAAGTCACGGACGATGCTTATGTTCACGGCGATCTTACACCGTTGAGCACCAAGGTGGCCGGCATTGTGCGCGCTGTCCACGTTGGCGACTATCAACAAGTCCATAAGGGCGATCTGCTCGTGGAACTGCAGGACGACGATTACCGGGCGCAGGTGGATCAAGCCAGGGCGGCGGTCGAAGCCGCTCGGGCAGCAATCGAAAACAACCGGCAACAACGCGCGTTGCAGGATACTCGCATCGCCAAGGCTTTGGCCGGGATCGATCAGGCAAAGGCACAAATCGCGGCGGCGGAGGCAGGAAAAGAAGCCGTGCAAGCCGATTTAATTCACGCACGCTCCGAGCGAAAGCGCCAAGAGGATCTGTATCAGGCGCATTCGGCGACACAACAAAAACTCGAATCCGCCGTAGCCGACGAAGCGCGCCTCTCTGCCCAGTCCGCAAGCCGTGACGCCGATCTTGCACAAGCTCGCACCTTGTTGCGCAGCAGCGAACTTGGCGCCGAAATTGAGCGCCGCTCGAAGAACGTGCTCGAGTCTCAGAACCTGCAATTGCAGGCCGATCTACGCGCGAAGCAAGCCAGCCTGGCGGCAGCCCTGGTCAATTTGGGATACACAAAGATTTACGCCCCCGCCGATGGCACCGTAGGTGAACGGCAAGTCCACGCCGGACAGCTCGTTTCACCCGGTACACAGGTCATCTCCTTCGTCGGTGTCACAAAGTGGGTAGAAGCCAACTACCGGGAAACCCAGTTGACCAATATGAAGGTCGGAGACCCCGCCGAACTCCGCATCGACCAATTCCCAGGGCAAATCATTCACGGAAAAGTGGTGGAGATCGCTCCGGCCAGCGGATCGCAATTCGCTCTGCTTCCGCCTGACAACGCCACCGGGAATTTCACCAAAGTCGTGCAGCGGATTCCGGTCAAAATCGAGCTCGACGACTCTAGTTTCGCTGCGAAACTGCGTCCCGGACTTTCTGTGATCACAACCGTCCGGACGAGGCAGTCACCGTAACCATGGGAACTTCGAGCATTTCCATCCGTCCCTCCGCACTCGACATTGCGCATGGCGCCGCTGCTGCCATCCCGTCGGAAGTGTCTACGCGTCCGCTGCTCGGAATTCTCGGTGTCGTTACCGGCGCGGGATTGGTGACGCTAGCCGGCCGCATGTTGAGTCTTGGTCTTCCGGATCTGAAGGGACATGTCGGCATAAGCTTCGACGATGGCGCTTGGCTGGATAGCGCCTACAACGCGTCCTTGATGTTCATCGGACCCTTCACCGTCTATCTCGGAGGATTGCTGGGCCCGCGTCGCATCCTTCTCGGAGCCGCCGCAATCTTCGCTCTAACAAGTGCTTTTCTTCCATTCGTGCACAGCTACACGCTTCTTCTCGCCGCGCTGGTTCTTGCTGGGATGACCTCTGGCACCTTCTATCCGCTCACCTTGACGTTCGCGCTCCGCAACATCCCGTTGCGCTATCTTCCATTTACGATTGCCTTGTATGCCACCTTTGTCGACGGCGCGGTGAATATCGCGCCATCGCTCTACGGCTGGTACCGAGACCACCTGTCGTGGCATTGGATGTTCTGGAACTCGGCCGTCATCGCACCCATCATGATTCTCTGCGTGTACTTGGGCATTCCGCCAACGCCGCCACGCAACAAGTCCGGTCCTGCCCCAAGCTTCGCCGGGTTCCTCTACTTGAGCCTGGGTTTGGCTTTCGTTTTTGCCGCCTTGCAGCAAGGTCAACGACTCGATTGGTTTCGTTCCGGCGTGTTCAATGCCTGGTTCTGGTGCGGGATGTTTTTTCTCTTGTGCGCGCTCGCCCGAAGGCTGCGCCAGCCCAACCCCCTCGTGGCACTGCCGTATCTCGCGAAATGGAATACCGTGTTGTTGGGCGGCCTGCTTTTTTGGTTTCGCTTCACGCTATGCACGACCATCATTCTCATTCCGCAATCGCTGGCCATACGCGGATTGGAAGCCGATCAGATCGGGCCGGCGATTATTTGGAGCGCTCTTCCGCTTCTGCCGATCGCGTTTACGGCTGGATATCTCCTGTTGCGCAAAGTCGATCCGCGCCTGTTGTTAGCCGTCGGCCTCGCTTGTACCGCATTCGCTGCCTGCTTCAACGCGCAGTACAGCAGCACGTGGGCGGCCCAGAATTTTTACCGTACTGAATTGCTCACGGGAGTCGGACAGTCATTTGCCTTCATCGGCCTCGTCGGCTGCATCGTATTGCAGGCCATCTTCTCGGGTGGGTTGTCAAAGCCTGAGTGGGTTCTTACCTTCTCTGCCTTCTTCCATGTGGTTCGCCTGTTTGGCGGAACTGCCGGCGCCATTTACATGGGCCACTTCCTGGCCCAGCGCGAAAAACTACATTCCAACCTGCTGGGGCTTCACGTCAGCGCCGGAGGCTGGATCACTAGTCTAAACATACGAGCGATGACGACTGGCTTTGCCGCGAAAACAGCCGGCATGGCGGCTGCCGGAGAGCGAGCAGTGGATTTGGTTGCTGCGCGGCTGCGTCTTCAAGCCTACAGTCTGAGTATTGTCGACGGCTTCCTGCTAATCGCCTGGAGTTGCGTCTGTGCACTGGTGTTGGTAGCACTGCTACGCAAATCACCTCTAGACTACGGCGACCTCAAGGCCATCCAGCAAGCATTGTCCTCCCAGAAGGAGTCAAAATCATGAAGCGAAACGCATTCGCTCTAATAGTGGCGGCGACGCTCTGGGCTTCTCTCGGCGCAGCTGGTCAGACACCAAATTCAGCCGAGCCCCGCCACATTACGCTGCGCGAAGCGGTTACGCTAGCCCTGAAACACAACCATGACGTGCGACTTGCCGGATTCTCTGTCGACGAAAAACGACACGCGAAAGAGGCCGAAAAAAGTTCCTATTTCCCGTCGATTCACAACGACAGCAACTTTGCCCGCGTGACTGACACGCAACTGATTGAGATTAAGTCCGGCAGTCTGGGCACAATCAGCGGCACTCCCATTCCCGCGGAGGACAGCATCCTCAATCAAGGTGGACGCAACCTGACCACCAGCGGAACCCAGATCACTCAGCCACTGACCTCCCTGCTGAAAATCAGGCTGGCGAACGATATCGCTCAGGCCGACGTAAAAGCGTCACGAGCCAAGGCGCAACTGACTAGCAATGACGTGGCTCTGGCAGTGCATGAGGTGTACTACGCAGTTCTGATTGCCCAAGCGCATCGCAGCGCTATCGCGGCCAGAATCCAGGCCGCTCAGGACCTCGACAACGAACGCATCGAGCAGGTTAAGCTCGGCGCTGCTCTGCAACAGGAGTCGCTCGAAAGCCGCGCGAACTTCTTGCAAGCAAAGCAGGAATTGTTGACTACGGATCTGCTGCTGACGGACCTCGAGTTGAAGCTCAACGACATCATGGGCCTGCCTCTGAACACGGCGCTTGATCTCGATCCATCGGTTGGCGAAGTCCAGGAGAGCTGCCCGCGCGAAGAATGCGTTGCCATGGCGAAGAGCTCACACCCGGAAATCCAAGCGGCCCGCGCCGAGGTCGAAAAAGCTTCGGCCGCTATGCGTTTGGCCAAGACCGATATCTGGGTGCCCGATGTCGACGCCTTTGGTCGCTATAGCTACCAGAACAATGTTCCGTTTCTCGCGCGCAACTTCGGTACCTTCGGCATTCATTTCAGTTATGACCTGTTTGACGCCGGCCATAAACACGCCGTTCTGCATGAACGCGAATCCCAGTTGTCCGAGGCGAAGGAAAACCTCGCGAAAATCACGGACGAGGTCGAACTCCAAGTGCAAACCGCCTACAACAGACTGGAACGGACCCAGCAGATGCTCAAAGTCTCGGAGGAGATTTTGGCGCTGCGACAAGAATCGAACCGCGTTCAGCAGCAAGAACTATTGCGAGGAGCCGCGCTCAAGTCCCAGGCCGCCACCGCGACCGCTCAAGAGTTCGACGCCAAGGCGCTCCTACTGCAATCGCAGTTAGACTATGCGCGCGCGCATGATGAGTTGGTGCTTGCGATCGGTGAGACTCCGGAGTGAGCCATAGGAGGCCGAATGAAGCTGGGCCCGGTGGTACCCTGTTGTATCGATACGTTTTATCCAGAAGTCGGCATTGCCGCGCTTGAGTTGCTTGAACGTCTTGGGGTGTAGGTTGAATCTCCGTTCGAGCTGAGGGTTCTTCGGCGGATTTTGAATGTTGCAGTTCGCAAGCGATTGATCCCGTGTAATCCCTGCTCCGGCGTGGAGTTCCCCGTCGCGATTCGGGGCCTTTTCCGGCCTCATTACGTCGGATGCTCGGAACAGCAGCGCATCGAACGCCACGCTCCCGCGCAGTTGCGCAATGTCGTCCGCATCATCACCGAAACCGGGCTCCGCATTTACAAGGAGTTGATGCCTGCGAAAAAGGAGCAAGTGGACCTAAGAAGCTCTGTCCTTTGGATACCTGACTCGAAAACGCCTACCGGTGTTGCCGAGCTTCCACTCACGGCAATGGCTGTGTAGGCGTTCCGGGATCAGATGGCACTCGCGGAAGGAAGTGATTATCTTTTTCCTAGCGAGGAAAGCGCGACGGGCTATCAACGCACCCTGCGAACGGGGTGGCGATTGACGTTGAGAAGAGCGAATGTTCCTTACTTTCGGTTCTACGATCTTCGTTCGACGTATGCAACGCGGCTTAGTGCCGGGGGCGTCGCGGACGAGTGGGTCACTCAACTGCTTCGTCTGAGCGACTCGAAGGTCTTCAAAAAGTATTCGCAGATCAAGTTGCGAATGCAAAGAGAAGCACTCGAAAAAATGAACCGCCAAGCAAATGAAATGACCAGCGAGATCACAACCGCTCTGCAGGAGTCCAAGGGTTTGTGCACAGTTCCTGCACAGTTTTGACACCTTTTGTTACAAAACGACGGCAAAATGGCACTTCGGGATGGTCGTGGAAACCGGAAATCGTTTAGAATCAACA
>JBARBE010000403.1:0-3240 GCA_049792735.1 Candidatus Acidiferrum sp.
TGCCCCTAGCGAAAAGAAAGCAAGAAAGGAGGCCAAGAGGAAAGCCATGGCGTTAGTTTAGCAGGTCTTCCTTGCGGGACGGGAATGCGATGTGTCGCCGCAGACCTTGAGGGAGAGCCTAATTCTGGGCTGGTTGGAATAGAACCTGGCTTCGCGCGTTAAGGGGGGCAGACCTGTATGACTTTTTGCTATCCATTTCAGTCCTCAGCACTACTTCTCCGAACTCTTGGGAGGACAAAAGTCAATTCCAGATGAGCGGCAACCTTAGTGTGCCGGAGGAACCGTGAGGAGTTCATCGTTCGCTTCTTCGGCAAATTGATACGTTGTCCGATGACCTTTCATCAAGGGAGATTCAAAATACTTCCAGGAGAATTGGGCAATTGCGAGCGTCACGATGAGGGCGGCTACAGTTGTTAGAAACGTCCAACCGTCCGTTATGGCAGGCTCTCCGTGCCAAATGATGCCGAAAAACATCCCTTGGACCATCTCGTGGATGAGATATGTCCCATAAGCAATTCCCCCGAGCCAGCCCAACCACTTGATCCGCAATGCGCGGCTCAATGTGCTTGTCGGACTTGTTACCGCATAGAGGAGTACGCTCGCGTAAAACAGGGCGAGCCAAGTGTAGCCGACAGTCTGCGTTACAGGATAATAAACTTCAGGTGCCCAGATGGAGAGAGCCACCACACCGAGAAACAATATTGCAAGCAGCGCCACGACGGAAGAATGATTGCGTTGCATTCGTTCTCTCCATTGAGAATCACGGATAAGCATCGCAGCCAGGACGCCCAGCAGGAGAGAGTCGGCACGGCAGGGCGCCAGCGCGAACAGAGCAATCCAGTTGTGAGGGAACAGAAGACCGAGGACTATGCGAAGTAGCGGGGCCATGTAGATACCTCTACGCACGCACTTCATGAGTTGAGGGGCAGTGAGTTTCCGAACTAGGATAGGAAGCGTGAGATAGAACTGCTCTTCAACGGCCAAAGACCAGGTAACAGCCAGGGTCATCGCGCCAAATCGCTCACCGTGCGCCATCCAGAAGTTTTGTGTGAAGGTCAGGTAGGAATACCAGGGCAACGGCTTGCCCGCTATAAGCCAGGAGAAATCGCCAAGATTTGCCCGTTGAGCCAGGTGGGCTAGAGCTGGAAAAAGAATCAGAATGGCGGCATACAATGGAACAATTCGAAAGAAGCGTCGCCGGTAAAAAACCTGGAAAAAGTTTGTGGATGCTTTTGCATCGAGCAGAATCCCTCCGATTAGAAATCCGGATAAAACAAAGAAGAGGTCGACACCGGACCAGCCGAGACCCAAGGCGCTTTGCATGTGCGCGGCAATTGAACCCGGGCGGGCCACTAAGGTCTGTTGAAAGTAGTGGTACAGCAGCACCATGGCGATGGCGATTCCGCGAAGGCCGTCTAGTTCGGGGATTCGACCGGAAATCTTCATGGCGTGCGCATGAGGCAGATCTGATGGCAGGAAATAAAAAGCCCCCAACGAAGGAGTGGGTGACCACATTCCACTACTACGCTAACCGACGCGTGGATCCGCACCTGGTGCTGCTGTCAGACCCAGCCTCACGACTCAGCCCTAGCTTATTGCAGACGCTGGATCTCCGATAGGCTGAATAGGCGATGTTAATTGCCAGACTGGCTAAAAGACTCGGCACAGATGGAAAAGAGCACGGGAGGGTGTCCCGTGCTCTCTTCGATTCGCTGGCGGATCAGGTGTTGACACTCTGACCCGTCGAGTCTGTGATCACTCCAATTACTGGAGAGGATTCAGACCGGAAGTGCCGCAGGCGGCTGGTGCCGCAGCGCCCGTGGGATCCCGACGGATCACGCCGGAGTCGTCGGAGCAGAAGGTGCTCTGTCCGCTCGTACCCGGAGCAACCGGATTGGCCGTAGAGTTGAAGTTGGTATAAGGGCTGGCGGCTGTTCCCGCACCACCTGAAGGGACAGACGTGAAATCATAACCACTCTTGGTTCCGCCGCCCAAATTGCTATCGATCAGGCAAGCAGCGGTCACAAGCGCACCGGGGCAGCCGGCAGCAGGGGTGCTGAGGGCAGCCAAGGTTCCGTAACCAACACCATAGGTCGAGCTGAACGTGACCTGTGCCGTGTTAATGGTACGGAGAGAACCAACCGCCGATGCTTCGTTCGCAGCCATACGCGAACGGAGCAAGTTCGGGATTGCGATGGCCGCGATGATCAGAATGATCGCCACGACGATCAAGAGTTCGATAAGAGAGAAACCCTTCTGTTTCTTCATGCTATCTCCTTGAGAGTTTTATGAAAGTGCCAGAGCACACCCCCTTAGTGGGGCAAGAAACGTGCCATTCTGGAACAATCTGGCGGAGCGCGTCTCTTCGCATTTAAAGCATTATTTATCTGTTAGTTGCAAGAACTCTGCCTGACTGGCACCGAATCGTAGCCGGCCATTCAGCCCCGGTGAGGAGCGATTTTTGACGCTTTTTGTCGCTGCGAAAAAGCCAAAAAAGGGCAGTCAACCCACCGTCTCGGGCTGAGCCTGCTCGCGGCTGGATTCTCGCGAGCCTGCTCCCCCCGGGTATTGCCCCGTGGCTTAGGTAATACGGCTACAGCTGGCGTTGGGTGCCACGAAACGCCTGAACCTACGGCCGTTCCCGCAGTCCGTCACGCCTCGGTGATTGCAGTCCCCGCCACGCATGGAATTGGAGCGCAAAAGAAAAAAGCACGGGACGGAGTCCCGTGCTCTTCTAGTTCGTTGACGGTTCGGATTTATGCAATCCGAGCCGCCGGGCTGGTGCCTATCCGAGTTACTGGAGAGGATTCAGACCGGAAGTGCCGCATGTGGCAGGTGCAGCGGCGCCCGTGGGATCCCGGCGGATGACACCAGAGTCGTCGGAGCAGAAGGTGCTCTGTCCGCTCGTACCTGGCGCAACCGGATTGGCCGTTGAGTTGAAGTTGGTGTAAGGGCTAGCGGCCGTACCCGCGCCACCAGACGCCACCGACGTGAATTTGTAGCCGCTCTTGGTTCCGCCGCCCAAATTGCTATCGATCAGGCAAGCAGCGGTCACAAGCGCACCAGGGCAGCCGGCAACCGGGGTGCTGAGGGCAGCCAAGGTTCCGTAACCAACGCCATAGGTCGAGCTGAACGTGACCTGTGCCGTGTTAATGGTACGGAGAGAACCAACCGCCGACGCTTCGTTCGCAGCCATACGCGAACGGAGCAAGTTCGGGATTGCGATGGCCGCGATGATCA
>JBARBE010000404.1:0-9142 GCA_049792735.1 Candidatus Acidiferrum sp.
GGCGCTTATTTTGGCGCGCCGGACGGAGAAGGCGTGCTGGTCCGCAGCGTGAACTCGGGTTCCGCGGCGGAAAAAGCGGGAGTAAAGAGCGGCGACGTGATTACTTCGCTCGATGGCGACCGCATTCGCTCGGTCGGCGATTTGCGTGAAAAACTGGCCGACAAACGGGAAGACAAAACGGTAAAACTTGGCGTGCTGCGCAATAAGAGCGAGACGTCGCTCACAGTGGAAATGCCCCCACCGCCAGCAAAGAGTTTGGGCATTGTTTCGCGCCGCACAAATATCTAAAGCGGCCTGGGCAATGACGGGCCTGGACATATTGTCCGGGCCCGTTTTCTTTTTCGGCGGCGATAGCACGAGCTGGATTTCAGCCAGCCCTGGTCGAGTCAGGGTTTAGCCGCGCGGCCGTACTTGCGCGCAAGACGAAACGGCCGGCCCAGAGCGTCCAGGAAACCGTGGCGTTTATTTTCCGCGCCGACAGCCCAGTCTTCCTCCGTCGGCGAAAAAGAGAGTCGAAGCAGATAAGCGGGGCTGGAAAGAAACCCGCCACGCATGCGCATCCGGAACATCGCGCGCTCGAAAATTCCCGGGGGCGCGGAACCTGCAGCGGGGAGACAGCGCATGATCTGTTTGGCAAGCATTGCGACCGCAGGGTCCGAGCGAACAGACGCGGCGATATTATCAGGCAGCTGCGCGCCGAGCACATCCATCGCTAATCGCAGACCAAGATAGAGCATGCGTTGAGCACCAACCTCTTCTGCAGCAGAATGAGCGCGAGCCCAATCGAGCTGTTGCCTCTTTACAAAAGCCGCCACGTCCGCGACGTAACTCAACCGCTCCCAAAAATGTTTTCCGCCGTGAATGCAAATCAGCATGAGTTCGTCTTCGGGAGACAGCGCGGGAATTTCATGCGCGTCGATTGTTACGCGAGCCTGCCGCTCGAAAAGTTTTTCTAAAGGCAGCGGCTGGGGATGATAGCGAAACGTTCGCTCCGTGTGAAATTCGACCAGCAGCTTCGTGTCGCCCTGCCGGAACGCATACTCGCCCGGCGTTTTTTTTGCCTGAATCGCGGTTAGCGGAACGCGCGGCTCGTATCCGAGGCCAATCATCAATTTGGTGGCGCGCAGAATGTCCTTGTCGCGCGCGATCAAATCGAGATCGCCATACTGGCGCGCACCCGGATCGCCATAGCAGCGCACCGAAAGCACTGGACCCTTTATTACCAGTGCTTCGAGACCCGCCGCGGCAAATTGCTCGAACAGCCGGAACATTTCCGCGGTCAGGCGCAACGTGAAGAGCGCCTGTGCGCGCTGACGCTCGCGCCATGCTTGCGACACTTCCGCGGGCACGCTTGCTTTGCCGCAATCTCGAACCCGGAGCGCCACAAGTCCGAGCAAACCGTGCTCTTCGGCAAGCTCCGACAAGATGGGCCAGTCCACCGGTTCGCGGATCATCTGCTCCAGCCGCTGACGGTCCGGATCCGCGGGCGCACACTCGACGAGCAGCGCCCATTCCTTGCTCGAACTCGCTACGCCGATAGATGGATGCTCTTTCAGGTGGGCCCCCATGGCTATTCTACGCCGTCGCATGTTTGTCTGCGTGGGTCACTTTGGCGCCGAAGGCAGCGCCTGGCGCCAAGCAGGACCCGCTGGCTGAGCCATCGTGCGCGTTTTTGAAAGTCTGCGTTTTAAGGGAAAGAATAGGTTGCACGAATCAGGCGGACGCTGCGGACGCCACCGCAGCCATCGCGGGCGCACTTTGAATCTGCACCAATCGGCTCTGCGCAAATCCTGCGGCGGCAGATTTCTTCGCCATCAAATTGACAGAGGGAATCCCGGTCCGGGCGAAAGATTTCTCACAATCCTGCGTCGAAGGTCCGCGCATATTCCCTTCCAGAAACGCCAGCCCCGGGCAGCGCGTGCACGTTCCGCCATGCGCGCACTTGGAACAAGACGGCATATCGCGCAAAGTGATCGACCGCACCTCATTGAGCTGCGGCGAATCGCGCCAGATGTCCACGAACTTCATCTGGCGGACGTTGCCGCTCGGCAAAGGAAACTGCACGCACGGGTAAACGTCTCCGTATGGAGAAACATAGCAGGCGGTGTGCCCAGCGCTGCAGGGCAGCATGTCCAACGCGTCATCATCTGGCCCCGGCGGAGGCGCGCAAAACTCCTCAACATTTCCACCGACCAGCGCCTCATTCCGAAAAACTTCCCGCAGCGCCTCTTCATCGACATTCAAGCTGAGAATGGAGCGATCACCGTCCATCATCGGAGTAATCGTCGGATCAAGGATGAATTGTGCGCCGAGTTCAGCTGCCAAGGCCCGCACGCCCTCATAATCGCGCGCATTGCGCAGCATCAGCACGTTGGCCATGATGACGTGGATGCCGTGCGCCCGCAGCCGGCGAACAGCCTCGATGGATTGCGCAAGCGAGCCGGGCAGCTTCGTAATGGCGTCATGAACCGCCGGAATGTGCGAGTAAACACTGATCTGCACCGATTCCACGCCCAGGGCTTTGATGCGGTCCGCTTCTTTCTGCCGAATCAGAATCCCGTTGGTCTTCAGTTTTATGCAGAACGTCCGCTCGCGGGCATACTCCAGAATTTCAAAGAAATCTCTGCGCATCAAAATTTCGCCACCGCTGATGGTGAGATAGAAAACTCCAGCGGCCGCCATCTGATCGAGAAGGTCCTTAATTTCCGCGGTAGTCATCTCGCCGTGATCGTGATGATCCAGATAGCAGTGAATGCAGCGCTCGTTGCAGCGATAAGTCAGGTCCAGTTGCACGCTCAGCGGCACGCGCAATTTGAGCGCCTTGCGAGCCATCTCCTCGACGAGCTTGTTCATCGGGCCGCCTGCGCAAAAGCTCGTGGTGGCGTGCTCGGCTGGTCGGATACGAGCAGCACGCCGTGGCCTGCCAATTCCTTCACCACGTGCTCGGCATCTTTCATCGCCACGACGAAATCGACATCGAACTCCAAGCAAATCCGCTCCGCAACAATCTCATCGAGGGGCGTTGCGCCGTCCGCGGCGTTGAAGATTACCGAAGCCACTTCGTTCAACGTGAATAGCGTGGAATCCGGCGCCACCATGATCATCATTTCATCCCCGAGCATCCGCGCCGCAATCTTCGAAGCCTTCGCCACATAGCATTTTTCGCTCATGCGATCATCTCCCACACGCTGGCGTCCGGAACGAAAGTCAGCCGCCGCACCGGCACTCGGCAAACAAAGTCGCACGCCGCATTGAAAACGGACTGCACCATCTCAGGCTCGCGTGCAAAAAACAGAACATTCCCGAGCAAAGCGCGGCCCGCCTCCGCAATCGCTACGGGCTCGATCTTGTTCTCGCTCCCCCTTGCCAGAAGATAAAGTCCTGCGAGCGGCGCGCGCATGTTTTCGCCAAGTCGTCCCAAATCCCCGGCGAACGGCGTTCCGTACGCATAGTAGCCGTCTTCTTGCCGACTCACGTACGAAATCTCGTCGGTCAGCAGGGTCACGTCGTCCGGCGCCAACCTTGCGATTGTGGTTTTCCCCGCGCCCGAAACTCCCGCAAACAAAAATGCGCGCCCGTTGCGCACCGCGCTCGAGGCGTGCACCAGAAAACCACCTTGCTCCGCGAGCACAAGCGTGTGCACGATGCGCAGCAGCGAGTTCAGCGAGTACGGGTTGGCGCTCTGCCGGATGGTTCCCCGCGCTTCGCTTGGATTCCAGTTGGCCTGGAAGTCCCCGCGTCCCATCATCCATCGCCCTGATTCCCTCTCGACCCGCAAATCTCCGTGACCCAACATGCTCTCCTCTGCAGCCAGCTCGACGTCGAAATGAATCTGCGCGCTCGTCCCGATGCTCATGAAGCCCGCGTAACGCTCTCGCAGCATCTCGATGAACGGCGCATCGGCCGTGGCCAGGTGGATCGGCAATCCCCCTATCTCGATGACCACGCCCGCGTCTGTCCCTACATTTACCGCACTCATCAGGCCCGTCACATATTTCCCTTGGATAAAAGTACGCTCCACAACTGAGTGGCTCGCAGAAAAAGATACGTCGCGTGCTCGGAGTGCCGCAGGATCAGACAAAGCGCCCGCTCCGCCAGATTTGAAAACGCGCGCACGCTCACGCGCCGGTTCTTTCGTTCAATGCGGGCAACCCGGCCTAGCAAGTCGGCGGGTAGAATCGGCGCATCGTCCCGCAGCAGCCGGTCCCCGCGCGTAACCAAACGCGTTTCGCCCGAGCTACACGCCGTTCGAACGACTCGGTGGACGACAAGCGTGTGCTCTTTCGCATACACCACAAGATCTCCCAGCGCAATTTCGTGCGAAATCAGAGGCTGGATGGTTAGCATGTCGCCGGGCTGAATCGTAGGCACCATGCTCGTTCCCACGGCGGGCAAACGCAGGCTCCCGTGCAAACGAAGTGCTTCGGCTAGAAGCGGGTACGCGTCCCTACTTGAGATTTGACTCAAGCCTTTCATCGCACATTGTCCCGGGGGCTAGGAACTCTTCGATGCTGGATCGCCAATCCTCTGCCGTCGTTCAAAACACGCAGACGCGCACTCTCGCTCGTACTGGCCACTTCTCTTGCCGGTTCGCTTTTGAGTGCGCTTGCCGCATCCACGAATTCGGTTCTCCCAAAAGCAGCTCTACGAGACTTTCCGGTTTGTGCGGCACTGATTCTGCGTTGCATGGACCTTACCGCAGGCAAGAGCCGAAACCTCGAACACTTTCTCCGATCGGAAGGCCGGCGTCAGATAAGGTTTCTTCACGCCAGCTTTATTCGGCTTGCTCGATGACTCTTTGCTGTTTGTGTCCGTCATTTGGCGTTGTCCCCGATGATCATGTCATTGCAATGCTGACTGGGTCAATTTGACTGCGCACCCGACCACAGCAGTGGTATTGCAACTTGGCAATCCCGGCCCAACTCCCGTCGAATTCCTGCTCAACGAAAAGTAGATGCTCGAGGCCTGCGCGGACGTGGATACATTGTCCGGGACGATCCCGCTCGTGGCGCCCGTTGCGAGCCCCGGCAAAGTCGCTGTGTTGGAGACGGCCGCAGGTGGCCAAGCAGGCTCGCCTGCGACATTGATGGATATGAGGCAGCCCGTGGCGGTGGCCGCGCACGGTCCTACCAACGGGGTTCCGGCGGTATCGTTCGAGCTGTTGCCGACGCTGAAGAAGATCCAGTCGTCTGTCGAGGTTGGAGTGCCGTTGACAAACTCGGTCATCGGAGAGCACGCTCTGTTGTTCGCGGTTACCAAGCCCGTGAGGGGGGTGCCTACGCTTGTCAGTACCGCCGTAGCCGGCGCGAAGCTGAGTTGATAGATGGCCGGCCTGTTGTTGAAGGCTGGATCTTTTCCGCATACGTACATGTGTCCGGCGATGCTGGGGATCGAGCTGTCGTAGTAGGCGTTGTCAAACGCGCCCGAGTAGAGAATGGCGTCAGCGGCGGTACCGGCTGCAGCGCCGCCGATCTTGAAGGAAACCACCGAGGTCGTAAAGTCCGTGGTCGCCTGCAAGATGGTCCCATGGTTTCCCGTGTCTGTACCGTTCACGGCGTAAAGCATTCCAGTGCTTCCGTCTACAAGCGGCGAATCCACGATCGCACCACCGGTTCCCACTGGCAGAGTTGTTGCATTGAGACACGGAGCAGGAGTGCAAGAGCCTACCGAACTTCCTACCTCTCTGATGAAGCTCAGAAGCCCTGTGCTGTCGCCGACGTATATATTCCCGGATACGCTATCGTAAACCGGACTGGTGAGGTTAGCCCCTGCGTTCACTGCAATCGGCCAGCCGGTCGTGACTTCCGTAAGCGCTGAACTGTCGCCAAACACGCCTGTGAACTTATGCACGTTGCCGTCGACATCGCCCACGTAGAGCGTGTCCGTCACGTAATTGTAGAAGGGCGAGGAGTTGGTGTCGTTGAATCCTCCGCTGAAAGCGAGACTGCTGATGCAGGAGTTCCCTGCGGTGCAGTCGGCGCTCCACACGTCGCCCGGGGTCACGGTGATGTCCGGCGCGACAGGATAGCCCGCGCCCGTTCCTTCTCCGGCCTTCCACTGCAGGACATGGAGAATTGCGCCAGTCGCGGCAGACTCTACATACGCCACTTTCGTGCCGTCTTCGGAAAGAACCACAGACGTCGAGGCCGTTCCGGTCCCAGTGAAATAAGACCAATAGACCGATGGCCCATTCTGAGTACACAAACCGCCAACGCTGCCCTGCGTCGAATAAAGATTGTTGAAAGCAACGATGCTAGCTGTGCCCGTTCCCCCGGTGAGAGTAGTGCCGGCCCACGTGAAACCACCCAAACCCTCGGCAAGCGTAACGAGATTCCCTTCCGCCCCATCGGTTAACGCCGTGACCGTCACAACGGCGCCCGCGGACGTTGCCGTCACGCCAATCGCGGGGCCGTTTCGTGCGATCGCCGCTGCGAGGTTCGTTGCACGCGTTGGATTGCCGCCGGCCCCGTTCCGGAGAAAATTCAGACCTGTGTTGCTTGTGCTGCTGGCAGTCAGGACGAATGTGGCTTCCGGGCTACTAATCGTCACCGTCTGACCGGCGGTAGGGGTGCCTGTGAAAGTGCCAGTGCGTGTCGCAGCCGTAGTGGGCGCCGCCCCTGCGAGACCAGCTTGGTTGAAGACCACGAAATCGTTCGTACAGTCCGGAGTAGCGTAAATGTCGAACGTGAATTTTGCGGGATACTGTCCCAACCCGCTCGTACCCCCCGCGAGGAGCGGGTAACCCCAATCAACCCGGGGCTCCGAACTCGGCCGCGGCGGATATCTTCGGCCATTCTCCACCCTCTGTGCCGCCGCCGTTCGCCGCCTCCACTGAAGCATGTAACGCGGTTCCGCTTGCAGCTTCCACGCATGCGCCATCGAAGAGGGAGTGGAATAAACCATGTGTCCTTCACTCCAATCTCGCGTCATCGGGTTCCGAGCCCGCTTCTGCGCGTGAGTCTTCATGCTCCGCGGGGCCAATAAAAATGCCAATCCCAGAATGGAAACTGTAATCAACGCCGCCCTAAATAACCGAACGGCGTTCCGTTTGAAGCTCATGTCGCTTGTACCTGCCTCCCGTCTTTTGGCTCCGTCAATTAAACGTATGCCTGGGACGGTAAGAAATTTCCGGAACTGATCCCAAAAACTCGTGGCTCTTTTGCCTCGTCGTCAGTGCATGTTTCTCGTGGACGCTACAGACTTTCTTGGTTGGCCGCAGCTCCAGCCCCGCCCCTTCAGGGGCCAAGTCAACTTCTAGGGCGTTTTCTTCTTGACTGTGGATGTAAGCAGAGAAGGTGGGCGCGCGGCGAGCCGAAGGAATCAAAATGTCTTCCGTCCCATATTCCCGTGGTTCGATAAATGACGAGATAGGTTCGTTCCGACGTGCATTCGCCCTATCTCGAAGAACTAGCTTTGTGCCGAGCTTTACTCCCATGGGAATAGCCCCCGACGAATGACCCTCTGAAAAGCTAACACGGTTTCGTTCCAATGTGAACATCAACCTGAATATCTCCAAGATTGCTACATCGAATCGATTTCTAGCCAGGACACATTTCCATGATTCTGGAGCAGAACAAGTGCACAAAGAGAGTCTGCGTCACATGCGCACACCTGTTTCGTGTGCCCGGAAGTGGGCTTCGTCGCCAAATGCCCCGGCATCGATTCTCTCGAAAAAGCGTGACGAAACATGTGACGGCACTTCGGTGCGGCCTGCAAACGACACCCCTCACCCTGCTCCTTTGCTCTCCGTCGCAAATGGATGCTTCCGTCTCGTGGCTGGGTTTTGAAGCTTAGCAAGTGAATTGTACCGGGAATTGGCGTCTATTGCCACGCAAACTAAAATCAACCTCATGAATTCGAATGAATCAGAGGTTCCGCGAACTTGTTCTCCGGCTTTACTACGGCGAGTAGACGCGCAGGCGTTCTCAAAACAGAGTTGCCATGTATGTATGGAGACGACGTTGTAGCGGCGGGTTAAGGCTCGGTGACTGTGCTTTGCCAGCCCAACTTCTCTCGGAATCCCGCCAGCCCCAGCAAGCCCAAAAGGCCGATGCCGAGCAGGAGTAGGCTAGAGGGCTCGGGAGTTGCAACTGTGTTAACGGAATCCCCCAAGTTCAGATTGCCGATGGCAAAACCGTTCGACGAACCACCCGTGCTGAACACGACGGAGGTTATATCGGCCCCCGTCAAATCGTCCGCCCCCAAAAAAATCGCCGAACCGTCATTGCTGGCGGCGGAAACACCATTCTCGGTGAAAGTACCTAAGAGCGTGCCGCCGTCATAAATCTGTATCTGCCCCGCAAAATCTCCGTAAAAGTTGGGTTCGATCTGAGCGCCAACCTCGGAAACTCCCTGGGAGAAATTCAGCGTCAGAGCAGACGCGGTTACCGTCCAGATTACGCTCTCTCCCGCTAAGAAATTGCCCTGCCAGGCAGAAGAACTATTCTCGGTAAAGATCTCCCCACCTTGAGGGCTAGTAACCCCCACTCCATTGACAGACGTTGCCGAAATCAAGCCAACGGTGGAAAGAGGTGCCCCCAACTGAGACCAATTCACACTGTCGTTACCCATGGGAGCAGTAGCGATGTTTACGCTGTCTGCGAAGGTAGAGGAAGAAGACAAAAGCAAAAACGCCAACGGAAAACAGATACCCACCAGCCGCCGTTTCATGGTAATTCACCCACAGGTTACGGTGCAATTTCTTGGCCCATTCTCATTTTGCTGAAAACACAACGTTTAGCTGCATCGACTTTATTGGATTTCTGTAATCTATTTCACATTTTTGTCACGATCTTGCCGCAAACGGCAATCTTCCCATACCCATCAAACCATCGGCCCATGGAGTTGCTACGAATGATAGCTCTTGAGCCGCGCAATCACTCAGAACCTTTTATGAGAAAGCTTGCAAGAACCTTTCCGGTCGTAGCCGCCTGCTCTTTCGGGGTCTCATTGTCTTCACCATCGAGACAAGCTATAAGTTCCTTCGTGCCCGAAGCTGCCATCGTTATTGAAGGCCTTGAGAAGTCTTTCCCTCCCGCCCGCAGCGGCTGGCGCGCCCTTTTGCAGCCCTTTGAAAAGCCCTCCGTCGTCGCTCTAGGCGGGATATCGCTTGAAGTGCGGCCGGGCGAAGCGTTCGCACTAT
>JBARBE010000405.1:0-1516 GCA_049792735.1 Candidatus Acidiferrum sp.
CGCCGCATCATGATGGGCGCCGAGCGCGAACCCGACGATCCGGCGCGAGCCCATGTCCATCACCGAGTCGATTATGTGGAATAAGATTGTCCGCTTTTGTCCGCTTCTGGGATGCGTGATTTCGGCAATCGGCAGGCTGGTTGCGCCGGGCGGTGCGTCCATTTCCCGCGGCGTGACGCCTGACGGCGTCGCGACGTCGGCTAGCCGGGTGAGCAGTGTTTCCAGCGCGGTCTGGCCGTCCTCGACGGCGGCGCGTTCGTCGTCGGTGAGCGGTATGGACACGAGCATCCGCTGGAGGTTGTCCTTGGCCTCGAGGAGCTGGGCCTTGCCGGAGTCCTTCGGGGTGTAGAAGTCGCATTTTGCGCAGGCCATGCGGTGCGGGCACTGCTCGAAGAAGGTGTAGGCGCAGTAGCCGTGGCCGAGGTCGTAATGCTGCCAGGGTTCGCCGGACGCGCCGGCACCGGAGGCGACGGCGTCCCGGTCCAGCAGGACCTCGATGGTCCGGACGTTGCGGGCGAAGTAGCCGGCCTCGGTGTATGCCCTGGTCAGGGTGTTCGGGGTGATCTTCGCGTAGTGCTGGGTGCTGTTCGGGGTGCGGTGCCCGAGCCAGGCCTGGAGCTCGAACAGCGTCATCGGCTCCTTGGCGTTATAGAGCTGGCTGGCGATCGTCGAGCGGGCCCGGTGGCTGGTGATGTTGCCGCGGACGTCGGCGGTTGGGACGCCGGCCTTGGCGCACAGCGCCGGGATGATCGTGCGGTTGATGTAGGTCTTGGCGACCGGGTGCGCGCGGACGGAGAACAGCAGGTCGGCCTGCTCGCCGGTCTTGCGGTCGGTCCGCGGGGGCTGGGCTGGCCGCAGTGCCTGCCACGTCTCGATCGCCTGGCCGACGATCGGGTCGACGGGCTTGGTGAACGCGGTGCCGGTCTTGTGGACGGGCACGTCGAGCAGGCAGACGGCGTCATCGGCGAGGATCTCTCGGGAGTCGGCGGCGACGGGCTGCCCGTCGTACCGCCAGCGGACGCAGCCAGCTCGCAGCCGGGAGATCTCGTCGCTGCGCAACCCGGAGAACAGCCAGGTCAGGGTCAGCGCCCGGATCAGCTCGACCGGGTAGTAGCTGCCGGCGTGCGTGCCGGGAAAGTCGGAGGCCTCGATGTTCAGACCGGCGTGCAGCAGCTTGGCCCACACGTCGTCGGCGATCACCCTGGGATCGGTGCCGATCAGGGCGCTGATGCTGCGCGGGACGGCCAGCGCCCGGGCGGGATCGAACCGGCGGGGGATCCACTCCCATTCCTGGCAGTCGCGGAAGAACGCCCGGGTGGCGTTGAGGACAGAAGCCTTGGCGCGTGGCAGGACCGGCTCCCCTGCGCGAGGCTGGCGGTAGCCGCGGCGCTGGGTGTAGTCCCCGACGGCCATCCGGTCGACGGCCGCGACCCAGGCAGCGCAGGTCTGCCTGGTCCACTGGCCGGGCTCGGTGATCCGGGGGTGCTCGGCGGCCAGCCACCGCCCGGCCTTGGCC
>JBARBE010000406.1:0-1852 GCA_049792735.1 Candidatus Acidiferrum sp.
CTTCAGGATGGCGCCACCGTTCTCACCGCCGGCCGCCGTCTGGCACGAGTGCTGGCACGGGAGTTTCACGGAATGGAAGTGGCGCGCGGACACAAGGTGTGGAATCGTCCGGACGTTTTGCCGCTGGATGCTTTTCTCGACCGGACTTGGGGCCAGTGGCTGGGAAATTGGGCGGACGAGAGCAGTCCGGTTTTGCTGGATGCGCCGCAAGAGCAAATGCTGTGGGAGCAGATCATTCGCGAATCGCCGGAAGGCGCGTCGCTGTTGCAGATCCCGGAGACGGCGCGGCAGGCGATGGAGACCTGGCGGCTGATTGCGGAGTATCGAGTGCCGGTGGATGGGAGCTTCGAAGCATCCCAGGATTGGGCGGCCTTTGCGGGTTGGTGGCGCGAGTTTCAGCGGCGCTGCCGCGCCAATAGCTGGTTGGAGCGTGCGCGGCTCAGCGATTTTCTGCGCGAAAGAATTGCAGCCGGTGAAGCGCAGCGGCCGGTTGCAGTCTACGCCGCGGGCTTCGATGAAATGGCACCGCAGCAAGCCGAGTTTCTGGAAGCGCTCGGGCCATGGCGCGTGGTGGAGACTCGGGATTATCATGCGGTTCCTGAGCGCAGGAAATTGCTTGATTCTTCCGCAGAGATCCGAAGCGCCGCAGCTTGGGCCCGGACGTTGCTCGAAGCCGACCCCACGGCACAGATCGGTCTTGTTGTTGCGCCCGATCTGACGCGCCTGCGGCCTAAGGTGGAACGAATTCTTCGCAAAGTTCTGGTTCCGGGTGGCGAATCAAGCGAGCGCGAGCGGGCGTTTCATTTGTCGGCAGGGCCATCGCTCGCTGAATATTCGGTGGTGCGCGCCGCACTTCTGATGCTGGAGTGCGCATTGGGCAAGCTGCCTTTACCACGCGCGGGAATATTGCTGCGATCGCCCTTTCTGGGCGGCGCGGACAAGGAATGGGGAGCCCGCGCCCAACTGGACGCCAAGCTTCGCAAGAAGGGTTTATGGGATATGTCTCTGTCCCGCTTGCTGGAGGAGGCGGGAAGTTGTCCCCAACTGCAACGCGTGCTGCGGCGCGTTGAGAAGCAGCTTCGGAAGCTGCCGGAACAGCAGCAGCCGAATGAGTGGAGTCGAGTGGTCGAGGATTTGCTCGAGGCTTTCGGCTGGCCGGGCGGCCGGGCGGTCACGAGCCATGAGTTTCAGATCATCGAAGCGTGGAACGGCGTGCTCTCCAGCGTTGCTGCGCTGGATCTCACCGCGCCGCCGATGAATCTGGCGCAGGTGGTGGATTGGCTGCATCGACAGGCGGCCAACACTCGTTTTCAGGTAGAAGACGAAGGCGCGCCCGTGCAAGTGATGGGGATGCTGGAGGCCGCCGGCCTGCGTTTCGACCATCTCTGGATCATGGGTCTGCATGATGAAGCACTGCCCGCCGCGGCGAGTCCGAATCCATTCCTTCCAACGTCTCTGCAGCGCCAGTACCGGCTTCCGCACTCGTCGGCGGAGCGCGAACTAGAGTTCGCGAGTAAGTTGATGGAGCGGTTACTCGCGAGCGCGCCCGACGTGGTTTTGAGTTATCCGGAGACCGAGGGCGATCGTGCATTGGCGCCAAGCCCTTTAGTGGCTGAAGGTTCGTGGTTGCGAGATGATGAGCCACACACTAACGAGTGGATCGCGCATATGCGCGCGTCTGCGGTGTTCGAGGAGATCGCCGACGAAACCGGTCCGGAGCTTGCGCAAAATGATTCAACCGGCGGCGCATCGCTATTCAAAGATATGGCCGCTTGCCCAGTCCGCTCGTTCGCCAAACATCGGCTAGGGGCCCGGCCACTGGAAGAGACCGATCTGGGACTGAGTTATCGCG
>JBARBE010000407.1:0-5825 GCA_049792735.1 Candidatus Acidiferrum sp.
GCACTGAGCCAATCTTTATCTCCTTCACTCAAGAAAAAACGGCTCCTCACTCTGGAGCCGTTTTGCTTTTCCGTGACTCTCTTTCGTTAATCTCTTCGGCGAGGATATATCACACCTTCGTCTTCGAAATTCCTTCAGGGAAAAATCATCCCCGCATATCCCACGACCGCGCTGAAATCCCCCGAAATATCTCCTGACGTCGCATAACGCACCAACTCAGCTTGCGTTCCGCCCATGTTTTTCAAAGCGCTGAGCATCGCCACGGTCGGCCCTAATCCACACATGGAAATTCCGTCGTTTCGGCAAGTGTCGTAGAGCCCGCGCGCATCAAGGTCCAATATTCGCTCAATCGCTTTGCCATCCTTTACCCGTGTCGTCGCATCGTCCTCGTAATGATTCAAGTCCGAAGTCGTCAGCAGCAGCACTTCCTCGTTCGAAGCCGCAAGCACGCGCCCAATCGCTTCCCCCACGCTAACTAAATCCTCGAAGCGCACCGTTCCAAGCGCAACCGGCACGAACGTAAACTCCGGCCGCAACACTTGCAAGAAGGGAATCTGCACTTCCAGCGAATGCTCCGTGCTGTGCGCAACGCTATCTTCCCGCAACAATGGACAAGCTGCCCGCAAAGCTTCCGCCAGCGCCTCATCGATCGGCACATCTCCAAGCGGCGTCCGCCACGCCCCGCTCGATAAGATCGCGGCATTCTCCCCGCGCGGATAATGCCTCACCCCAAGTATCAGAATTTTCTTCGGCAACACAATCCGCGCAAACACCGCCCCCGCCACATGCCCCGAATAAACATAGCCTGCATGAGGAACCAGGCACGCCTTCACGCGCACGACTGCGGTCTTTTCGCCCGCGCCAGTAAATTGTGCTACGAGCGCTCTTAATTCCGTTGGATTGGAAGGATAAAATCGGCCAGAAACAGCGGGCAAGCGAAGCATGATTCTGCCTCGCGAATCAGAGCGGCTTCGAAGGTTTGCCTTTGATCTGCAGCGCTTTCTTCGTTGTCGGGTCGTAATACACAGTCACTTTGTCCCCATACTGGTAGCCGCCCTTGTCGATAATCGTCTGCATTTTCGCCGACGCTTGCTCCGAAAGCGAGAATGTCTCCAGGGACATGTCGTCCCCCTTCGCTCGCACCGTGATCTGCGCGATGTTCGCGTGCATCACGTATCCGTCAAACCTGCCCAGTCCCAAGGTCTTCGACTTCGGCTTGATCGCGTTCACCACAATCGGCACTGCCGTATTCACGATGATCGGCGCAACGGTCGCGACGGACTGCGCTCCGGCAGGCGCGCAGCAGAACCCCGCCGCCATCAGTCCCGCAAGCCCTACGCCCGCGATTTTTGCAATTGCCTTCATTCGATATCGTCCGTTGCAATTCGTAGCGACTTCAGAAATCGCACATCCTGCGGTGTCATCGTCAGCCGCGCCGCCGGCTTCTTATCCGGCACTTGATCGAAAGATTCCTGATCCACTTGAATTCTCAGTGATTCCAAAAAGCGTCGGTCCTGCGTCGTCAGTTTTGACGCTTCTACTGCCGTGCCGTCCCGCTTTGCCAATCCGATCGTCGCGTCCAGTTTCAGCACGATATCGTACCCGTGCGCGCGCACTCCCGCAATCGCGCCCGTGATCCTGTCGGAGTCGGACACCGTATCGTTGATCGCGTGTCCCAATTCACGGAGCAAATTCTTCAAGTGATCGTCGAGTTGCAAGGGCGGCTCTCCCTCACTTCATTTGCCATTCTAGGCTCGGATTTCATTGGATACAAGCCACCTCGTTTTGCGTTGTCTCCAATCCGTTCACAGTCCCTTAGTGCAGGTCAAACGGCCTCCAAACGCGGCTCGCCTTCGTTACGCGCCCCATTCCGCCGTCTATTTTGCGTTAAGATGCATCTATGTCTTTGGCCGCCGCATCTCCCGCAGCTCCGCCTCGCCAAGGCAGTTTCCACCGCTTCTGGCGCACCCTGAAGCAGCTCTTCCTCGAACTCGCCGGCGCCATGTTCGCGGTACTCGGCCTCGCCTGGCTCAACCTCGCCCTCCGTTCCTGGAACCGCGACGTAGCCCACTGGCTTATCGCCACCGCCGTCGCCGTCGCACTCCTATTCTTTTTTTTCGCACTAAGTTCTTTCCGCCGCTCCCGCAAGTTGTAATCTATTCCCGTAGGGGCACGGCATGCCGGCCCGCTGCTGATTTGGTTGTTCTCAGTTGGCTTGTAGAATTGGCCCAAGTATGTCGAACACAAAAACCAAATCCCCCGCCGAACGCAAAGACCACTTCGCTACGCTCTCCGGCCTTCCGATCAATCGCCTCTACACCCAAGACGATCTTTCGGGCACGGATCCAGAATCGTCCATTGGCTACCCCGGCGAATTCCCCTACACCCGCGGCATCTACCCCACCATGTACCGCGGCCGTTTCTGGACCATGCGCCAATACGCCGGCTTCGGCACCGCCGTCGAGTCCAATCAGCGCTATCGCTATCTCCTCAGCAAAGGCCAAGCCGGCCTGAGCGTCGCTTTCGATCTCCCCACGCAAATCGGCATGGACTCCGACCATCCTCTCGCTCTCGGCGAAGTCGGAAAAGTCGGCGTGGCCATCGATTCCCTCGAAGACATGGAAACTCTCTTCGACGCCATCCCTCTCGAAAAAGTCTCCACTTCCATGACCATCAACTCCACCGCCGCCATCCTTCTCTGCCTCTACGTCGCCGTCGCCAAAAAGCAGGGCGCCAATCTTGCCAAAATTTCCGGCACCGTCCAAAACGACATCCTCAAGGAATACATCGCTCGCGGCACTTACATCTATCCCGTCCGCCCCGCCATGCGCATCGTCACCGACATCTTCGCCTGGTGCCGCGACCATCTCCCCAAGTGGAACACCATCTCCATCTCCGGCTACCACATCCGCGAAGCCGGCTCGACCGCTATCCAGGAAGTCGCCTTCACCCTAGCCGACGGCATTGCCTACGTCCAAGCCGCCCTCGACGCCGGTCTAGCCGTTGACGAATTCGCTCCCCAACTCTCTTTCTTCTTCAACGCCCACAGCGATCTCCTAGAGGAAATCGCCAAGTACCGCGCCGCCCGCCGCCTTTGGGCCAAACTCATGCGCGATCGCTTCAACGCAAAAGATCCTCGCTCGCTCCTCCTCCGCTTCCACGCGCAAACTGCCGGCTCCTCCCTCACCGCCCAGCAACCAGAAAACAATATCGTCCGCGTAGCCATCCAAGCTCTCGCCGCTGCCCTTGGCGGCTGCCAATCCCTCCACACCAATTCCATGGACGAAGCTCTCGCCCTCCCCACCGAGGATGCCGCGCTCATCGCTCTCCGAACGCAACAAGTCATCGCCCACGAAACCGGCGTCACTAACACTATCGATCCGGTTGCAGGCTCCTACGCCATCGAACATTTAACCGATGAAATTGAGAAGGGCGCGACCGAATACATCGCGAAGATTGATTCCATGGGCGGCCCTCTTGGTGGGATGTTGCGCGCCATCGAATCCGGTTTCGTCCAGGCCGAAATTCAAAAAGCCGCCTACGATTTTCAACGCGCCGTCGAATCCAAAGACCAAATCATCGTCGGAGTGAATGACTTCATTGCAGAAGAAGACCGCACCATCCCCACGCTCCGCATCGAACCCGAAATCGAGCGCTCCCAAATCGCCCGCCTAAACGCCCTCCGCGCCAAACGCGACAGCGTGAAAACGCAATCCTCTCTAGCCGAACTCCAGCGCCGCGCCGCCACAACAGAAAATCTCCTCCCCGCCATTCTCACCGCCGTCGAATCCTACGCCACCGTCGGCGAAATCTCCGACACTCTCCGCCGCGTCTTCGGCGAATACCACGAATCCGTCGTCATCTGACGCTGGCCACTCTGATTTTCTTTGACCATCAACCCGAGGTATCTGGGGAGACCTCAATAGACATTCGAGGCGCAACGTTTAGCGGTCGCATTGCGTTCGACACTTACTCATCATCAGGACTCTTTGCCGGAGATAAATGCCACAGGCGGCCCAAGAGCCTGCTAGTCAGACTTCTTAGAGCAGATGGCGTTGAGAAGGACCGTACGTCGTTAAGAATCCCGAGCGATTTTTTCTACGACGATGAGCGAGGTGAATACACAGCTAAATCGGACGTAACATTGCACGGCCAGTGTCAAGCGCCATCCGTTTCCGCAAGAAACAGTTGGCGCAAACTTGATGCTGGTCCTTTCTCGATTTCGGCTCCGCCAGGATGGGAGTTTCACCAGCTCACAGGGGTAGATTCGTATGTTGGCGAGTTTGTAGGTGACGGCGTCGCGCTGACGTTTGATTTTGGTGGAAACTCAAGCGGCTATCTCAAGAAGACGAAGAAACCAGCGTACGTTATCGCTCATGTGTCCATCGGCGGGTTTCCTGCAAAAATAGTTAGTCCAAGAACGCCGGGCCATGGCCTCACGGCTGTATATTTTTACAACGTCGGTCACTCGAATGGGCTCTGTCTTTGGGGCAAAGACCTCACATCCCCGCAACAGGAATTGGTGCTGAAGATATTTCAGACACTTCGATTCGGAGGCCCGGTGCCCCGGTATGTTCTTCCGCCGCCACCCACCAAGAACGTCCAGTGAGGCCAGCAGGGTCTCGTAGTGCCTGGAAGTCGGCAAATCGGAAAAGTTCGGCCCAGTACTTGACCTTACCGATTACGGCGTTAAACGCTCAATGGGTTAAGCTATTCGCTGAGATGAGACAAATTGTGTTTCGAGGCTTGGGCGGAATCCTTGGTCTTTTCGCAGCTATAGCCGCCGTACTCTTGCCCATCCTTTTTATTTCCAATTCTCTGAATGAAGCGGAGTCAGTTCGCCAAAACGGTGGGCACTTTTCACTCCCTGGTGCTGTCGGAGGCTCGCTCGCAGTTTTAGTTTTGGCAGGATTCTTTGCGCTCCTCGCATTCACTCTGCTGCGATTTGCTTTGCGCGGACCTAAAAACCATAGCTCTGTCTAACTCCTGGTAAGCCCTGACTGCGTCTTCGACGCGTCGCTAGCGCCAGGAACTTGTCTGGGGCGATTCCTTGATTTGAAAGGACTTATCAACAAGTTTCTGGAGAGTCGGGTTACCGGTAAAGTGGCTCCCAGTACCTGACTTTACCGATTACCGCGTTTACCAGGAGTTATCCTTCGCTTCCCGGACGCTAACTCAGTCCCAGCGTAATGAAATGCTTCTTGCCTTCTGGATATGAACAGAGTTGCTGAGCTACGTTGGGCAGTGCTTGTTGTAGTGCCGTGAGGATTTCAATGGCCTGATTTTCAGTGAGGTTGTTGCCAAAGGTGACCGTTTTCCAGCCAGTTTTGAACTGCAATCGCTGCGATGTGTCTTCTGTGCCTTCGGTCCATTCTAGTTCTCGACACTCATTGAGACCGTATTCGCGCTTTCGTTCCCAGCCGTGGACGTCTTTGCAGAGGGCAATTTTGTTCGTATCAATATCAATAGTTTCGGTCCCAGAGAACTGAAATATCAGTCCTGCCGCAGCAAATACCAGAGCAAAGATAAACAGACCGCGGAACTCGTACGACAGTTTTGTCCAATTTCCATAAATAACTGCGGCGAAGGCGGTGAGTACCCCGAGTTCAAGGAGGATGACCGGCCAAGACTGCGCAGGGTGAACGGTTACACGCAACACTCCCGAACCGGTTGAGATTTCGATTGTGGGGTCGGTGTTAGGTAGGCGCATGTGGCTACTTTATGTGCAATCTACCGAGCGTTCCGAATCTCTACAAGCAAATTCTCTTCATTTGTGCCTGGTTAGTCGTTTACCAGGACTTAGCCTCCACCAGAGCGAGAAGTAG
>JBARBE010000408.1:0-16798 GCA_049792735.1 Candidatus Acidiferrum sp.
GCGATCCCAACCTCGAAACGCTAACCTGGCTGGTGCCTTCTCCTATCACCCGCTACTATCCGGCCGCCCGCATCGACTACAACATTAACCAGAAACTGCGCCTGGATTTCTCGTTCGAAGAGAGTAAAGTCAGCCAGCCTGGCTATTCCGCTCCAATTTTTCCCGGCCCGGATTTCTCAAATCAGGCTGGCTCGTTCAAATCTAATAACTACATAACCTCTCTTGGATTGAACTGGACGATCACTCCTAATCTCATCAATCAATTCCGCGGCGGCTACTACTACAACGCCTTCTGGTACGCCCAGGGAGTACAGGCCACCTGGGACACACTTCCACAGGTGACTTGGCCCATTTGCACCCCCGCTCACGGAAACTGTTCCGGACAGGCCTTTAATCTCCCCGTATCCACCTACTATCCGATCATCAACGTCTCCGACAACGCCGCGTGGATCCACGGGGTCCACACCATCACCTTCGGCTTCGACTTTTATCGCGAGCAGGATCACTATTGGAATCCTCCCGACGGCATTCCCAACATCACATTGGGGCTCGCAAACGGCGATCCGGCGCTGAACGATTTCAACAGCTACTTTGCCAGTGCGGCCTCTGCGGATAGAAGCGAAGCCGAGAATCTCTATGCGAGTCTGGTTGGCCGTATTTCCGCACTCACTCCTATTGGCAGCGGATTCCCTTACAACACCAAATCTGGCCAATATGCCACCAACCCGGGCTCGGCTTATAACCTCGACGAGCTTCAAAAGGGCTGGGGGCTCTACCTCCAGGACTCCTACCGTATAACCCCGCATCTAACGGCCAACTACGGACTGCGCTGGGACTTCATCGGGGATGATCACGATCTCACCTCCGCTTATCACGGCGCCACCTTGGCCGACATCTATGGGCCCTCGGGCATCGGAAACATCTTCAAACCTGGAACTCTAACCGGCGATCAGAATCCGGCCTACGTGGCCACCAGCCATCAGTACGCTCCATGGAACGTAACTCCCCAACCTACGATTGGTTTGGCTTGGAATCCGAATTATTCCGAAGGTTTCCTTTCCAAGCTTTTCGGCGGAAGCAACACCGTAATTCGCGCCGGATTTGACATCAAGCGCTTCACCGAACCTTATCAGTACTTCTGGAATAACGCTTCGAACCATGGCATGGCTTTCTTCCAATTCTTTTCTTTAGAGCCGGCCAATGGTGGGGGGACGGGCACGTTTGCGCCCGGGAGCCTCACCCTCGGAGATACCATCAGCCCGTCGCAATATGCATACTCGCCTGCGGCCTATGCCTCCAGCATTCCGCAGTCGACCTTCACTTGGAACTATGGCTGGGGCGGCGCTGGTTTTGATCCGCACATCAATCAACCCTACGTCCAGGAGTGGAATCTCGGCATCCAGCGCCAAATTGGCCACAGTAACGTCCTCGAAGTCCGCTACCTCGGCCATCGCAGCGTCCATCAATGGATTCAGGTCAATCCTAATGAGGTAAACATTTTCGAAAACGGCTTCCTAAAGCAGTTCACCGCTGCTCAACAAAACCTGAAAAGCTGCATGGCCAATTCCTCCTGCGCGGCCAATCCCAGCTTCCAGAACCAGGGCTTGCCCGGTCAGGTGTCGCTGCCAATCTTTGACGCCGCTTTTGCCTGTCCTCCAAGCTCTTCAGGATGCACACCGGGTGCTGACTACACGAACGGACAATTCATTGTCGACCTGAATCAAGGTGCCGCGGGTAGCCTAGCCGCGACTCTTGCTAATCCCTTCGGCACCGTACCTTATATTTGCAACTTGGTAGGCTCTTCTCTGTCACCATGCGCGTCGCAGTACGGCTACTCATCTCCGGGAGCCTATCCTCTGAACTTTTTCCAAGCCAATCCTTTGGCCGATGGTGGTCCCGGTTCGACCGTCAGTTGGATGCAGGCAGGCGGCTACGGCAACTACCAAGCGCTGCAAGTCGACTTCCGCCAACGCCAATGGCATGGCATGCAATTCGACATCAACTACACCTGGAGCCACACCCTCGGCCTTCAGCCCGACAATCAATGGCTCGGGACCGTCACCGAATTCACTATCCGAAATCTGCGCGACAGCTATGGCCCCACAGCCTTCGATCTACGCCACGTAGTGCACGCCAGTGGTACTTATGATTTGCCTTTTGGCCACGGCCAAGCATTGCTCGGTACAAGCCAGGGAGTGGTGGACAAACTCGTCAGCGGATGGAGCCTGGGAACAATCGTCACCTTCCAAACCGGACTGCCCTTCCAATTGTTCGGGGGCTACGGCACCTATAATGACTACGGGGATGGCGGCTTGGTGCTAAACGGCATTACTAAAGCCCAGCTGCAGAACGCTGTAGGCATTTACCACACTTCTGGTCCATACATTGATGTTATCAACCCCAAGCTGTTGACGGGCGTGGCTTCCGGAAACTGCAGCAGCGTTCTCGTTGGCGTCTGCCAGAATACGACTCCTGGTACGCTCGGGATTAACCCCTGGCTCTATGGGGTCCATGTCTGGAACGACGATACTTCACTCACCAAAGCCGTTTCGATTAACGAGCGATTCAAACTCACTCTTCAAGCTGAGTTCTTGAACCTCTTCAACCATCCCAACTTTACGACTCCGGGGCAGGGCCCCTTTTATTTCGGCAGCAACAACGTACAAAGCTCGGGCTTCGGCCAGGCTGGACTGCTCAATTTCACCAACGTCGCCACCAACAACAACAACAGCGCGCGCGTCATCGAGTTGCGTGCCAACATTTCGTTCTAGCCGGCCGGGCAGTCCCTTTGTCGCAAGGCGGAGGCATTCACCAAGCATCTCAGACCCCCACACCCCGGGGCCTCGGTGAATGCCTCCTCCGGTTTCTTCATTGGCAGTCTCGGCCAGCGTACAACCGTCCTGAAGGAAAGCCGCTGCGTCGCGATGGTTTGCACCGATCTGAGCATGTGCCAGCCGCCTCGCCCGCTCGATCCTTTACGGGTGGACTAAGTTTGTGCACCCGCGCCCCGGCGGCGAAATTGACCTGATTTATTGAAGTGATACTAATTTTCCTGTTGACAAAATATGTCACTTCGCGGTATGATGTTTTATGAGTTTCGGCCCGCCAATCCGTTCGGCTCTGCTTGCCACCCCCTTCGCGCCGCCTCCTGCGATCCCGCCGGTATGGGCCGCGCCCGCCCCAGTTGCCCCTAAGTCCTTTGTAATCAGTGTTTCCAGGATGGCTCGTAAACGTTGTAAACAAAGGACTTACGCGCCCCGTAAGTCCTTTATCAGCAATGCTTACAAAAAAAGCAGGGGGGTGGCTCACGCTCCTTCATTCTGAGTCCCTCTACTGCCCGCTCTCCGCCAGCGGCGTGCCAATCCCTCTGCGGCGTGATACCTTCTTCCTTAGCTGTCTGCCTTGGACTAACTGCCGATGACTAATTTCTGCCACCAACTCCTTACGACCTGTGCTGGCGGATTCCTCCTCGCCTCGGCGATCGCTGCCCAGGCTCCAGCCACTTCGCCCGCCGCTACCTCTGCTCCCGCCGTCGAGCATGCCATTGACCTTGCTGCCAAAGGCCAATGCCGCGAAGCCCTGCCCCAGTTGAAAAAGTCCCTGTCCCGAATCCCCGCCAAAGACCTCAAATACCGCGCCGCGATGGCTACGGCGAAATGTGCCATGAGCCTCGATCAAACTGAGTCCGCCCTGCAGGCGCTCGCAGTTCTGAACCGCGACTTCCCGAACGATCCTGAAGTTCTGTACATCACCACGCACTATTACTCGCAGTTGGCCTCGCGCGCCTCCCAGCATCTCGCTTCCACCGCCCCCTCGTCCCCCCAGGCCCACGAACTCCAAGCCGAAGCCCTGGAATCACAAGGCAAATGGGACGAAGCCGCTGCCGAATACAACGGCATCCTCGCGCAAAATCCCAATCTTCCCGGAATTCACTATCGCCTTGGACGCGTCGCCCTCGCCAAGTCGGATACGCCGGTCGGCGGTGAGGAAGCAAAAAAAGAGTTCGAGGCTGAACTCAAAATCGATCCAACGAATGCCGCCTCCGAGTTTTGGCTGGGGGAAATCGCCCGCCGTTCCGGTCAATGGGACGAGGCCGCTCCGCACTTTACAAAGGCCGCCCAACTCGATCCCGGATTCGCGGAAGCCTATCTCGCTCTCGGCATGACGCTCAACTCCGCACAGAAATTCCCCGATGCCGTTGCTCCCCTCGAACGCTATGTCAAAATGGTTCCCGAGGATCCCGCCGGCCACTATCAGCTCGCCATCGCTTACGCCCGCACGGATCGCAAAGAGGACGCCGATCGCGAAATGGGCATCCAGCGCCAGCTCACCGAAAAAAATTCCAGCGCGAAGGCCGCGCCCAATGGCTCTGCGCCGCAACAGTGAGAACTTGACTTTGGAGAGCCCACTCCCTTGAGCGAGAACCTCTCCAGGCGGCGCGTTCTTCAGCTTCTGGCAGGTTCGGGTTTTTTCACTGTACGCGCACCGCTCCTGCCGTCTGAAATCGTCCTACCCCGTGCGGCTTTCCAACCTACCTTTGAAGAAATTCGGCCGGCGCAGAGCGGCATCTCCTGGACCCACGTCGCTGGCAAGTCTCCGGAGATGTATTTGCCGGAGACAGTCGGACCGGGCTGCGCTTTCCTGGACTACGACAACGATGGTTGGATGGACATCTACCTGGTGAACAGTGGGCCTTGTGATTTCTACACTCCGCCGCGCCCCCTGCGCAACGCGCTGTACCACAACAATCGAGACGGCACGTTCACCGACGTCACTGAGAAGGCGGGCGTACCCGGCAGCGCTTATGGCATGGGCGTAGCCGTTGGCGACTTCAACGCGGACGGCTTCCCCGACCTTTTCGTCACGCAATATCCACGCAGCATTTTGTATCGCAACAATGGAGATGGCACATTCACCGACGTGACAGAAAAGGCCGGCGTGGCCTGCCCCGGCTGGGCCACCAGCGCCGTATGGTTCGACTACGACAATGACGGCCGGCTGGATCTTTTTGTTTGCCGCTTCGTGGATTTCTCCAAGGCGAAAAATATTTTTTGCGGCTACGGCCCCTCCAACGAGCGCTGGTACTGCAAACCCAACGTCTACAAAACTCCCATGCCGTGCTGGCTCTTCCATAACAACGGCGACGGCACCTTCACCGATGTCAGCAGGGAATCGGGCATTGCGAAATCGCTGGCAAAGGGCTGGGGCGTGGTGGCCGCGGACATAAATAATGATGGCTGGATGGATCTCTTCGTGGGCAACGACACCGTTCCCAATTTTCTTTTTGCCAATCGAGGCAAAGGCCGCTTCGAGGAAATTGGCGGCTTCGCCGGCGTCGCGTACAGTAACTTTGGCCTCGCGCGTTCCGGAATGGGCGTGGACGCGGCCGACTACGATCAGGACGGATGGATCGATCTTGCCGTCACCAACGTCGATCACGAGTCTTCGTCGCTCTATCACAACAGCAAGGATGAATCCTTCACCGATGCCGCGCTGAAAACGGGAATCGCCTCCACCACGAAGCTGCTCAGCGGATGGGGGGTCAAATTTTTCGATTACGATAACGACGGCAATCTCGATCTTCTGATGTGCAATGGGCATCCCGACACCATGGTCGAGCAGCGCCTGCAGGAAGTGACCTACAAAGAGCCGATGCTGCTGTTCCGCAATATAGGCGCTGGGTTCGAGAACGTCAGCGGGCAGAGCGGGCCGGTTTTTTCGCGCCATCTTGCTGCGCGAGGGCTGGCACTCGGCGATTTTGATAACGATGGCGCCGTGGATGTGCTGGTTGCCGCCAATGATGGGCCGCCCGTATTGCTGCGCAATCGTTCGACCGGACAAAATCACTGGCTCGGCGTACGGCTGATCGGCAAGACCGCCAACATTGACGCGATCGGCGCGAAGCTCACCTACCAAGCCGGCGACTTGCGCCGCCATGTCTTCAAAGTAGGCGGCGGCAGCTATCTTTCCGCGCACGACCCGCGCATCATCCTTGGTTTGGGTGCGAACACCAAGCTGGATTGGCTCGAAGTAAGATGGCCGAATCCCAGCGGCCGCACGGAGCATTTCACAGGGCTACCCGTGGACCGTTACATTACAATCGTGGAAGGCCAGGGCGCGTGGAAGTAGGATAGGGTGATGCGGCGGCCGATTTTTTTCGTGACGATTCATTCTTTGGTGCTCTTGCTGATCTCGGCAGCGGCTTGCGCGCCGGCCGACGCTGCGCAGAATCCTTTCAGTGGCTCGGTGCCCCAAACCAGCGCACCGGATCAACTCCCGCAATATTCCGATTCGCCTAACGCAGAGGAGGAGCTTCGCGCCGGAGTAGGCCTTACGCAACGAGGGCAGTTTTCCGAAGCGATTCCACATTTCCTGGCGGCCAAAGGACGCGTTGGGGACGAGTACGCTGTCGAATTCAACCTTGCTCTTTGTTACGTGGCAACGTCGCAGTTTCCGCAAGCGATTCGTGTTCTCACCGCACTTCGCCGCGAAAGGACAGCGAGCGTCAATATTGAAAATCTTCTGGCTCAAGCCTACATAGGTGACGGCCAGGCCGAACAGTCCATGAAGGCGTTGCAACGTGCCGCGAGTCTGGATCCTAAGAACGAAAAGCTTTACGGGTTCGTCGCCGATGCGTGTGCCGACCATCGCGACTACGAGTTTGGGATGCGCGTCCTCGCTCTCGCTCTTCACAATCTGCCCGATTCTGCGCGGCTTCACTATCAGCGCGGCTATTTTTTGGCGATGCTCGATCGATTCGACGATGCGAAGCCCGAATTTGCGCTTGCAGTGTCACTTGCTCCGCATAGCGAAGTCGCTTTTCTCGCTGCCGCACAACAAGCTTATTTCTCGGGTAATATGGCAGAAACAATTCACGCGGCGCGTACAGGAATCCAGCAGGGCTATGAAAACTATCTGCTGTTGACGATGCTCGGAGATGCGCTCATTCGTTCCGGTGCCGCTCCGGGCACGCCGGAGTTCGAGGAAGCTCGCGGTGCTTTGGAGAAGGCAACTGAGCTGCGTCCCGGGTATGTTATGGCGCAAATCGCGCTCGGCAACATTCTAGAGATGGATAATCAGGCCGCTGCGGCGGCGGAACACTTCGAAAAGGCACGTCAGCTCGATCCGCGCAACCCTTCTGTGTACTCGCATCTAGCGGTCGCCTACCGAAGGCTCGGCAAGCCGCGGCAGGCGGACGCGATGCTCGCTACATTGGCCCAGCTAAACGCCGAGCAAGCGGCAAAAATTAATTCGGCGCCCGGAGAACGCAAACCTATTCCCGGCAGCACAGCCAGCGTCGATCACCTGCGGCCTTGATTGTCAGCAACGGCAGCTACGCGTTCTCTGAAAGAACTATTTCCATTTGATTTGTGGGAACGGCCGCGAAACCAAACCTTCGTCTTCTTTCACAGAAATAATCTGATCCGCTTTTATGTTGTTTAATTTGGTGAACGCCCCGCTGGGCCAAGTTATTTCGAGAGTGTCAACTTTCGAGCGCTGGCCCAATCCGAAATGGAGGCGTGGATCCTGCGCGGACTGGTAGCTCATGCCGCCTTTCCGCTGATCGTAGAGCACCAGATCGCCAGCGGCGAGTTTCACATGCGCGCCGACTCCGTCACGATTCGATTTGGTGCCAATCAAAAAAATCTCCAGCCAATGATTGGCGTTTCCGCCGTCGTTGCGCAGAAGCTGCGGCGATTGGCCGTTGTTGCTGACAAGAATGTCTAGATCGCCGTCGTTGTCAAAATCGGCTACTGCCGCACCTCGGCTCACGCGCGGAACGAGAAAGTCCGGCCCGAGCTGGTCGCTCACGTTTTGGAAAACGCCGCCTACATTGCGAAACATCAACTTCGGCTCGGCGTATTTGATATCCGAATGGTAGCGCTCGATATTGTCGAGCACGTGCCCGTTGGCCATGAACAAATCGCGGGCGCCGTCGTTGTCATAGTCCATGAAGCGTGTGCCGAAGCCGCTGAGGTGAAATGTGGAGTAGGAAATTTTCGATCGGAAAGTGGCGTCTTCGAAAATGCCGCCGCCGAGATTCTGGTAAAAGCGGGCTAATTGCTGGTCCAGGTGGGTCACAATCAAATCCATTTTACCGTTGCCGGTGGTGTCTGCGGCGTCCACTCCCATTCCGGCTTCGAACTGTCCATCAATTCCTACAGCAACTCCGGCGGCGTAGCCGACTTCGCTAAAAGTGCCGTCGCGATTGTTGTGGAACAGGAAATTGGGCATTTGGTCATTGGCGATGAAAATGTCCTGCCAGCCGTCGTTGTCATAGTCGAAGGTGACCACGCCCAAGCCATTTCCGGGCTTAAGGCCGACGCCGGAGCGTTTGCTTACGTCAGTGAATGTGCCGTTCCCGTTGTTGTGATACAGAGTGGGCGTTTGACCATGATAGACGTCGGGGTGGCAGTAGCTTCTCATTCCGGGCCCTTTGTCGCCGCACCAGTAGTTTCTCTCCGGCGTCCAATCCACATAGTTGGCGATGACCAAATCCAGCAAGCCGTCGTTGTCATAGTCGAACCAAGCCGCGCGCGACCCCCATTTGCCGAGGTTCCCGACCCTGGCATGTTCGGTCACATCGGTAAAGGTTCCGTCGCCATTATTGTGATAGAGAATGCACCGGCCGTAGCCCAAAATAAAAAGATCAGGGAAGCCGTCGTTGTCGTAGTCGCCGACGGCCACGCCCATTCCGAACAATCCTTCCGCACCGACACCGGCCTGAGCGGTGATGTCTGTGAATGTGCCATCGCCGTTGTTTCGGTAAAGAGCGCTGCGCAGAGTCTGCCTGGGAGTGTAAAGACGCGTAGCGGCGCCGTTCACCAGATAAAGATCAAGCAAGCCATTCTGATCGTAGTCGATCCATCCGCAACCAGATCCCATTGTTTCGATCAAATATTTTTCCGCGGATGCGGCATTGTCGTGTTGAAAGTGAAGGTTGGCGGAGACGGCGATATCGACAAACTTGACCTGTACAGGAGCAGTGTTAGCGAAAGAACGCAGGGGAGATGGGAACGCCGCACGTAAAGCCGTGGCGCGTGAGCCAAGCCAACCCAAAGCTGCTGCCCTAAGAAACTGCCGCCGCGAACTCACTCCGCCGAACTCCTATCTTGCCAATGCAACCCATCCACTGCGTAAACGTTTTCTTTCATATCGAGTGCAATATAATATGTGCGCTTCCGGCTTTCCTGGCATGCGAAAATGCGGAGCCGAAGCAACATAATCCTTCAAAATTATGTGCGCGACCGCGTAATTTATCAGGAATCAATCGCGAAATCCGATGTATTGACAATCGCCGACCAAGAGTTCCGGTTAAAGATGCGGTCACGGCACTTTAGGCTGCCGGATGGTTTCCCGCGTTTCCACGGAAAAGAGCTGGAAGTCGGAAAAAGTGTGTTCGATGATCATTCTGCGCTGGGCAAAGTCTGTGAATGCGACCGCGTATTGGGGCAACCAGATTTCGAGATTTAGCGAATGAGATTTTACCGGCGCATAATCCACCGAGGTCGCCACCTCGCTGAGATCAATCATCAGAATCGGTCCCACCAGATTTGTTTCGAGATGCATTACCTGGCCGGAGTCCGCGGCGATCCAGGCGCGACCCTTGATACTGAGCGGGCGAAGTTCCGTCGCGTTGAGAAGTCGCGGGTAGACTTCCACTGGGGTCTCCATTGTTAAAGTCCGGGGACGCTCGCCTCTCATTTGCCGAAAATGAACGACCCAGGCGGGCTGATGATTCCATAGCGTGGCGCCCTCGCAGCTCATCTCGTAATCGCCTTGAAGCGAAGGATGAAAGATCAGGGCCAAGACCGGCAGTCCCTTATCTAGAATGGAGCTGAGCGGTTCGTCCTGGGTCCCGGCAAGCGGTGTGCGGGTTTCATGAATGTGGAGAGGCTCGAATGTCTTTCCAAAATCAACCAGGTATTCGAACTTCGGGGCGAGATAAATCTCAGGCGCGCCCTGTCTGTCCGTTTGTTGGTAGCGGACCTGCTCGAGCGCAATAAACTTCTGAAGATGGTCGACGAGCTCCTCGGCACGTTGTCCCGCCTGTTTCAGGACATCGGGAAGGGAGCATGGCGAAGTCGCGGAGAGAGACGAGATTGGATCGTCCACGCGAGGCGGATCCCATCGTAAGGGTGGTGCCTTCTTTTCCACTTCTTGTCGCCACGGGGCGAGAGGGGTTTTGGCGAAAGACACAGTTACTAGAAGCACCCCGGCAGAGAGGAATGCCAGCGCAATGGTGGAGAAAGCCATGCGGCTTCGCGCAACTCCAAGCGCTGTAGTCATATTCAAGCCGCGAAGACAAAAAGTGCGACGTTCCGCGGCGAAGGGTTGCCCATATTGCGCTTCCAATCCGCGGTCCTAAGGTATCGCGGGGGGACATGAGAAGAGCTACCCAAGCATACTTTAGATTCCAGTCTCGACGTGGAAAATCAGTAGAACAGGCCCACGGCAAACGTTACCTTTGCATTGGCACATCCGAGTGAGGTGCTGGCCGATCAAGTGTGCAATACCCATGGCACGCTGTTACATGCCCAAGGAACGCCGCTCAAGGTTGCACAAGCTCAACTGGGGCATTCTTACATGGCAACAACTCTGGAAGTTTACACGCACGCGAGTGGGAGTGCCCAGAGAGACGCTTTGAACATGCTCGCAGACCAATTGTTCCCAAATGTTCCCAAGTTGGATGGTCGTGGAAATACTGCGCAGGAAGAGACTCAAGTAGTTCAGTAAGTTATTGGTCGGGGCGCCCGGATTTGAACCGGGGGCCTCCTGCGCCCAAGGCAGTTGCAAAAAATCTATCTTGTTGGTCCGTCTAGCTTTGTTCTACGTCATGGTACACGGTTTTGGACCTAATTTGGCAGTTGTTGGACCCAAGTTGGACCCAAGTTTTTCTTTGCGATCAGGCAGACGGTAGGCAGGCGCGCACTACGCTCGCTTGGCCTTACGTCCGCCACGCGAATGATGACCCACCTCCAAGCGTCCTGGCTGCCTGAGTGATCTTATCTCGCTCCTGAAGTGGACTGAAGCTTGACTGAATCCAGCCCTTGAATTCAACACACTGAACTGAAGGGCTGGTGGGCTACTCCGTTCGTCGTGTGCTTTGTTTCGGAACCCAGATAGCATCGTCCGGCGGAACCCCGAAAGCCTCACGGTCGTGTGGAGCTAGCGCCGCGACCCATGCGGAAAGGTACGCATCGAGCCGGTCGTGCCGCGAGCCAAAACATGCCACATTCAATTCTGCCGCGAGCTGCGAGGTGGTGACGCCGGTGTTCCTAGCGGCGGCGGCAAGCTGGCCTTCGTAACCGTTTCGACTAGACTTATGCGCACCAGCAACACCTATGGCGTGAACTATTGCCTGAGGGAACACTTCTAGGCACTCCCACTGTCGTCGAAGCCTCTTGAATAACGCGAATCCGACAAGCATCCAAAGTTTGTTTGCGTGCGGGAGATGCGACTCTCGCCCGCCACCGCTCACATGCTTCTCGATCTGCCGATGGATCTCCTCAAACTCAGCCCAGCTCGGGGTTTGGAAGTAGCTAAGGTGCGCTGCACCCAGTGCTAGCTCGCATTGACGCCCTTCCGCGTTAGCGCTCCTAGCGTCACTCGGGGCATCTATGGCGATACGCTTAATCTTGACCGAGAAGTGGGCCTCGACCTCACGAAGATAGCGAACCGTGTCCTCGGCGAACCTCTCCTGGAACTCAGTTTCGAGCGCCATCAGGTTGCCCTCACCAAGTGGGGGCCTTGTGGACCAATCTCGGAGCGGCATGGTTTCCAAGCGGCCAACGGAGAACACGCATACCGCCAGCGGCAACCGCTTTCGCTTTGCACACGCGACATCGATCCCAACATAGGCGGTTTGGGGCATGCACACCTTCAGCGAACCGCTCTCAGCAATACCGCGTCCCGATGGTATTCCAGAAATTGTCGCTGCCCCGACGAGAACGCTCCCACGTTAACTGTCTCCCGCGTTGGCACGCCCATCCGCTCTAGCGACGAAACATCCGCTACCGGCGATACAATCAGTTGGCCATCGTCCTGAAAGCTGATGAACCCTCGGTCGAACAAATGATCGATACTGGGCGTAAGCAGAAGCCCATTCTCTCCGTCCAGGCGTTCGTTGTTTGTGGAATCCCGCCACGGCTTGCAGTGACTGGCCCGCAAGTGCGTGGGATTGTCAACGCGCGTAATGCGGCAGAATCGCTCAATCGCCATCACCCGCTGCTTGAAGAGACCTTGGCCTCTCCTAGCGGTGATGATCGCTTCTCTGTCGGTAAGTGGAATACTGATGTCTCGATCCACTTCGGACTCAATGTGGTGTTCCCACAGTTCCAAGTCCGCATTAGCCACCGTCATGCTCCTGTCAGCTTGGATCGCATTCGCCTGGACTGCGATTGCCTCAGGACCGATAAGTGCGATGAGGGCCTCGGCGAAGCCTTCTGAAACCCCCGTTAGGTATACAGACTGGATTCCATTTCCATTCGGTTGTAACGGAGCATATCGATCCGAGAGTAGCGGCCGGAGCAATTCTATGTGTTCCTTGGGCCGAACCAGATTGCTTAACGACTTGAATCGCACTCGTATGCGCCAGCCAATTCGTTCCCAGTTCAGTCCAGCAGTACCGAATTCCTCGGGCTTAGGGCTCTCGTAGCAATACGACTCCGCAATTCCCACGGCCGCGATACGCGTGTCCACAAACGAGAAGACGAGATCCCCTGGCGCAACCTCGCGCATAGACTCGTAGAACGGATTACGCGCACCATTGGCGGTCCGCTTCGGCGACCATAGATACCCGCCGCCAAGCTCCTGTTTATAGGTCTGGTTCTGGTTGACCCACCAGTAGCGCATCGGGCTATGGGTCAGTCTACCCCATGCGCAAGCTGCCAAGGACCACGGGATTGGGAGGCAGATTGAGGTATGATTTCAGACGCTGGAGGGCCAAAAGGATGTTCCATCCAGGTTCGGTAACGGCGTCACTTCGGAGGGCAGATGTCTGAAACTCCAGAATCAAAAGGTGTAGACGCACTAAACAGAGTCTTGTCAATTTTAGAAGGGCTGCCCGACGAAGACAGGGGAAGAATTATCAGAGCAGTCTTGTCCTATTACGGGATCGGAACAGCCGCGACACAAGCTGGAATCGACGTTAAATACCCGCAACACGAGTCAGTCACCGGAGCAACGTCACCGCCCGTAAGTTTCTCCCAAGAACTAGACGTTACACCGAAGGCTTTCATTGTCGAGAAACGACCGGCCAACGATGTTGAGCGCATCGGCTGCTTGGCGTTCTACTTGACTCACTACAGGGACATGCCTCACTTCAAAACTATAGATCTTAGTAAACTCAATACAGAAGCAGCGCAGCCGAAATTCGCCAATGCGGCAGTGGCGGCAAACAATGCAGTGCTTCGAGGTTATCTCGTCCAAGCTGGCGGAGGGTTGCGCCAACTGAGCGCAATCGGAGAACAATTCGTTCGCGCACTGCCGGACCGTGAAGCCGCCAAGAGAATCATGGAAACGGCGTTTAAGCGGAAGCGCGCTCGTAAACCTACACTCAAGCCAACACCTGGTCAGTAGGTGTCGAAGACTATGACAAACACAAAGCGGGCTTCGGCACTCCGGATGGCAATCTTCAATCACAAAGGGGGCGTCGGTAAAACGACTCTGACTTTCAATCTAGCCGTGGCAATCGCAAACCTCGGCAAGAAAGTGTTGCTCGTCGATTCGGACCCACAGTGCAATCTGACGGCTTACCTCTTTGAAGACAAGGTCATAGATGATCTGCTTGACCATTCTGACAGCGACAACGGCCGTACACTTTGGTCTGCGTTGATGCCCGTGGTGCAGGCCAGCGGGGGTGTCCGGAGAATCCGCCCCTTCGAATTGCCTGTTAAGAACGTTCTTCTTGTCCCCGGTGATGTTCGTTTATCCGAGTTCGAATCCGAACTCAATGATTTCTGGAGCCAATGCTTCCAGAGGAAGTCGAAAGGTTTTCGAGGTACTACCGCGCTCAGCACTCTTGTAAATGAATTGGCGAAATCCCATCAGAGTGACTATATATTTTATGACTCAGGACCAAACATTGGTCCCTTAAATCGCGTGATTCTATTGGACTGCGATTATTTCGTAGTCCCAGTTGCCTACGACCTTTTTTCAGTTAGAGCACTGAAGACTCTTGGGCGAACGTTAGCAAGTTGGATACGCGAATGGGACACAATTAGCGCCCTTGCTCCAGATGACATCTACCTCTTGCCCGGAGAGCCACATTTTCTCGGATATATTCCTCAGAATTTTAGACTGTATCGTGGGCAACCCACTTCTGAGCACCTCAGTTATGCGTACAAGATTGACCGAAGGATTCAAAGTGATGTAACGGCAGTACTGCGGGGTGTCAATCCACATTTGGTTCCAATCCCATCTAGTCAGTCGAAGTTGGGCGAGGTGCAGGACTTTGCGAGTTTGGTCCCGGCGTCTCAACGGGCAGGCGCGCCCCTATGGGAAGCAGCAGGAGGCTCCCCTCAATTGAGGCAAAAAGCAGAGGTGGATTTCAAATCTATCGCCAGAAAAGTCATTCGATTAACCGAGAGCGCTGAATAGCGGTCAGACTGATAAGCTATGCCGACCAAGGCAGAACGCAAGCAAATCGCCAACCTCGTCGCCTACTACAAGGACAATCAAACCATTGTCGCTCAATTCATGAGAGCTGTTCGGGCTGCCTTGAGAGAATCTCCTTCATTATCAAAGCATATACATTCAATGCGGTCTCGCACAAAATCGCCCAAGAGTCTCAAAGCCAAGCTGTTGAGAAAAGTTCAGGAATGCAGAGATAAGGGAAGAACTTTTTCGTTGAACCCGAATAATCTGTTGTCGAGGATTAACGACTTGGCAGGAGTTCGGATTCTCCATCTGCACACGCGACAATTCACTCAGATAAATAAGGCACTGAAAGACATTTTCAAGGAGCAGCGATTTAGAGTTGTGGAAGGGCCTTTTGCACGCACTTGGGATGACGAATCCCGCGCATTCTTCGCCGCACACGGTGTCGAGATCGAAAAGAGTCCCACTCTCTATACGAGCGTACATTACGTCATTGAATCGGCTTCGAGAACGAAGGTCACTTGCGAAATACAAGTGCGAACCCTCCTGGAAGAGGTCTGGGGAGAAGTGGACCACGCGATTAACTACCCTAATCCGAGCAGAAGTCTCGCCTGCCGCGAACAAATAAAGGTTCTGGCCCGCGCCACATCCGCAGCAACTCGTTTGGTAGATTCCATCTTTGCAACCGTAGAAGATTTCGATAAGAAGCGACCGAAATAAGACGTCCGACCCTAGTGTGCTGGTCCCGGAAGAGCGTCCACTTCCCCCTCCGGAATCATGTCAAGGATCTAGCCTTGGCTCACTTTTGAAGGCTGCTTCCCCGTTTCAGAAAAAGCATCGACGTAAACGTGGAAGAAAGAGGCACTCGGTTACCGCAGCACACCTCAGTGCTGCAACGGCTTCCACTAGCACACAGTCGCGCCAGGTGAGCAGCGACCTGTCACGCCCGTTGCCATCCGCTTCAGCCGCAAATACCAGACCGCTTCGCTCTCTGTCCTTTCCGTGAGTGCGTTGCGATTTTGTTCTCCTTTCTGGTTCAGAGAACAACTCTCAACTCACTGAAAGGACAAAGAAAATGAATTCAGAAAACATCAAGAAAGTTACAAATCAAGCCATCGAGCAGCTCATCACGGCGCTCAACGAGGGCCGTTGCGAAACGCTCACGCGGTACCTTAGGGCAATTGTCCGAATCCCCCCGGAGAAGGAGCGGGGGGCGGTTTCTGCCTCATCCGTCGTAGAAGATCCCCTGTTTTGGCTGGCTAACGGAACTAAAAGGCTATATAGTTTCGTTAGCGAATTTCTAACGAAACTATAGTTTTGTGATGGCGACGCCAACCAAACCTAACAGCCGCCTCGGGACCTACATCCTCAAGACCTTCAAGGACGAGTCCTTTCGGGCCTATGTGCCGCCTCCGTTGCCACCGGTCCCGCCGCTGGCCCTCCAGCGGCTCTTGCCCCTGCTTGAGCAGGCAAATCAGGCGCTCGGACGTCTGGACGGACTCGCGTCCATTCTGCCCGACCCCTCGCTCTTCATTTACCTTTACGTTCGGAAGGAAGCCGTACTCTCTTCGCAGATCGAGGGTACTCAGTCGTCGTTTTCTGACCTGATGCTATTCGAAAGCGCCGAAGCCCCCAGCGTCCCGCTGGAGGACGTTCAGGAAGTTTCAAATTACGTGGCGGCGATGAATCACGGGCTTCGTCGACTCCGCGAAGATTTTCCGATGTCTCTTCGTCTGATTCGCGAGATTCATAAGATTCTCTTGTCCAAAGGGCGCGGCAGCCAGAAACGTCCCGGCGAATTCCGCGAGACCCAAAACTGGATTGGGGGCACACGGCCCGGAAACGCAGCGTTTGTTCCACCGCCACCCGAGAAATTGATGGAATGCATGGCCGCACTCGAAAAGTTCCTTCATCGCGAGCACGAAGACCTGCCGATTCTGGTAAAGACGGCCTTGGTGCACGTTCAATTCGAGACCGTTCACCCCTTCTTGGACGGGAATGGAAGACTTGGCCGATTGCTGATTACCTTCTTGCTGTGCGTAGCTGGCTCTATCCATGAGCCCATTCTTTACCTCAGCCTTTATTTCAAAATGAACCGGCAGAAATATTACGAATTGCTTGACCGCGTTCGCACGCACGGAGACTGGGAGACTTGGCTTGAATTCTTTCTAACAGGGGTGAAGGAGACCGCTCAACA